>JAJYTO010000199.1 GCA_021793015.1 Bacillota bacterium
CAGGTCGGACCTTGCTCGCAGACAGATCATCAAAGGGAAATGGAACTAACACCACTTTATTTAGAATCATCGATCCGTCGCCCATCGTTTAACGTGTAGATATCTTCTGACGGATCGTTCAAAAATTCAAAGGACAGACTCCTTGTCGCCTCCTGAACCCATTCCCGTTCACTAAGCTCCTTGGACTCTACGGAGTTCAAGTCAAATTCCTCAACCAGCTCTTGAATGATTGCATCCACGGCGCTAAGCTGTCCCTGCAAAAACTGCTCATTTGTTGCAAACTCGCGTTGAAGAAGTTGCTTCCGTAAAATTGATTCTCTCACGTTAAGTCTTCTAATGAAATCCTCAACTTTACGTTTACGGAATGTCTCCGCCATAATACATCCCTCCACGACAATTATAGGCAATTTGCATACGTTTGTATACAATTCATGACGATTCATGTTGTTCTTTTATTGACACATTACTTCTGTTACGGACTGCATCTTGGCCACTGTTGCACTCATCATACATGACGGCAATGTAAACAAAAGCCATGGGCGTCCACTGTATTGACATACTCATTCCCCTCGCCGAACAGGATAGAGCTGCGAAGTCGGGTCATAAAGCAACTTCTCGTTGCGAAAACCCACCCCTGCGCCCCAAACCGCTCCACTGAGCAACACCAACAGGAACATGTAAATATAGACGCCAAAAGGTATAAGCGTAAACACAAAATGAATGGCGGCGAATACGCCAATGAGCAAAAGCAAGAGCAGGACAACATACCTTTGACTTTGCTGGACCACTTGAAATGGTTCAGAGAACGGCAGACTCGTTCGTGTGAATTGGAGGCAAATAACAGCATACAGCAGCATGCTCAAGCAAGCGACGACTAAATCCGGGATAACGCGGATTCCAAAAATCGCGACAAAGACAACGCTCTCCACCAAATAAATGGGCAGGAAGAGCCGCGCGAGGAATGCTTTTATGGTTCCTTTAAAGATTGCGGCGATGCTTTGAACGGGCGCCGTCCTGTATACCCAAGCCGCTTTGTACTGTCCAGAATACTTTAGCATCATGACAACCGAAGGGATCATCAGCGCACTCAAATAGATCGATAGATACCAGCGGCTCGACGCCAGGTCCTTCAGCCCGTTGGCCCATGCCGAATTGAAGATGAAAATGAACGGAAACACCATGGCAAATCCCAGCGATGGATACACCTTTAACTTGAACTCCCGTTCTCTCGCCATCATCACAGACGCGAATGCAAAGAACGCCCGCTCCTCGTTACTCGTACAAATGATACGGGACATGGCCCGCGACCATGCGTGTTTCTTCATTCCGCCTCTGGCGCTGCTTGAAGAGAGCTTTTGCAGTTTCCTTTCAAATGCGGGCATCAACCGGATGTAGGCTGCAAAAGAGACGATGGGAACGGTTAAGGCCAACGTGGAGAATAGAATCAACAGCGGACTGGCATGCCCGCGCATGATCCACTCAAACGTGGACCCGAACCAAAACGGCGGCACTGCCGCCTGCCACCATGCCGTGTGAAAGACGATATGCAGCCGGATCACGTAAAAGGATCTTCCGATCATTTGGTAACCCACCGTGATCGCTATGGACAGCGCGATCTGGACGTAATTGATGATGTCCTTCAGGCGCTCGCCATCGAAGAAGTTCAAAATCAGCAGGTACAAAAGCGCCGTCACAACCAAGATGAAGATGTCCATCAAAATGATTTCCAGCAGGAAAGAGAGAAAAAACACGATGCCGTGCGCGAACAATGCGGCCAGCAATGGCGCGCCCGCCAGGGAACCGGTCAACAGGAACAGATAGATCATGATATGGATAGTGCGGGCAAAACTCATCGTCCTTCTGTTCACCGGCTTTGTTGAAATGATGACTCTGTCTCGCACGTCCAGCAGTACGGACGAAAAATCCGCTACCATCGAGCTCATGATGAGAAACATGAGGATACCGAACGTGACGCTCATTTGAAACATGTAGTTTTGGTTCATGAGCACAAATGGCACCGTGAGCAGGCCCATAAACGCATACAGCAACAGAGAGGGAACGAAACCGTTCTTGTCTTCCGACTCCGGCCGGCTCTTCTTTCTGGAAGTTCCCTGTAAAATGGTCGGAACTCTTCGCCTGTCCATGGTCAGTTTGACCTGCACGATACGCCGCATGACGGGGTAGTCGCAGCCCAATGTCTCAAAAACGTTCCGCAATCGGTCCATGACCTTCAAAGATAGGAATTCTTTCATCGCTCACACCTCGCCTACATCTCGCCTACACCTCTTGAACGATGGACACAAACTTCTCTGCGATGTCCTTGTGTTCATGGAAGCCAGTAATCTGATTGAAAATCTCCTCGAGAGACTTTTCATTCAGGCGCTCTTGCAGTTCTTCGAAGCTTCCATCGGCAACGATCTGACCCGAGTCGAGCAAAATGATGCGGTTGCTGACTTTCTCAACGACATCCATGATGTGCGAGGAGTAGAAAATTGTCTTTCCCTGTGCAGCCAATCGGACCAAAATATCTTTGACAACCATCACGCTATTGGCGTCCAATCCACTCAGGGGTTCGTCCAGAAACAAAATGTCGGGATTATGCAGCAGACTCGAAATCAGCAGCGCCCTCTGTCGCATGCCCTTGGAATACGATGCCAATCGCGCGTCGTACACCGCTGCAAGATCGAAAGTCCGCATCAGGGCCTGCGCTTTTCGATCCGCCTGTACTTCCTCCATTCCATACAAACGCCCGATGAAAGTTAAGTATTCTCTTGCGGTCAGCGCATCGTAAATCTCCGCCGTTTCCGGCACATAACCGATCCTGCGCTTATACTCCACGTCTCCATCGGAGATGTCCCGCCCAAAGATGCGAATTTCTCCCATGTATCCTGTCGCGAGTCCCAACATGGCCTTGATGGTCGTGCTTTTCCCGGCTCCGTTCGGTCCGATATAGCCGATGATCTGACCGCGGCGCACATCCAGATTAATTCCCTTCAACACGAGCTTGTCTCCGTAGAGCATCTTTAAGTCGCGGATTGAAATGACCGCATCGTTGTCGGAGTTCACGGCGCGTCCTCGTTTCCTTAGAATGGAAATCATTCAGGTGACTCTATCAAGTGTAACACTATGTGTTTCCAAAGACAGCAAATCATGCCAGGCAGCGATGAGCCTTTTTAACACCATGCCTACACTCGGTACAAACACCCATACGGTAGTTTGTACGCAATCATAGAATACCGCATGTCGTGCTTCAAGGAGGATGCACAGTGGGAGCTTTCGGAGGTTATACGCGTTGGGCGGTTGTGTTTTTGATCATCTTTGTTCTGTTTTTCTTGCTGGTGCCTGGATATGGCGGATACGGCGCCGGCACGGGAGCTGTCGGAGCGTACTGATGAGTCAGACTGTTTGCCGGGTGGGAATTTCGTTCCCACCCCTTTTGCTGTGCAGAAGGTGAATATGGATAGCATCCGGCCATCGCGCAGGATGAGGAAAAACGCAAAGCATGGGTCGAAAGACTACACCTCTTGGGAAAAGATGCATGGATCCTGATACCACAGCGACAACCACAGCGAATATATTGACACGACGCGCGTTGTTTGACATCATATAGTAGCATTTGGCGATAGGAACGACGGGGTGGGTGACGTGACAACACTGCAGGAGATCGCAGAGTGGTTGCAACCTTGCCGGTCTTATCTGGAACAGGGACGGTGGGATTTCGTACCGCGCAAGAAAAACATAGACGCATTGGCTCGACTCGCTTGGAAACCGCACCATGTCAAGCAAATTCTTGAGGATCTGCACGTTACTGATTATGTTCAAGGACCACTTCCGGATCAAGATGCCAACCAATCGTCAGATTTCTTTGTATTTGGTTGCACCATTGACGGAACGGAGTTTTATATCAAGTGCAAATGCGATGTCTACCGCGGTTGCGTGTGCCTATCGTTCCATCCGGCCGAGAGGCCGCTACACTATCCGAAGAGGTGACATGCGTGGAGAAGATTCGATTTTGCGACGTCTGCGGTCGCGAGCAACTCTGTCGCTCACAGTTTATCGATGAAACGTATCCCGTGCGTGGAGAAGACGTAACGGTGCAGGCAGAAGTGCTGCTATGTTCCGTTTGTGGAACGGGCTTGTTTGAGGAAGCGCTGGATGAGGCGAACTTGGAACGCGCTTATGACGTGTACCGACAACGATACCATCTCTTGTCTGGCGCCGACATTCGCGCCATTCGCCAACAGTACGGGCTTTCGCAGCGCGCCATGGCCCGATTGCTCGGCTGGGGTGAAATGACCATGCAACGCTACGAGTCTGGAGCGATTCCAGATCGTGTGCATAGTGATTTGCTCCGATTGTTAGCTCGTCCGTCTGCCATGCGGTGGTATTTAGATGATCGCGGAGAGACGGTGCCCACAACCGAGGCGAATACCATTCGCATCGCATTGGAGCCCACCATTGATTCGCGATGATTCGGATTCATCTCCATGGCAAAGAAGAATTTGACAGGAAAACACTTAGCGGCCGATGTACTGGCGCTAAGGCGAAACGCAACAAGAAGTGCACAACTGCGATCGACACAGGAACGACGCACATGGCCGAATCCGCCGATCGCTGTACATCCGAGACCCACTGCCGTAAAATGGTTGTAACAACCATGGACAGGATGACTATAGGTGCGAAGTGTTTTCGACGCGGTGCCGGAAGGCCTGTTTTCGCTTCTTGCGGCCAGGAACAGGCGTGTGTATTTCAAGGCGCTGATGGTATTGCGCGACTGTTATCGATTTGAGCTGCGCTTTCGACGGACAGATTTGGCCACGTATATCATGCATGATCTGGAGAATGAACTGCTGACCCTGGAACCCGACGATATGGCGGAGGGGGCGACGACTTCTGGCGCTGTGTTCCCTTCAGGCCAGTCGGACGAGGCGGCGGAAGGAACCGCGGCCGCCGCTTCAGTTGGGTCGCGGTCCACGGGCGACGCTGAACCTGATACGATCAGCGCCCGCGCGTATACGCTGATTCGCCGCCTTGTGGAAACAGGGTGGCTTAAGGCTGTGCCGGACGATCAGTCGCTTGATGAGTTGCTGCTTGTGCCGCCCTATGCCAGCACGCTTCTTGAGACGCTCTGGCAACTTGCCAACCCACAGGAACGACCATACAATTCCTACGTCTATAGCACATATTCCGCGCTGAAAACGGCGCACGAAGAGCGTGGAGAGTATATGTATCCCGCGCTGCAGGCCGCTCATGACAATACGCAGGCGCTTCTGGAGAGCTTGCGTGCGCTGCTCCACGGCATTCATGAGTTTTACGAGCATCTGCGTGAACGCAGGGACATACGCGACCTGCTCGCCGAACATTTCGATGAGTACCAGTTGCAGGTGGCGCTGAAAACATACCATCCTTTGAAGACTGTGGACAGCGTGCACCGCTTTCGGCCGCGCATCGTGGCCACGCTCCGTCAGTGGCTGCAAGACGGCGCCATACTCGAACAACTGGCATCGTCGCTCTGCGTCCATAAGAGTGGATTCAGTGAATCCGACGCGCGGTACGAGTGCATTCGCATGATGGATCACATTCTTGAGACATTTGGCTCCATGGATGAAGTTTTGGGCGAGATCGATCGGCGCAACGCGAGGTACAGCCGAGCCGCTGTAGACCGCATTCAGTATTTGCTGAACGCTGATCGCGACGTGCGAGGAAAGCTGATCGAGATTCTCAAGGCAGTGCCCTCACTGTCCGGGGAGCGGGGCGCAGCGACTCGCCAGGGCAACGTTCATGGGGGTTTTCAAACGACGCCGGCTCTGCCTGCGGATGATGCTGACCTGCTCGTAAAACGCATGTCGGAGGTGCCGTTCTTTCGGCCGCGTTTTACGGATACCGATTCCTTGTACCGCGAGCCAAAACGTCGTGAACGGAGCGATCCTCAGCCCCTCAAGGCGACAGGCTCCGTGTCTGCAGCGAGGTTCGCGGCTGAGGCGCAGGAACTGATGACGCGCATTCACTCTCTGTTCTCACCGGAAGAACTGACCCGTTTTCTGGTTCGATCCATGACCGCCGACGGGATCGTTCGATCGAAAGATCTAAGGATACATTCAATGGACGATTTCCTGCGCACCATGATAGCGGTTATTCGGGCGGACGAACCGGATTTCCCCTTCCTTCGGCAATGGGCCGAACAACAACGCTCTGTATCGATTAACGGATATGGCAT
>JAJYTO010000200.1 GCA_021793015.1 Bacillota bacterium
ACTCACGCCCAGCGGTTTCTTCAATGTTGCCAGTCGACATCGGTCATCGTGGATGTTCATCGCAATCTCCCCGCCTGAGATGTCATTTCTTAATCAGTGTACCATGCATGGACCTTTCCACCGAACACGCACCTGATATAAACTTACCCCATATTCCATTGAATGACCAATGACAGACAAGGAGGCCGCACGTTATGGAGTTTTATTCTCGACACTTGAAACGCGATCTGGCCTTACCGGAGTTTAGGAAAGGTTTGTTGGATGCAGCGGTCTCAGACCTGACCCGCGATACAGATGTTCTCGCGATCTACCTCGGCGGCTCTCTAGCCGCAGGGGATTCCGATCTCTATTCGGATATTGACCTTCGCATCGTTGTAAATCCAGAAACACACGCAACTTTTATTGCAGACAAATTGAATCGTCCGGGACGCTGGGGCCACGTCCTGTTTTTTGAGGATCTGGGCGCAACTGTCGCGCATACAGTTGCCCACTTTGATTGTTTCATAAAGACAGACGTTTTTTATTATAGACCCGAAGATCTCCGTCCATCTCTTTTTATGCAGGCAACCAAAATACTCCATGACCCTCTTGGACTCGTGGAACAAGTCTACGAAGATTCCCTGTCACTGAGTTACAAGCCGACTCACGATGAGTTTGAACGCTGGCGAGGCAAAGTGTTCGCTTATCTTCACGAGGTATATCGCAGAGTCATGCGACAGGAAATGTATTATGCTTTGAAAATGATGAACGGCCTTGCGGGATTCGTCCTGCAGGGTTGGCATATGGAATCGGGCAGATTCCCCGGTCTTTGGGCAGATTGGTCGAAGGTCGAAGGTCAACACACCGTCTTGGACGATTGGCAGTTATCCCTTCTCGCCAGTTGGCACTGTGAGCCAACCCCAAGTGACATTATGAAAACGATGCAGAGCATGCTGCCTGAATTGTCGCGTTTGAACAGGACCTTAAGCCGGTTCCTTGGCTGCGATGAACGAACGGACTTATGGGAACAGGTTCTTCGTATGATCATTTAAAGAACTCGAACTACGATGAATGCCTCCTCACGCGGCTCACAGGCGATGCAGTGACCCGTGCTGTTTTGAGCAAATCCCTTAATTTACATGGTAGTTCGGTGATCACGCATGGTCAACGACACGCGACAGCACCCTAACCGTTCCTCCTTGTGGTGCGGAAAAAACGATCACTACTGCAGACCAAGTATAACCGCACCCGCAGCATGTCAAGAAAAAAATGACGCGTGTCAAGTTGGCGATTGGGGAATATCAGACAAAGCTAGCGCCTGGTCCAACAGTTGTTTTTCAGACGTTGACCGCACAGGAGAAAGCAATAGCCACGATACCATGACCGTTATTCCCGATGCGCCAATGATCAAAGTTGGCCTGAGCCCCCAGACGCTCCCGACAACTCCCCCAATGACTGCGCCGATTGGGTTGAGACCAATAAGGAACGTCTTTGACGCCGCGCTGACCCTCCCCAAGAGACGATCCGGCGTGGCCTTCTGGAGCATCGTTGTCGACACAATAAACGCCGAAGTTCCTCCGAAAAAAGCCACCAACGCCGCAACCGTTACAGTTGCAACTTTCAGCCAATGCGTTCCGCCGGCGAGAGGAACCAGCCATGCGCCGCCAGCGAAGAACGATTCTCCGATAATCACCGCCAGCCCCGGAGACAGCCTTCCTCCAAAACGTCCCGTAACGATGGCGCCGACCGTGGCGCCAACAGCGCCAACAGCCAGGACGAAGCCCATGAGCGACGCCGTCAGCCCGATATCCCTGCCCAAGTACAAAAAGTAGACGGACAGGAATGCGCTAAAGAACATGCTGATGCCTCCCATCGCCAAGGTCAGGGGACGGATGACCGAATGCCTCAAAAGAACCTGCAGTCCCTGGCTGACGTCGCGAAGGATCTTGCGCTCTGCGACAGGTCTCCCTTCAATGATGGGCTCGCGTTTCTTGATCGATATGAGCGACAGGGCGGAGACCAGGTAAGAGACAGCGTCGATGAGCAACGTGACAGGAGCCGTTAGCAGACTGACCAACAGACCGGCAACAGCCGGACCGCTGATTTGCCCCAGCGAAAAGGTAAACTGTATCGCGCTGTTGGCCTTCTGAAGCTCTTCGCGACCCGTGAGGGATGGCAAGTAGGCCTGATTGGCCGTGTCGAACATCACCGATAATCCCCCCACCGCGATGGCCGCGATATAGAGATCGTAGATATTCAGGAGGTGGAGAAGGGTCAATGCCGGGATGGCGCCTATCAGCGCCGCTCGACCGAGATCGACTGCTATCATCAGCGTTTTTCTCCGAACCCGATCCACCATCACCCCGATAAACAGGGACATGATCAAATACGGAACTTCTCCCGCAGCCCTCAGGAGTCCCATTTGCATGGCGGACGCGTGTAATGCGTACATCGCCGTCAGAGGCAACGCGATAAAAGTGACGCCAGATCCAAAAATGGAGACTGTCTGCCCAATCCAAAACTTGAGGAAATCCCGATTACTCAACACACCGATCGAGGAAGCTTTCATGCCAGACTGCTCCTTTGCAACGGCTCCTATAGAGAACATGTGTTCTTATTATAACTCGCAGACATGGAAAAATAAATAGCTTGACGTCCGCTAAAGGATTCAACCGTTGTTTGCCTGCCCGTCCATATCGCATACTGCACAATGAAGCTGTCATCTACACGGCGAAAGCGACGCGACCGTGACGGCGAAGAACGGTGCAACGCACACGCCCCTCGCAAGGCGCGATGATATCTTCATTCGGATAGCTGGACATACACGATTGCTGCGGCTATGGGCAAGCGCCATGACCAACCGTGAGGTTTAACCCATGGAGCATTCTTCGATCAAGAGGCACCCTTCTTTGCAGTTGCTGTCACACAAGATCGTATCCGGAAACTTGTTAATACGCGCAATTTATGTGTATTATATATTCAAAACGCGTGTATTGGAGGATGCGCATGGTAGATGTCGTATTTCCGTTTGGAAGCATGGCCAGAGGCGAGGATGTGGTAGATCGGGAGTCGTACATCCGAGAAATGGTGATGCGAATGGAAGATGGGCAAAGCGCGGTTATCGCCGGCCCACGACGCATTGGCAAGTCGAGCGTAGGTCGCGAAATTCTTCGGCAGGCGCAGGTGCGGGGACAGTACGTGGCTTCAGTCGATTTATTTTCGGCGAATTCCACCGACACTCTGGCTTCTTTCCTGATGCAATCCATTCTTGAAAATAGAGTAGGACGCATTCGACGAGGTGTTCGTTCCTTGGCGGGGTTGCGACGTTTAGTTGGTACCCCGGACATCAAGGCGAAGATGGGCGATCTTGAAATCGGGCTAAACTGGTCAGAGGGAAAAAGCACGGGCGAAGACGAATTGCTGCGCGCGCTGGCGGTCGCGGAGGAAATAGCCGCACGCGGCGGCCGTCGCATGGTTATTTTGCTGGATGAATTCCAGGACATTGAGCGACTTGGCGGCCTCGCTTTGCTTAAACGTCTCAGGGCGGTCATGCAGGCGCAGCAGCATACCGTGTTTTTGTTTTTGGGGAGCCAACCGTCTTTGATGAAAATGCTGTTTGCCAGCCAGAGTCAGGCGTTCTACCGGTTTGCGACGTTTTGTCCTTTGCCCGCCGTACCGTCAGACGCATGGGTGGGATACATCGGGAAGAAACTGGCGGAACAGAACATGACGGTGACGCCGGCGGCCTTAGGTTTAATGCTAGAGAAAACAGGAGGTCATCCTTACTGCGTCATGGGCGTGGTCTATCATTCGTATCTGATGGCCAAAGGCGCGGGTTTGGGTAGGGTGGATGCTGACATCGCGGTGGCTGCGGACGCCCGCATGATGGATCATCTGTCGGGGATCTATGAGCAGCAATGGCTGGAGGTGCGCCGCGCGGCCCATGCGGACGCCGTTTGCCTGGCGGTCAGTGAACAGAAGCCCCCATATTCTTTGGATGTCCCGCGTTCCAGTGTCGGCAAGGCGCTGAATCATTTGCTGGATCTCGGACTGATTGAAAAGCGATCGGTGCGGGGGGATTACGTTTTGGTGGAGCCCATGTTTGGACGATGGCTGCGCGAACGGTTTTCCTGAGTTTCTGTCTTGAGCCATTCCTATTGTGGGAGGATTTTGCCTGTCACCAATGAGTTGACCCGCTCGCATCGTATGTTGGCCTTGCGAGAATGGGCCTCTCTCTTGGGGAGACTGGCAAAGCGCTTTGCCGCTTAAGCAACCTCTTGTGTCACCCTTCTATTCCCAGTCCGCCAACGATGACCACTGTATCTTCGGCCTCCCGCCATCGTTTCCGAGAACACCCACCCAGACGTCGTCTGACGGTCCGTCCTGAAAGTATTTTTCCAGGACAAACCGATTGGCGGCGGACATGGCTTTTTCCAACACGTCGCTCTGTCGGATCCAATGCAAGGCGCCCTCCGCCGTGTATCCGATATCTCGCGTCTTTGTGTATCCGAAATAGATATACTGCAACCGAATCTCCTGACCGCGCTGCCGATGCACCACCGCCTGCAGCCGAATCCCGGTGATCGAGTCGGGGCCGATCCCCGTCTCCTCTTCAATCTCGCGCAGCACGCACCGAAGAGGATCACTGATCTCCTCAGGTTCCACATGTCCTCCGATGCCCGCCCAAAGACCGGGCGCGATGTGCATCGTTTCTGCCCGTTTCATCAACAACATATCCTGACTGTTCGTAAGAAAAGCGCCAGTCATCTGTCTCAAGCGAATTCCCACTTGGCGTCGACTCCTCCATTTAGGTAATCCACGGCTCAACTCTTCCAAACCATCTGGGAGTTCGACCACTGAGCCCAAATCTCACCGCGCCAGGCTATAGAGATAAAACACATAGTCAGTGGCCACTCCCGCAAAGCCCATTTGCCTCAGCATGGCTGTAATATTGCCGCGATGGTAGGTGCCGTGATTGACGATGTGCTGGACAATATCGCTGTAGCGCGCGCGAAGCGGCCCCAAGCGGGGATGCGGATACTCGGACCACGCCTCCAGGTCCGTTTGACGCTCGAAAAACGCGTGAAAGCGGTCAACGACTTCCGAAAATCTCGCCTGAAATGTGTCGAGGGATGCGCCCTTCACCTCATCCTGAAGACGGGGAAGCGACGCCCAGATGGTCTCCAGGCTGTCACCGGACATGGCCGACAGCCACAGGTTGTCGACGACGTACACATGGCCCAGTGTCTCGCCGACCGATGGAAATACGCTCTGCAGTTCCCGATGGAGGATGTCTCCCGGCAGTTCGCCCAAGTGCCGGAGCACTTTGTCATTCGCCCATACATGATAGCGGTACAGTTCGTTGGCCTCGGTCATCGTACAGCACCTCGATTCTGAAATAATGATGGTCCCTGCCGGTCGGAGTCATAGATTGCGCCCCTGCTCAGACAGCGCTGTCGCTAAACTCGCGACGGGCGCAATATATGACTCCGACCCGAGCGGGATTTGCATCCGCGAAGAACACTGCTAGCGCGATTTTCATTGACTGATCGCGCCGCTCAGCGGCGTGAGGGACTACTCTGTCCGAATGTAAAACGCCGGCGGCTCCTTTCCCAACAGCCGCAGGTAGACGTATCCCTGCCCTCGATGATGGATCTCATTTTCCAGGGCGTATGTCAGCCATTCGATGGCTCTGCCTTGCGGATGCCACTCAAACGGCGCCGGCCGCTCCTTAGCCAGAGCGTCAAAGGAGATAGTGGGCCACAAACGCCTGGTCTCCTCGCGCACTTGCCTTCCAAACGCCAACGTTTCTTCAATGGGAGCGGCGCCGAGAGTTTCCGGCAGCGCTTCCCACTGCCACTGCCCATGCGCCAGCCCGCGCGCGTAAAACTTCTCCATTCCCCAAATTTCGAGCAGCATCTTGCGAAACGGCCGCATGCCCGCTACCGGCGCCTGATCGATCGCGCCTGCTTCCACCAGCGCGCGGGCCACCTTGTCCGTCAGACGCCGGTTGTCCTCCCAGACGCCCAAGAACCATGCCTTCCAATCAAACTCCATGTTGTCTCTCGCCTCCTTGTGACCGTTTGAGTCACTGCCAAGCCTGCCCACACAATAGCACACCTTCCCTGACAGCTACGGTCAGGGAAGCCCCTGATAATGAGCGGACAATTCCCCTGTC
>JAJYTO010000201.1 GCA_021793015.1 Bacillota bacterium
GGGGCCACAAGCGCAGGCGCAGTATCCCAACTCGCCAATATGCTGAAACAGTATGCATTTCAGAAGGGAATGCAGGATGCGTTTGGAGCCGCTGCGATCATCGGGTTGATCGCCTTGGTGTCGGTAGTTTTCATTGGCAGACGAAAGCTTCCAGCGGACATGGCGCCGGGGGCCAAGAAACCGTTGGCGATGATGGACTAGTCGCTGCTGCGCCGGGGAGGTGTGGCGCGAAGCCGTTGCCACACCTCCCCGGCTCCGTTGCGGGCCGGGGGACCTGTCGTGAGACCCGTCGTGAGGCCCATGCGCCGCCGCCCGTTGCGCGACGCGGTGCAGCAGCCCTGTATGCCCATGGGCTGTCGCACTTTGCCTGGAGCCGTCGTCAGCTTCCACCGCTTTCTCCGCCTCCGCTTTCCCCTCCGCCGCTCTCGCCGCTTTCTTCGCCTCCGCCCCCGCCTTCACCAGCACCGCCTTCCTTCTTGTCCTGACCACTTTTTTGCGTGTCTTTTTCCTGCTGTCCTATCTTCTGCTTGTCTCCGCCTGCCGCCGCCTTGACCGCTTCTTTCATGCTGTCCATAAACAGCAGACGAAACGTGGGTTGCTGCAGGGCCTCCGTCATGATTTTCATGATCTCTTTGCGATACTCTGGACTCTTTAACAGTTCGAATTGCGACTGTTGAAACTCCGGTGAACGCATGAGAGTCAACACTTCTTTTTGATATTCAGGATCCCGCATGAGCCCTTTTTGAATCTCCACCATCTGCGGGCGAGAGGATTTAACCACGGCCGCCGCAAATGTGGTGTCCTTCATCTGGCTGCTGAGAAACGACTTGTTTTGCCCTTGCGCGAGTGTTTTTTCCAGCGCGGCCTGTATGTCTGCCTCTGTGATGGCTGTCGAGCGTTTAAATTCGGGGCTGGACATGGTATCCTTTAAAGTGGTCATGCCTTCCTTGCTGTGCAGGATATCCAGGACCATGGCTTTTATGTCGGGATAAGTTGGTTTTCCAGTCGCCTGCTTTTGTGTCGGATCATTCTCACTCTGTCCGGTCGCGCCCTGTTGTCCACCTGCGCCGCATCCGGTCAGGAGCAAAAAAGTTGTCAGCAACAGGATGGGAGCCTGTGTTCTGAGTCGCTCACGCACTGCGCGTACCCCCTTTATGCCTACTATGTCCCGGCGCTGCAGGGTTATTCAGAAGTCCGCGACAAGGGGCGAACGGGCAAATGCCAGGGACCTGCCTGATGAAGGACGCGCAAAAAAAGGGAGATTTCCATGAGGAAAACATCTGTTTGGCAGGGATTTACAGGATGCTCCCGTTGACGCGCATCGGATTGTTACGCCGTCCGTGTGACGGGACAGCCCTCAGCGGCTGAGGGCTGTGACTCTGGTCCGACTGTTGTTTATTGTACGGTCGAGCGGGCCGTGACTCCGCTGATGAGTGCAGAGACGGTCACGAATGAATATCCTTTTGCCCTTAGGCCGTCGATAATGGCCGGCAGGGCCAGATGAGTCTGCTTGCTGCTGTCGCTGGCATGCATCAGGATAATGTCGCCCGGGACCACCTTGGTCAATACCCTGGTTTTGATCTGCTCGACACCAGGATTCATCCAGTCGAGCGAATCGGTATGCCACTGAATGACGGTGTAGCCCATCTGACTTAGCAGGAACAGCGTCCTTTTGTTGAAGTCGCCGTTTGGAGTGCGAATCAGGGTCGTTTTAACGCCGAGCACGTCTTTGATACTCTGCTCTGACTTTTGCACCTGTTCACGGATCCATCCGTCTGACTGCTCAGAGAAATTCTTGTGCATGTGTCCATGGCTGCCGATTTCAAAACCCATGGATTTTATGCGCTTGGCGATCTCCTGATGATGGAGCACCCAGGGGCCCGACAGAAAAAATGTCGCCTTTCCCACGTGCTTTGCCTGCAAAATATCGAGAATAGGTCCTGGTGACTTTTCACCCCATGAGATATCAAATGTGAGCGCCACGACTTTTTGCGCAGTGTCCACTTTAAAGATGGCGGCGGGCGGCGAGCCAGTCGGGGCGGCGACGGCAACCTGCCCGCCGCTCGCGAGTCCAGCGCAGAGCAACACCAGGGCCGCGCTGAAACGGGCCAGGAAGCGATGTATCACGGTCATTACAAGCACCCCCATCGATCTTTGATCATGGAAAGTGTGTGCGAAAGAACTGGGTATCATACCAGAGGGGGGCGCTGACGATGTTTACGCTGTTGCGCCGCTACGGCGGGGTATCGTTGCTGTTCTTTGTGGTTGGCGCATTGCTGGGCGCGGTATTTGCCAGTCAGTTGCAGCATATTCTTCTGCCTTTTGTCAAAGATATTCGACATATCGGACTCACAATCAAACGGGAACCTCTGTGGGAAGAAGCGTTCACGATTTTCACCCACAACCTGGGCGCCAGTCTCCTGATGATGGTTGGAGGGCTGTTATTGGGCATAATTCCATTGGCGTCCGTGACGTTAAACGGGGCCCTCATCGGCTATGTACTCGTGGTGTTGACGCGCACGACACACGCGAATCCATTTTTGCTGTTTGCCGCAGGCATTCTGCCGCATGGATTGTTTGAGGTGTCCGCTTATCTGCTGGCGAGTGGATTTGGCATGGAAGTGGGAGTGACGGTGGTCCGTTCCATCACCAGACGGCCCGGAACGAGAGAACAGTGGCGCACGCTCGGCCAGGATGCCGGGAAAACCGTGTTATGGGTGGCTCTTCTGCTGTTTGTGGCGGCGTGGATTGAAACGGGCGTGACCCCCCGCTTGCTGGCGATGGTGGTGGGACATCGCAGTGCGTAACCATTTACAGAAGCGTCTCCACCTCCTCGGCCGGAAATGTGAGCAACGCCAAGTCGTCGCCCAGCTTGTAGGACACGGTGTACTCTTCTGTGGATCGCGCCACCATCTGCAATTCCGTCACGTCGAACGATTCGCGCAATCGCCGTTCGATCTGGCGCAGCGCATCGAGATAGTCCGGGTTGTCCGGCGAAAGCAGCAGCGCAACAGCCAGTTGCGCAAAGCTCAGGATGAACAGTTCTGCGTCTGGCGATACCATGGGCCAACCTCCTTATCTTTTCAGAGGTTGTTCAAAAAGGGGTCAGAACTCCCCGGCGCATTGCCGCGTCAGCGCCAAGAATACTCCCTCACGTACCAAAAACGTACGCTCGGTCCGCATTCTTGGCTCGCTTCCTTGCACTGCGCGGGTCTTACCTGACCCCTTTTTGAACAGCCTTTTCAGTATGGTACCATATGCGTGGATTTGTGAAAATGGCGGGGGAAAATGTGTGAAAGGGGCGGGATGATTCCATGACGCAACATGAAGAGACAGGCAGACGACCGCTGCGCATTATCGGCGTTCCCTCTGACCTGGGCCAAGGTCGGCGGGGAGTGGATATGGGTCCGAGCGCCATTCGGTGCGCCGGCCTGATTGAACGGCTGCGAGATCTCGGGTATCTGGTGGAGGACATGGGGAACATCGATGTACCCACGCCTGAGTCTCGCACACAGGGTCTGGAGAAGTTAAAATACCTGGATCAGGTGCGCGCCGTGTGCGATGAACTGAGAGTGCTCGTGCGCGATGCGATCCGGGATGGCTATATGCCGATCATCCTCGGGGGCGATCACAGCCTGGCGATCGGCAGCGTCGCCGGATCGGCGGAGGCGTCGGGACAACTGGGGTGCATCTGGTTTGACGCTCATGGGGACATGAATACGGACGATACAACGCCAAGCGGCAATATCCACGGTATGCCGCTGGCGGCGTCACTGGGTCTCGGGCATCCCGACCTGACGGGGCTTGGCGGCATCCAGCCAAAGCTGCGTGCTGAAAACGTCGTACTGGTTGGCGTGCGATCGATTGACCAGGATGAACGGACGCTGATCAGACAGTCCGGGATGCACGTGTTTACGATGCCCGACGTTGACGAGATGGGCGTGAGCGCGGTCATGCACAAAGCCATTGAAATCGCTACAAATGGAACACAGGGCGTGCATCTGAGCGTTGATCTGGATGCGCTTGATCCCATGTACGCGCCGGGCGTCGGAACAGCAGTCAATGGGGGTTTCACCTACCGGGAGGGTCATCTGGCCATGGAATTGCTGGCGGCCTCGCGGTGTGTGACATCTGTCGATTTTGTCGAAGTCAACCCCATACTCGATTCCAAGAATCGCACGGGGGAGATGGCCGTGGAGTTGGCCTCCTCTCTGCTGGGATTAACGGTGATATAGGGGTGCGGGCGGTGCAGTTGCAGCGAGCGGAGTGTAGGAGTGTAGGAGTGTAGGAGTGTAGGGATGCGGAGATGGAGAGAGATGTGTCTGCGTCTCCGGTTCGCGACGATGATATGTTGCCGACAAACGGAGATGCACGCTTGAGAGGATGGTTACGCGGGTATGTTTGTCGACGTGACATATGAAGAAGCGAGACAGAGGCAGGACGTCGCATGGATCGATGTGCGCTCCGAGTCAGAGCACGGGGAGTCGACCATTCCGCACGCTGTCAGCGTGCCTCTGTTCAATGACGAGGAGCGGGCAAGAATAGGCACGGTGTACAAGCAGGAGAGCCCGCAAGCCGCGCAGGCGTTGGGGCTGGCGATCGCCTCTGCAAAATTTCCAGTCTTGATCGAACGCATAAACACGGCCGCCGCAGGCAGGATTCCGGTCGTCTTCTGCTGGCGCGGGGGGATGCGCAGCAAGACCGTGGCCACGGTGATCGATTTGCTTGGCGTCGAGGCTTGGCGGTTGCAGGGAGGATACCGCGCATACCGTCGCCATGTGGTCGAGCATTTGGAGGCGATGGCGCCGGACGATGTTCCTAAACTCATTGTGCTGCATGGCATGACGGGGGTGGGCAAGACGATGATTTTGCGCATCCTCGCCGATCGCGGGGAACCAGTGCTGGACCTGGAAGCGATGGCGGAGCACAGGGGATCCGTATTCGGAGGGATCGGGTTGGCCGTCGCCAACCAGCGGCAGTTTGACGGGCGTCTGCTGCCGGCGCTTGAGGAGGTCAGGAACGCGCCGTACGCGTTTGTGGAGGCGGAAAGCAAACGGATCGGACGAGTGTCCATGCCGGATTTTTTGTTTGAAGCCAAGCGGCGCGGGATCAATATCGAACTGACGGCCACGCCCGCTGTGCGTGTGGAACGGACACTGCTACAGTACCGATTGGACGATCCGGAGGAGTTTCATGAGCAGGTGGAGCGCGCGCTGCGCTTTATCGAAAAGCGTTTCTCGCCGGATCTGCGCAAACGGGCGTTCGCGAGTCTGGCGGTTCGCGATTATCATACGCTCATCGAGATGCTGTTGGTCGAGTACTACGATCCTCGCTACCGTCACGCCATGAACGCCTACGAACAGCCGTTTACCGCGATTGACGCCGCAGACTGCGAACACGCGGCCACGCAAATTCAGGCATTGGCCCAGACCAGATGCGGATGCTGACCGGGCCGGGCGGCGTATGGCGGTGCTTGCCGTCAGCGTATAGGGGTGGATCAGGACGGGGATGGACGGAGGAGTGATCCACTCAGGACGAAACGGCTCCTTCACTCTTAAAAGATGACACATTTTCGCCAGACGTGTTTATTCGCCAGACGTGTTTACGGTTCCGTGATCGGAAATCCACGCGATCAGTGCGCCGCAGAACAGAAATCCAAAAACGGGAACGCGGACGCTTATCAAGATAACCATGAAGACGCCGCTGACCATAAGAAGAGTTCGGGCAGGTTGTGTCATAATATGACGCACACTGGACTGAAGCGCATGTCTCACACTGCACCCTGTTCGCGATATGAAAGTCGCGCAATGAAATGCCAGGCCGAATACCGCGATGTCAAGCACTAAGAGAATACCGATGTATACAACTCCGAACCATGTGGCATGCAGGTGTATGACACTGACCAAGTCTCCGGCGGTGAACAGCACGCATAGAATTACCGGAAGTATGAGAACGGATGAGCGGGAAGCGGTCGACGGCACAGAGGCGATTGCGAAAATGTCCTGAAGTATTTCGATCACGGCGAGGTGAGCGATTAAATTTCGTCTGTGTACGGGCGACCGCAGTGTCGGAGCGGACAAAAAGAGCATCCACTACAACGCGTGATGCTTTTTTGTCTGAGGTGAGGACCGTCATGATTTACCTGGCTCT
>JAJYTO010000202.1 GCA_021793015.1 Bacillota bacterium
ACCGAACATGGTCTCGCCCGGACTGGGCCATCGCGACACCTGTATGACGATGTCCGCAATCAGACTTCCCACCACGGCAATCGGATTGTCCAACATCTAGTACGGAACCCCCACTCTGACGATCACGTTGGAATAGGGTGAGATATCACCGGAACGCACCATTGACTTTCCCAAAAGGCTCATTTTTTTGAACTCAGTATGAGGCATAAACTCAATCTCGATCAAAGGGAATCTTTCCTTGAGCCACTCGATAAAGCCTGGGCTGAACTGTTTTGCTTCCTCAGCCATCGCCAACCCTTCCACAACAATTTCCTGATCAATGACTTCAATGATCTCCATCGTTTTAGGAACTCCAGGTCGAAGCGCAAGATCGATTTGAGGAACTCCTCTGGGAACGGGAAATCCGGCATCCGCAAGCACCAGCAGATCCGTATGACCCAGTTGCGCCAAAGCACCTGAAAGCCCGCTGTTTATTACGCCCGTTTTTTTCATATAGAATCACCGCTTCTCCGATGGTCGTTCAGTCTGTGCGCGGAAAGGCGTCCTGCTCTCCGATTAGACTTGCTGCCGCAATGATTGCCCTAACGCCCCTCCTGGATGCGAGCGAAAAAACTGTTCCCGCGAGAACCCTTTACGCCGAGACAACGTGATGGCTACGATGTCACCCAGCACCAGCATTATTGTGGTGGAATTTGTTGGCGCCAATCCCCAGGGATCTGATTCCGATACTCTTGGCAGCAATAGTAGCCGATCAGCCATCTGCGCCAAGTCCGATGAGGGATTCGATGTCATGGCGATGACCATTCCGGCGAATGACCGGGCATGCCTTGCCATGGACACAATCTCAGGGGAGGTTCCAGAGTTAGAGACAGCGATCAGAACATCCGAAGAACTGATCATACCCAAGTCTCCGTGCAACGCCTCAGCCGCGTGAACGAAGAATGCGGGCGTCCCGGTCGACGCCAAAGTGGCCGCGATTTTTCTTCCAATGTGGCCTGATTTTCCAAGTCCCGACACGATCACTTTGCCAGTGCAGGTTTCCAACAGTTCGATCACACCGACAAACTGATCATCCAACACCTCTGTCACTTTCGTTACCGCCTGAAGTTCTGAGTCAAGTATCTCGCGAGCTATGGATTTAATCATAGAGCGATTCCCCCAATAAATGGAGCCGCCCCCTCATTTCGTCCAGGGGGCGGCAGGCAATCAGTACCTACCGATGGTAACTCGGGATGTACTGCTGAATCATTCGAACGGCCTTAGGCGTGTTCACGTTTTGCGGCGTGACGAGCATGTACGGAGTCGCAATCCGCTTTGGCACCTTTTTCCCGGATTTGATCTTGATCAGGTTCACCACTGCATCGTATCCCATGGCGTAAGGACTCTGCAGAACCGACGCCGATATCACTCCCGATTTGATCAACGCCACTTCCCCAAGATCGGCGTCAAATCCCGCGACAATGATCTTGCCGACCTTATGCATCTGCTTCACCGCCGCCGCAACGCCAAGCGCTGAACGATCGTTGGCGCCGAACATGACGTTGATGTTCGGATGGCTCTCGATGAACGCTTCCGCTTCTGAAGTCGCGGTCGCAATGTTGTTGTTGCTCAGTTGCATGCCGATGTACTTCATCCCCGGGAATGCCGCCATCCCCTTGCGGAATCCTGCTGGACGCAGAATGCCGGTGCTTGCTTCTTCGTTGAAGTCGATAATCGCGTAAGCGCCGTGACCATGCACTTTTGCGGCCACATACCTCGCCAGGTTCGCCGACGACGCCGTATTTGACGTCGCCGCGAAGCTGTTCGACACGTTTGGCGTTACCCCAGAGTCCACCGTGACCACCGGAACTCCCGCCTTCATCGCACTCTTGACCGGCGCCAGCAGAGCCTGTGGATTTTGCGCGGCCAGGATGATGCCATTCACATGCGCCGCTACGGCATTTTGCACCATCGAGATCTGCGTCGCAAGATCCGTTCCCGACACCGGCGCCTCAAAATTCACCTTCACGCCCATCTTGGCGGCCGCCGCGTCCGCCCCATCCTTCACTGCCAGCCAATACGGACTTGCATTGGATTTCGTGATCAGTTCAAATGTGTAGTGATGCTTTGCGCTCTTATGGGTAGCCGCAAACGCGGATGTGGATACACTGCTGAACAGTGTGAATAACCCCATCAAGGATGCTGCAGCCACCAGTGAACTCTTGCGCTTCAATGACATGTCTTGAATCCCCCTTTTTTCCTTATACACTCTTACGGCGACGGAAATTGTCGACGTATACCGCAAGCAACACGACGAGTCCAAGCAACACCTCCTGCCAATAGGTTGAGACGCCAAGCAGTTGGGTGCCGTTGCTCAACGTGGCCATCAGCAAGGCGCCGATCATGCTGCCCAAGATCGTCCCTTCCCCGCCAAACAGGCTCCCGCCGCCAATAACCACGGCGGCAATGGAGTTCAGTTCGTAGTTGGAGCCCGCCGTGGGCATGGCGGTGTTAACCCAGGCGGTCATCAAGATCCCACCAATGGCAGACATGATACCGCTGATCATATAAACCGATATCAGTTGCCGCGGGATATTGAGCCCAGAGAGACGCGCCGACAGTTTGTTGCTGCCAATGGCGTATGTGAATCGGCCAAATCTCGTATACGCCAAAATGACATGAAACACGACAGCAAACACAACGGCGACGAGAGCGATATATGGAAAGATGCCGATTCCCAATTGACCAAAGTTACTGAACGAAGCCGGAATGTTGAAGACGGGTTCGCCTCCCGTGACAATCAGGGAAGCCCCTTCAGCAACACTCATGGTCGCCAACGTGGCAATGAAGGGGGGGAGCTTTGCAAATGTGATCAGAACCCCATTTATGAGACCCACCAAAGCCCCTATGGCAATCCCTGCGATAACGGCCACCCAAATGGGGTGACCGGACGTCATCAAAAGAGCGGATACCACACCCGACAGGCCTATCACTGAACCCTGTGACAGATCGATGCCCGCGGTGATAATGACGTACGCCTGCCCGACCGTCAAAATAGCGACTACTGCAACGTCTTGCAAAATGTGATACCAATTCGTCGATGTAAAAAAGTAAGGAGACGCAATGGAAAAGTAGATAACTAGCGCAATCAGCGCAACAGCAACCAATGAGGAGTTGAGGACACTGCGCAACGAGCGCCAAAGACGGCCTTGATCCTCTTCTCTCTGCGCGTTCGCATTCACTTTGCCTGATTCCTCAGCCACATTGACACCCCTCTCACTCCGTTGCCGACGCCGACAAGAGCAGTTGCTCTTCGGTCGCGGCGTCCGCCGCAAATTCCTTGACGATGCGCCCTTTGAACATCACAACTATCCGCGAGCACATACCCAACAGTTCCGGATTGTATGAAGACACTAAGATAACGGCCTTGCCCTCATCGGCCAATTGATTGATAACCTCGTAAATGTCAACCTTGGAACCAACATCAATACCCTTCGTGGGATCATTAAATACGTAAACGCTTGCATCCATTCCCAGCCAACGAGCTACAGCGACCTTTTGCTGAGTGCCTCCCGACAATGTGGACACGACCGCATTTACGCTGCCGGCCTTGATTTTTAGCCGATCTCTGTAGTGACTTGTATGGCGTACTTCCTGCGCCCTGCGGATAAAGCCAAATACATCAGCCAGTTCCCCATCACGTGTTGTCAACATCGGAAGCGTAACATTGGCTCTGACCGACAGGTTAAGAAGCAGCCCCTCAGTTCGTCTATCCTCTGGCACATAGGCGATGCCAGCCGCTATAGCATCAGACGGACCCCGTAAGCGCGTGGGCTTTCCATTGACACGTATGGTCCCACCCTTTAGAGGTCGAATCCCGGCAATTGTCTCTGCAAGTCGAGATTGCCCCGAACCGATAGGTCCACCAATGCCAACGATCTCTCCGGCCTTGATTGACAAAGTGGTGGATTGCAGTCCGTCCGCACGAACCTGTTCCAGTTCCAGAACCGCCTTATCGCCTGTCACCCCGGTTCTCACTGGATAAAACTGATCTATTTTCCGGCCCACCATATGTTGAACCAGTTCCGTTTCGCTGGTGTTATCAACCGTGTCTGAATAAACGACCTCTCCGTCACGCAATACAGACACCCGATCGCCTATTTCAAAAATTTCTTCCAAATGATGAGAAATAAACAGAATCGTAAGGTTTTGCTTCTTGAGATTGCGAACCACACGAAATAACGCTTGAGTTTCAGAAACTGTAAGCGCCGCTGTGGGTTCATCGAAGATGATCACACTGGGCCGTTTTACCAAACACTTTGCAATCTCGATCAACTGTTGCTCCGCCGTTGTCAGTTGTCCTACAGGCTCGTCAAGCGGAATGTGTCCAATGCCCAATTCGCCCAAAACAGCGGCAGCCGCAGCCCCAGTCCTTTTCCGATCGATAAGAGGACCGTTACGGGGCTCCCGCCCGATCATAATGTTGGCTGAAACGGATAGCAGTGAAAACAGGCTCAGTTCCTGAAAAACGATTCCGATGCCCAGTGACTCGGCCCGTTCCACAGAAGAAACGTCGACTTCGCGGCCATTAATGAGCACCTTGCCTTCGTCAGGAGCATACACCCCCGCCAGAATCTTCATGAGCGTGCTTTTGCCGGACCCATTCTGTCCAATCAAGCCATGAACTTCGCCTTCATACGCCTTCAGGCTTACACGGTTCAAAGCAACCGTGCTGTCAAAACGCTTGGTTATCTGCGAAAGTTCTAACGTCTCGTTCACCCCCGGTCGCGCAGCATGTATATGTTAACGTTAACAGAAAGCGTTATCAGAATGATAGCGCACAGCGAATCGATTGTCAATATCATCTTTCTGAACAGTCTCGCTTGCTCTACAGATAGTGATTCAGATTCTCGGAGGATTTTGATGAAGTTTGTCAATTTGCTATAATGCATGTTATATGTAGTTTTTTTGGAGGGGAACCCGTAATGATTACCATCGCCGATGTGGCCAAGAAGGCCAACGTGTCCAACATGACAGTGTCGAGAGTGATCAATAACGCTGCCAGCGTTAGCGATAATACCCGACAACGCGTTCTGGTCGCGATGGAAGAGTTACACTATGTTCCGAATTCCATAGCAAGGAGCCTGATATCCGGACGCACCAACACGATCGGCCTCATTATTGCCGATATGACCAACCCATTTTTCACGACCATGGCGCGTGGCGCAGAGGACGCGGCGCACCAACACCTCCACCGACTCATTCTATGCAATCACGATGACGATATCGATAAGGAACGGGAGTACATTGAAGCGCTGATTTCTGCGCGCGTAGACGGTATGATCATTACCCCCGCAAGTGATGACTCGGCAAAAAATCTCCAGATTGTCCAAAGGCATAGAATTCCATTTGTATTTGTTGATCGCATTGTAAACTCCATAAATGCGGACCATGTGGTTGGCGACAGTTCGACGGCGGCATACGATCTGACTGCGCATCTGCTTAGACAAGGCCATCGGAACATTGGACTCATATCCGGTCCTTTAAATATCCACACAGCGAGAGAGCGCATGAAGGGATACGAGACAGCTCTCAGAGAATTTGATATCGAGATTAGACGGGAGTTGATTCACTCTCTGCCATACAGCTTGCATGAAGACAAGACACTTTTAGGCGTCGAGTTAAGCATTCAGTCAATGTTTCGCCAATCTCCGAAGCCAACGGCGATATTCGCGTTCAACAATGCCCTCGCCATTCAAGCTCTTCATGCCTTGAGAAAGGCTGGCCTTAAGTCGCCCGATGACGTTGCGATCGCGTGTTTTGAGGATGTCGACCCTCACGGGCTCCTTCAATTAGAGATCTCGACCGCCTGTCAACCAGCCTATACGTTCGGAGAACAAGGGGTTCATATGCTGTTTGAGAGAATCAAAAATCCTGACAAACCGTATGAAACCGTCACTCTACAGCCTCGGCTAACCCTGCGGGGAGCCAGTATCAACAACCGTTGATGTGTGTAATTTCCATCCTCATGAGGGCGGCAGTCTGTAAAATGTCCGTGCATTGTATCCAAAAATGTTAGCGCGATCCCCCTCCGTAAGATCCTCGGGCAAGACCGCTCCGGCGAGTTCGTATACGCTATCG
>JAJYTO010000203.1 GCA_021793015.1 Bacillota bacterium
TACGGCGCAGCTTTCATTTCCTCAATCTGGGCCACGTGGCGCAACTCGTGCAGGGGAACGAGTTCGTACCACTGCTGCACGCTCATCGGGCCGAAGGCCGGATGGGGGAATCCATGCGTATGCAGGCCGCCGGCGTTCCGGGCTACCGCGACGGCCGCTTCAAGGCGGTCTCGCGAGGAAGCAAGCAGTTCTTGGGCCTCCTGAACCGTCGCGATGACGCCCTTCGGACGGCTGGATTCCGGCGCGTTAACCTTATAGCTTCGATCCAGAAGTCGCGCCTCCAATGACTCAGTCGCCTGCGCGTTTTCCATGGGCGGATATTTCACGGCGCCCATGATGGCCCCGGCGACGCGCATCTCCACCAGATGCAGATGTTCCAACACATGCAAAATGGTCCAGCCATCCGCATTCGGCCTGCGCAACTGGGCTTCATCCAGACCCTCCACAGAATTCCACAATCTTTCCCGCGCCTCTGCGTGACGGCCCATGATCGTTCTCCTCTCTATATGCGCAAGAATGTTTACAAGACAATTGGACAATGCAAACGGGACAAGGCAACCCGCATGAAACGAGGCAGTCTGAACGAGACAAGGCGGTGTGAATCGTCTAATATACTCCATTCCATTATACGCACACGGTCCGCTCGTCGTATAGACATAGCCGAGATTCCCGATCTCAGATCCCATCCTGCTTTCGGCATACCTCCAAAGCTGACGAGCATCATTGTGCGGCTAATGGTTCATTGCCAGTGAAATTATTCATGATGTAGAATATCGGTGTAAGAAATAGACACGCGCAATGAAGTGACTTGAGATCGCTGGTGTAATGGCGCTGGGGGGCAAGAACCATGGATTTTCAATACGGGGTGGAACGAACCCACAACAACGGGCATTTAGCGATAACAAATCCAGTGGTTTGCGAAACCACACTTCGCGTCGTTTTAGTCAGCCTTTTCCCTGAGCACCTATCAGACCTTATACCATACTTGTCGAAGCACTGTTGTGATGTGTTTA
Source organism: Bacillota bacterium (assembly GCA_021793015.1). Lineage (GTDB taxonomy): Bacteria > Bacillota > Bacilli > Alicyclobacillales > SLC66 > JAKADD01. Next base: position 1,014 of record JAJYTO010000203.1, read on the forward strand.
TTGCCCACAGTGTCGACTTAAATATCATGCGCGCCATGCAGCCGGATGTCGTTGTTTTAGACCATACAGTTGCGATACCGATTTCATGTAAACCCAATGCCGATGAGGTTAAAGAACTGACGGCAGTTTATCTATTACCAAGCGAAGTCGATCCCAATCAACTGGAACTCAGTCCGAATATTGAAGTCGTCATGTATCCAGCCAATTTTTCTGAACTACTTTACCGCTTAAGGGCTTTGCATCGACAACAAAGGCTTCCATTCCAATCCGTCAGCAGCCGTCGAACCTTCAAAAATATGACCATGAATTATGAGCGGAAGCAGGCAGTGCTCAACCACGGCGGATTAGACTTGACGAAATCTGAGTTTGACATACTTTGGACGCTTGTTGAATCAAATGGGGCTGTGCTGACGCGTGAGGAAATCATGGATAAGGTATGGGGCGAACAGTATGTTCCTGGAAGCAACACGATAGATGTCCACATAAAAGCGTTGCGCAAGAAATTGAAGGATAACGCAAACAGCCCGCAGTATATCGAGACTGTGCGGGGAGTTGGTTATCGATTGAGCATTTAAAAGACGTATTCTAGTCTACAAACGGACCGTTGTATCGCGGAATCTCACCTATCGGCAGTCCGGCGATCATAACGAAACGCAGTCCTTCGCTTGCCTCCACCTGAATTGACCAACCGTTCGGATCCGGGGAGAATAAGAGCAAGTCACCTTTTGCGGCAATTTCAGTTCGGTTGGATCGGGTAAATGATCCGGCTCCGGACATTACGTAAGCGAATCCCTGATAGTCGGCTGGCAGGGACTCGTTGTATCTTGCACCTTCAACCATCGTAACATCGTCGTAAACCATCGGCCGATTGATTTTTACCGGTGAATTCTCACCGACAATGGTGCGCACGGTTACGCCAGCGAAATGTTGCTCGGGGATTTGATTGGGATCAAATTCTTGGTAGCTCGGAGCCATTTGCTTATCGGCGCGGGGCAGGTTGATCCAGAGCTGAAACCCACTGTCGACGCCATCGGTTGCTGGCAGTTCGGAGTGTACCAATCCCCGTCCTGCGGTCACCGTTTGCACACCTCCGGCTGGAATCACAGTGGCGTTGCCCTGATTGTCCGTGTGTGCCATGGCTCCATTCAGGACATAGGAAATGATTTCAAAACCTCGATGTGGATGGTCTGGGAATCCGCCCGGTTTCTTCATCGCAAAATGATCCAGCAGGATAAAGGGATCTGGATAGCGAACTGCAAATGTGGGAAACACTCTTTGTGGCCACAGACCCATTGCATCTGGAGTGACTGTGGACAGTTTCGTCATTTCACTCATGTGTAGACCTCCTTTTTTTGTATGACGCCTCGAATGGAACAACGCGAGAGGCGGGGTTGGTGACCATGCAATCGCCAAGCAAGCGCCCGGTCAGGCTACATTTCATCAAAAGCCGTTCGTTCAGAAGGGTCTCCGCTGCAAGCCAAATCAATCAGAATCGGCCTGAGACTGGTGTGATTTGGGTCTGGACCGCGCATGGCGGATACGGTTGAATGATAACACTGCGCGCAGAGAACAACATGAGGCCGCCATGAACTCAGATGAACCCCACATAAAGGTTTGACAAGCGCGCCGCAGTGAGGAATTGTGGTGTACAATAAAATCAGTGTACCGCTAGGGATGCATAGACTGGGGTGGATTACATGTACGATATCGCAATTATTGGCGCAGGACCAGCCGGAGCAAGTGCGGCCTTGTTCGCCGCAAAGGCTGGGAAGAGAACCATTATGATTGATAGCGATAAAACAATGACACGTCGGGCCATGCTTTGGAACTATTATGGAATTCCGGAAACTGTAGGGCCAGACCTCGTGGTAGTCGGCATTCAACAGGCCGTCAAGTATGGCGCCGACCATGTGAAGAGCACGGTTGAAGACATCGTGAAGACAGATTCAGGATTTCGACTGATAACCGAACGTGAAGAGTTTGAAGCAAAGTACGTCATTCTTGCAACGGGTGCGGCTACCGATTTGATTGAACGGATTGGGGTAGATACGAAGCCTGCGACCGAACCAAGAATCAAAACTGTAGCTGATGTGGATCCGGATGGAAGGACCAACATTGAAGGAATCTGGGCGGCCGGCACGGTGGCGGGCGTCAGCGTGCATGCCATTATCACGGCAGCGAATGGTGCTAATGTGGCAATTAATATCCTCAGCGAAATAAACGGTGAGCGGTATGTGGATCACGACATCTACAAGCCGGATGTGAAATGAGTGCACTCCCCTAGTGGCGTGTTCGGAGTTCATGGCCAGTTCGACCGCCCGCAGAACACGCAAGTGTCGATGGTAGCCGTCGAAAGAGAAATGACACGATGAGGGCGATATCATCCGGCTGCGGGCTCGGACATGACTTGGCTTTTTCCGGAGCGTGAGTTGCTCAGGGAGGTTGAATGGGAGTGGACTGGGCCGTCGACCTGCCGGAGCGCATTCGTTCCCATGTGTCCGATTATGTGGCGGAGGAGATTCAGATCGGGGAATCTGGAGCGAAGGTGCTTCGCTTGACACACGCGGAAAAACCCAATCTGTATTTGAAAATCGACTGCGGCGGATCCGGGATCGCCGGAGCCGAAAATCGCGTCATGCAGTGGTTGCAGGGGAAAATGCGAGTGCCTGAGGTTCTTCAATATGTTCGGTCATGCGGGGCGCATTACCTGCTGATGACCGAGGTGGAGGGCCTGCCGTCTTACGATCCTCGCTTGCGCAAGGATATTTCCCGGTTGATTGCGGCATTGGCCCGTGGATTGAGAGAGTTTCATCAGTTGAGCGCGCAGGGGTGTCCATTTCGTCTGGACATCCATCGGCTCCTTCGGCAAGCTGAAAAGCGCGTTGCAGCCGGACTCATCGATGTGGATGGTTTGACGCGAAACGCGCCAGGGCGCACTCCGAACGGGTTATTGCAAGAATTGCAGCAACTCATTCCACCCCAGGGCGAGACTGTGGTGGCGCACGGAGATTTCTGCATGCCCAACCTCTTGATGAAAGAGGGCGCCGTGAGCGGATTTATCGACCTCGGCGATGTGGCCATCGCCGATCCGTACGTGGATCTTGTGGCGATGAAATTCAGTCTGCGTCTGAACGGCTTTGGCGGCGGGTGGTTTGCCGAGTTTGTGCGCGACTACGGGATTTCCGAGTTGGACGTGGATCGACTGCGCTTTTATGAGCTGTTGCGGATTTTGGCGTGACGCTGACCGGGAGGCGGCATTGGAACTCGGGTGCAGCACTCGACTGACGCGCCTGACGATCAGGCGGAGGCGAAAGGAGTCAAGTGCGGTGGAATCGGGGCCGGGGTTACTGGTAAGGTTGGTGAAACTTGACCTGCGCCAAAGGGGAGGGTCCGCCCTGGGTATTTTGAGCAACGCGGTCTTTCAACCTACTGAGGAGCGAATGAGTCACATCCTTGACGCAGTGTACGGATCGGACAGCACAACGCTGTATGGACTCGCGATTGGCCAGGACGTTGTGGCTGTGGCCGGCATTCGGCGCACCTCCGAAACGACGGCGGAGTTGCTTCACATTGCGGTGAAGGCGTCCGAGCGACGCAAGGGGAACGGATCCCAACTCGTGAAACTTGTCATCCAGGCAGAAAACTTGGAAGAGTTGGTCGCAGAAACGGATCGGGACGCGGTGGACTTCTACCGCCGCTGTGGATTTATCGCACAGTCGCTCGGAGAGAAATATCCTGGCGTGGAGCGCTTTGCGTGTCGATGGCAGGCGCCAGAGAACCTCTCGCAGAACCTGCCGTAAATGAATGACGAGTGTGGGGATGGGCGGTGTCCGCTTCTTCATGCTGCAGTCGTCGATTCAGTAGTGCAGGAAGAAGGTGCATCAGAGGAAGGGTGAATCGAATGAAGACGTACGACGACGTATATCAGGAGGAAGAGTTCTGCTGGGGAACGGAGCCGAACCGACTTTGTCAAACGGTCGTCGACCACAGGGACAGAACGGGCGGTGCGCCCATGTCAGTGATCGATTTGGGGTGCGGGGAAGGCAAGGACATGATCCACTTTGCCAAACACGGCTTTCAGGCAACCGGCGTGGACATCTCCCCGCAGGGGCTGGCCAAGGCGCAACGATGGGCGGTGCGAGAGAAGGTTGCCATTCGGACGATTCAATCCAATCTGTCAGATTTTCGTCTTGACGAACTCTACGATGTCGTTTATTCGAGCGGCAGCCTGACGTATATTCCACCGCATCTGCGCAGCGATGTGTTCCAGAATTATAAGGCGCACACCTGCACCGGAGGGCTGAATGCATTCAATGCGTTTGTGGAGAAGCCTTTCATTGAAACGGCGCCCGACTGGGGCGACGATGAGCGCTTGTACCGATCCGGAGATCTGCTGCAGCTCTACTGGGACTGGGAAATTCTCTCCTTCTCGGAGGTCATCTTCGATTGTGATTCGAGCGGGATTCCGCATCGGCACGCCATGGACATCATGACTGCAAGAAAGCCGTGACGGCAGAGCTTGCTTGTTCTGAGTTGCAGTGTGCGAGGGAGTAGGTGCGCCAAAATGCAATTTGCGGATATACTATGTATATATACATGGCGAAGGGGTGTTGGCAGTGCAGAGTCGCGTGGCAAAGTGGGGCAATAGTCTGGGTGTTCGCATTCCCCGTACGATGGCAGAGCGTCTGCACATGGCGGAGGGAACACCGATTGACGTGGTGCAAAGGGATAACGAAATTGTGATACGTCGAAAGCAATACAGTCTCGAAGAGTTATTGGACAAAGTGACTGTGGAAAACACGCACTCGGAAACCGATTGGGGCAAGCCGATGGGGAGAGAGACGTGGTGAACGGCGCGCCATATTGTCCCAAACGTGGCGATCTCGTCTGGATGGTGTTCGATCCTCGTGTGGACCATGAACAATCCGGGCTACGACCAGCGATGGTGGTGTCGCCTACTGTTTACAACGAGAGGAAGAGCTGTGCATCGTGGTTCCTGTGACATCCAATGTGAAAGGG
>JAJYTO010000204.1 GCA_021793015.1 Bacillota bacterium
CATTCAATGGAATATGGGGTAAGTTTATATCAGGTGCGCGTTCGGTGGAAAGGTCCATGCATGGTACACTGATTAAGAAATGACATCTCAGGCGGGGAGATTGCGATGAACATCCACGATGACCGATGTCGACTGGCAACATTGAAGAAACCGCTGGGCGTGAGTCCATGAGCATCCTTTCTGCTGATAAACTCCGAAAAAGCTACGGGGACAAAGTCCTGCTGGACAGTGTTTCCTTTGGAATGGATGAGGGAGACCGGATCGGGCTGATTGGCGTGAACGGGGCCGGCAAGTCGACCTTGCTCAAACTGGTCGCGGGCATGGAGTGGGCGGAGTCGGGCACGGTTACAGTGGGCGGGAGCGTGAACGTTCAGTACTTGCCGCAGGAGCCGGTTTTCGACCAAACGGCCACGGTCCTGGATCAGGTATTCTACGGCGACGCGCCAGTGATGCGTGCACTCCGGCAGTATGAGGAGATGCTGGAAGTTTCGTTGCAGTGGCCGCTGACGGGTGAACAGCAGGCGAGACTCCTCCGTTTGCAGTCGCAATTGGAGGCCATGGACGGTTGGCAACTTGAGCACGAGGCCAAGGGGATCCTGACGAGACTCGGCGTCACGGACTTCCAGGCGACCGTCGGCGCCTTGTCGGGTGGGCAGCGAAAGCGAATTGCCCTGGCGCGGGCGCTGATTCAACCGTCTGACTTGTTGATCCTGGATGAACCGACAAACCATATTGACAATGAGACCGTGCTTTGGTTGGAGACGTTTCTGCAAAAGCGCAAGGGCGCGCTCTTCATGGTTACGCATGACCGCTATTTTTTGGACCGGGTGGTCAATCGCATCTTCGAACTGGATCGCGGCAGGCTGTATCAATATCCGGGGAATTACCAGGCGTTTCTGGAGGGTAAACTGGCGCGGGAGGCACAGGAAAGGGCCTCCGAAGAGAAACGCCAGAATTTCTTGCGCAATGAGATTGAATGGATCAAACGCGGCCCCAAAGCGCGTGGAACCAAACAGAAGGCGCGGACGGACAGGTACTACGACGTTCTGGAGCAGACGCCGGTTGCCGAAAGCGGGGTGTTGGAGTGGTCGGGGGGTGCGTCACGGTTAGGCAATACTGTTATCGAACTGGAACACGTGACCAAGGCGTACGGGGAGCGCGTGCTCATTCGGGACTTCAGTTACCTTGTGAAGAGACGCGATCGCATCGGCATTGTCGGTCCAAATGGCAGTGGAAAGTCGACGCTGCTCAAGCTGTTGGCGGGCATTGAAACGCCGGATCGCGGATCTGTCGTAATGGGCGCCACTGCGAAAATAGGTTACTTTTCGCAGGAGCACGAAGAGATGAACGGGAGTCAGCGTGTCCTTGAATACATCCGGGAAGTGGCTCATTACGTGGAAACCGCCGACGGACAGAGCATTTCTGCGGCGCAGATGCTGGAGCGGTTTCTCTTCCCCGGTTCCGCGCAGTGGACGCCGATCAGCAAACTGTCAGGCGGCGAGAAGAGGCGTCTCGCGCTCCTGCGCATGCTGATGTCTGCGCCGAATGTTCTCTTGCTGGATGAGTTGACCAATGACTTGGATATCCCAACCCTTTCGGTGCTAGAATCTTATCTCGATGACTTTCCGGGCGCTGTGATTGTGGTTTCACACGATCGCTATTTTTTGGATCGCGTCGTGGAGAATGTGTTTGCGTTTGAAGGCGAGGGGGTCATATCCCGTTTCTTGGGGAATTTCTCCGATTACTCAACCCAATCCGCAGCAGCTTCGACAGCCCATTCGCCTCCGCGTGAACTGCGGGCTTCCGGTCAGCGGGAGCCGGACATCAAGGAGCGTGGCGTGGAGGAGCGCGGCGCGCCAGCGCAGAAGCGAACGCCCCTCAAGCTTACATTCAGGGAGCAAAAGGAATACGAGGAGATAGAAGATCGAATCGCGGAGGCAGAGCAGTCGCGCCGGGAGATCGCTGAGCAGATGGAGCGTGCGGGGGGCGACTACGGACGAGTGCAGGCGCTCTTCGCTGAACAGCAGGCTGTCGAAGCCCGGCTGAATGAGCTGCTGGAACGTTGGACGTATCTCAGCGAGCGAGTCGAGGAGATCGAACAGAACCGCAGTACGCGGTGAATGGGCGGACAATGCGAACATGCTCGGATGTTGACCCTACGCCTGGATACTGACCACGAGATCTTCTCCCGAGTCCGATTTCCGTCCTGCCTGGTCAGGGTGAAAGGTGAAAAGGCAAAAACGAGTAGACCATCACACTCATGGCAAAAGCCAGAACTCGTGACGGTCATCTCGTCAAAATGGAGGTGACCGTGGTTAGCCCCGTAGTGTCAACGGCATACCGAGCCAGGTCAGATGTCCGTGTCCGTCCGAAAAAGCGGCCTCCAGACGTCCTTTCCATGAGGCGGCTAGTGTCGGATACGAGAACGACCATCCCAAGGACGACTCCGAGAAAAAGGGGCTTGAGGCTCTTTGGCCAACAGCCTGCGCAACAGAGGCCCCGAGCACGCGGCGGCCTGAGACGTATCGGAACGCTTGCAATTGCCAGTCGAGCGGCAAATAGGAAAACGCAATCGAATATCCCGTCTGATTAGGCGTCGATGAGGCGATGATCTTGGGCGCTTGCATCGTCCAGCGACCGTCCTTACTGTGAAACCAGTGGTAGTGGGCCAAGGTGATCCTGTGTTTGGCCCCCAGGAGCATGGGGATGCGCACCAAATGCCAGGAACCGGTGTGCGGAACGTTCAGTGGCAGACTCGTGGCGCAAAGTTCTGCGCCATCCAGGCCCGTAAATTCCCAAACCACTTGTCCCCGAGCGCCAAGCGTCTCGCCGAGATACCACAGCTTCCCACCCGGCGCCACGAGCGGACCTATATAGACTCCCTTTCTTGCAGCGGCAGGGCTTACGATAGGGATGCCTTGAGGAAACGTCGTGTTCATCGTTCCGTTGGAAGGCGTCGTCTCCCACGCGATGTGCGTGAGGCGATATCCTTTTGGTACGCCAGCAAAAGTAAAGGATTCGAGAAAGGATGCTGGGGATTTCGCCTGAGCGTGTGTGCCTGAAACCGTTGCGACCAGCATCAGACAGACAGCCGGAACGGTAATCCACACTTTATGCAGAAGCCCTTTCCCCTTCAGAAAACGCGTCAAATCCATAGCCACTCTCCTCTTTCTGACGAATCTTCAAAAAATACATGGTCTTCAGGTGCAAGAGCTTGCGGCGGCGCAGGCGCCAAGTGTAATCACAAACCAACCGCAACCATAATGTATCATGTCAAGCTGACGAATTTCCATTTATTAAAATTTCTTAAATTGCTCAAAGGGTTCAAGCTCATGTTGCTGGAGTTCCCTGCGGCAGAAACGGTATTTGCTGTTACAGAGACCGCGTCGGCCAAGAGAAACCGTTGTCACCCTGCTATCCAAAATGCACGCAAGAGTGCACATCATTCTGTTCCTGCCCCGAAGCCTCTTGAATGGCGAAGCCCCACCACCATTTCTGCGAATGTCCATGATGATGGATGTTGCGGATGGGAACTGTTGGACGAAATCGACTCCGCTCCGCATAGGCGGGCTGGTCAAATCCCGGCATACGTATATAGGCAACTTGTCCTTCGTCAATCCATTGATCGACATGATCGCATCACCGAGGATCAGTTGTTCCTATGAATGGTCGACGACAATTGCGAGGCAGATGTTCTCGGCGCAGAAAGAGCGGGGTATACCTGCGATTCTGGTTTGCAATTCGGCTCACCACAGGGCAACGAAGCTGTAGTATACTATCTGTAAATAAATGAGATCGTCGGAGTGGTTGATTGATGTTTGAGAGTATAGACGAGAAGAAAAAACTGCTCGATCAAAAGAGGCCCTTGCCTGTCCACACTCTGCGCAGTCTTGAGGAGCATCTCATCGTTAACTGGACGTATCACTCCAACGCGATTGAGGGCAATACGTTAACGCTGTCTGAGACTAAGGTTGCCCTTGAGGGCATTACCGTTGGCGGGAAGACGATCAAAGAACACCTGGAAGCGATCAATCACAGGGAAGCGATCCTGTACGTTCTGGAGATCGTTCAAAAGGAGGCGCGGTTGTCGGAGTGGCAAATAAGAAGTATTCACCGTCTGATTCTGAGAGGTATTGACGATGACCACGCTGGTATATATCGCAAGGAAAACATTGTAATCAGCGGTGCGCAGCATATCCCGCCTGATGCCTTACATGTTCAGAGTGAGATGGAGCGATTCGTAAAGTGGTATGAGACCGATGGACTGAAGCGGCATCCGATTGAACGAGCAGCGGCTGTGCACAGCGATTTCGTGAAAATTCATCCCTTCATCGACGGCAATGGCAGGACGGCGCGTCTGTTGCTCAATTTTGAGTTAATGAAGAGTGGGTACCCTCCCATTGTGATTGAGAAAGAGAGCAGGGCCGAATACTATTCGGCCCTGGACCGCTCACATACAACTGGAGACGTGTCGGCGTTTGTGTCGCTGGTTGCGACACTGGTGGATCGCACGTTGGATTTCTACTTGCAGTTGGCATGAACGAGATGAGGAGAGGCTAAGAGATTGTAACCATCACCCCTCTGCATTCGTCTGTAGGATGAGACGACGCTGGGGGAAATGAATATGGCGTCATGGAGATTGTTCAAAAGTTGGGCAGTGGTCGGCACAGCGCTGGCACTCATTGTGACGCTCGCGGCGGGAACCAGCGCACAGTCGGCGTCGAGCATTCACCTCAACTTCAGGCAGTTGGATATGTTGAATAGAACGGATGGATGGGCGTTGTCAGCCAATGGAGTCTGACGAACCACGGAAGGCGACAAATTTCACCACAGCATGGGCGGCGCGCACAACGGACGGTGGGAGATACTGGTCCAATCAGAAGGTTGAACTCCCGCCTGCGTGGCGCAGCCCTTCGCATGCGGGCGGGGCATTCACTTATCCACCACAGTTTTTCGGACATCAGAGCGGCGCTCTCGCCATCGGCAACAGGGGCTGGCGATCTACACCACTCACGATGGCGGTAAGACATGGCGCATGCAGAGCAATGCGGCGCGTTCACCGAACAGCATGGATTTCACATACGTTCAGTTCGTCAACGAAAAAACATGCTTCGTCATCAGTCAGGGATTTGTTCTGCCTAGCGCCATAACGACGCGGTTGTACGAAACAGCGGATGACGGCGTGCATTGGTCAGAGCGCAAGGCGCCGCCTGGACTGAATCAGGTGGAATTTGTCACACCGGAAATTGGGTGGGCGGTGGCAGACGGCGAAGGTTGGTCGGCAAACGTCTGGAAAACGAAGAATGGCGGCGGCACATGGTCAGAAGTGCAGCCACGATCAGTAAGCGGATAATGAATGCGGAGGCGGGCTGGCTGGAGGAGGAGTAGGCTTTGTTGGTTGTACTCGGTGGTTAGCCCCGCATGATTGCGTCTCTCTTCCGAGTCATGCGGGGCTACGAACCAAGCTATACAGCTTTGGAGAGCGCCAGTGCGGCTTCCACCGTCAAATCTGAAGCTGCGCCGTCGCCGCGGTAAATGCGCGTTCGTCGTATCCCACAACCACTTCGTTGCCAATGACGGTAACGGGAACTGTCATGATGTCGGTGAGAGTCTTCATCTCACGGCGAAATTTACCGTGCGTCAAAATATTGCGTTCTTCAAAAGGGATGCCTTTCGCCGAAAGGAAGCGCTTTGCAAGCGCGCACTTTGGTCAGAGCGGAACTATATACATGACAACTTTGCTGTTCACGTTGCATCTCCTTCATCAATTCTCTCCCGTTCATTATACACCTATAGCGCTCTTGTCTCCGAAAACATGTGATTTTCGACGATCTGTTTCTCCTAGCTTCGTTATGAATAGGCGGAATCATGATCGGGGTGTACTGCATCAAGGCACAGCCAATCGCCGTCCCGGTGAGCGACAGCGCGAAAGGAATGGCTGATGCGAAGACTGTATAGATTTTCGCCGTTGGAGCCAATCTTCGTCAGGATGCGATAGCAAAGCCGTAA
>JAJYTO010000205.1 GCA_021793015.1 Bacillota bacterium
GGCAGATTCTCGAACGAGCGCGCATAGCGGCTCGTTATGACCTGTTCCGGAATGGAGTGGCCACCTTATTTCTTGGGAGGCACTTGTTTAGACAAGATCGAATTCATCTATGTCAGCCGCCTCTTTGCCTTTTTGATCCAGGCGTTTTAGCAGTTCCTCTGCTCGTAGATCCTGCTGAGCCGTTGTTCGAAAGTGGGATGTCGGAATGCGCCAATGCCTCCCCTGTGTCTGAATAGCTCCAGGGAAACGGCCGGATTCGCAAAGGCGTCGGACCGACACATTGGAGATCCCTCACTTACGCGCGACTTCTCCTGAGACATGGCTCTTGGTAAACTATACAGAGATCCGGATGGAATGGGATCGGAACAGCTTGGGCGACGACTGGTAAGAAGGTAAGGGGTGTCCTCATGAATCAGCTACCACTGGTCATAACGATTTGTGAGCGTTTGCGAGTTGAGTATTTATCTACAAATACCGCAGGAGGCGGGTGAGTTATGAGTACGCAGGACGGGCAAACGCGCAGCCGGATCCGACCAGGAGTTTCCGTGGACATTGTGCTGAAGAAAGACCAACAGACAGGAAAGCTGACGCGCGGCATTGTCAAAGATATCTTGACCAACTCGGCGACACATCCGCGTGGCATCAAGGTACGGTTGCAAGATGGACAAATCGGTCGTGTGCAGTCGATTGTGACGAAAGAATGATCCGATGTCTGACTGCTTACAGGCCAGTTGCGAAAGATGAAAACGGGCCTAAAGAGGTGATCGAATTTGCAGGCGCCGAATTCTATTTTGAATGTGTGGAAGCTATTTGACGATTATCCTATGGAGACTCTAACGAAAGCATGGCTGTACGAAACGGATAGAGGTCGCAGACAGCGCACGGTGAGCGAGATGGTCGATGATCGGCTCCAATTTGGAACCAGCGGCAACTGTTTCGATCTGGCGGTTTGGCTGCTGCACGCATTTGAAATTGCGGGAATTGGCGCTTATGCAATCGGGCACGATCTTCTCACCCCAAACGCGCACGTGGCCGTTATCGCTGTGGACAATGGATATCGTTACCTCTGCGATCTCGGCGATCAATGGATCGCACCCATTCTCATTGATTCAGCGAGTGCTGATTTTACACTGCAACCCGTTTCGGGATTTGTGACCGGGGGCCGTGTTCAAGTGGAAACGGACTGCGGGCAAACGGCCGTGATCTACCATCGGCCCGGTGGTAAGACGAGTAAACAACTGTATGACTTGTCGAGAATCGAAGATGATTTGTTTATGCGGGCGGGCACAGCATCGCAGTCGTTGCTTCGTCATCCTCTCTGTGAGATGCGGGTTCTGGTATCTGGAGAGGTTGCCCACTGGGAATTTGATTCATGGCGCAGTTTCCTCGGGACGGATACGGGTCTTGCCGATGAGTTCCCCGCAGGATCGAATGAACGATGGAGCCTTCGCATACACGACCGCACGGGCATCCATCTGGATGTCATCCGAAAGGCGCTGGACATCTATGAAAAGTACACATCACGCAAAGAAATGGAATGATCCGGTTGGGAAGCGGGGAGTTTATGGTGACCTCGGAGATGGTTCGGAGCTATCTGAAACGGCTGGGAATTCGAGGTGTTCAACCGCCGACCCTGGAGTTTTTATGTGAACTTCATCGAGCGCACGTTTCCGTTATTTCCTGGCAGACGATAGACGTTTTCTCCGGGAGACCAAGACCCATCGACCTGGAAACATCGGTTCGCATGATCGTGGAAAATAGAAGTGGGTACTGTTTTCACCTCAATGGTGCGTTTGCCAGCCTTTTGCGTTCTCTGGGATATACGGTTTCTCTTCATCGCGCTGGTGTGCAGTCATACGGGGGGATCCCTGTGATCGACTCCTTTCATCTTGGATTGACCGTCCAGATCCATAACGAGTTCCAAGAGGAACAGTGGATTGTTGACGTGGGGTTGGGTGACATGCCCTATGAACCATTGCCGCTCATGAACGGTACACATAAGCAGGGTCCGTTCGTTTATACGGTCGCCGATTCACAAGTGAACCCGGACGGATGGCGATTGGAACATGATCCAAATGGATCATTTGTCGGCATGGATGTTGACCCAGGCACAGTTGGAGGCATGGCGGAATTTGAAACAAACCACCTGCACCTGAGCCGGTCGCCCGATTCTCCGTGGGTTAAATTATTGATCCTGAAAAATAGGTGCGCCGCAGAAACTCATGAGTTGAAGGGCTGCGTTCTTACCGTACGCGACAAAAATGGCGTTCACAGATCAGAAGTCGAGCGGCAAGCGGCCTGGATGGATATTTTGGCAGATGTGTTTGGCGAGCACTTGCCCGATTACAGTCTCTCGCAACGAAACGTCTTGTGGAACAAGGTGATCCAAACACATGAAGCTGCTCGTTGAGTACTCCACAATTTCAATTTCATTTGAAGTATCAACCGAACTTCAAGTCTGCCCGGTTAACAACGGCCTCGGCGGACTCCAGCTAGTCGAAAAACTTGTTGCGGTATCGGGCCGCAGTCTGCGATAGCAGTTCTATCACGAAGACCCATAGAATCGCACCCGGATGGATCAATGCTGAACCTACTGATGTTCGAATCCTCCAATGGGATCACCCTCCCCAATGTTGTGAATGCGTCGCATTTTCTTACCTCGCAAGTTTGAATGTAGCACGAGAATGATATAATAACGGTATGGTGTTATCTTGTTTTTGGAGTAGGTGTACAAAGTGAGTTCCTTTTCTGGAGCCTTGGTCCAATTGGTCATAACGCCGAATATCCTTGGGCTGACCACAAAAACCGCTGAGTATCGTGGACAGCAATCACTCTATGAACAACAGATTCCACAGGTTCTGGACACACTATTGAATCATTCCATCATCCAGAGCACGGAGTCGTCCAATCGAATTGAAGGCATTATCGTCAACTCAAAGCGGTTCGATTCGATCATGAACAACAAATCCAAACCGAACAATCGTTCGGAGGCTGAAATCATCGGATATCGAGATGTATTGAAGATCATTCACGAAAGACACCAATACATCCCGATTCGTCCGAACACGATTCTCCAATTGCATCGCGACCTGATGACCTATGTGGGCTCTGGCCAGGGAGGACGCTGGAAATCAGTTGACAATGTGATCGAGGAAATCTTGCCGGGAGGAGAGAAGAGAGTTCGCTTTCAGCCCACTCCGGCTTGGCAGACAGCGGAAGCCATAGATGAACTTTGTAGAACCTTCGATGCGAACCGTGACTTCGGAACTTGGCCAGACGTTCTGCTGATTGGAACATTTATCCTGGACTTCCTCTGCATCCATCCGTTTCCCGATGGCAATGGGCGCATGGCGAGACTGCTCACGCTATTGCTTTTGTACCAAAGTGGATACCTGGTCGGGAAATACATCAGCATTGAAAAGGTAGTCGAGGACACGCGTGATCAATACTACGAGACACTCTTCAAGTCATCCGAGCACTGGCATGACGGCAAGCACGACCTGATACCATGGCTGGAGTACTTCCTATCGATCATCGTGAAGGCATATCGCCTCTTTGAGGAGAGGGTGGGGGATCTCAAAAGCAATCAGCAGAAGGGATGGAAGCAGAAGCGGATTCGAGCGGTCGTGCAGTCCTTTGTCGCAGATTTCTCCATAGCCGACGTGGAAGAACGGTGCCCAGGCATCAGCAGACCTATGATCACGAAAATCCTGCGCGATATGAGCAAAGACGGAACCGTGGAATGCATCGAGCATGGACGGAGAGCACGATGGGTCTTAAAAACTAAGTGAGGGAAATCGGGATCAAAGACGGATCAAGACGGTCCGGCCCATATATTGTGCCCCGTCAGGGGCATGGGGGATTAGTAGAGCGAATCGGTAGGGAGTTCTTGGATTTATTTGAGGCAGACTCCCTTTTGCTGCACTAAGGTTATGTGTGATGCTGAAACGAGCGTTCCTCTGAATAGGGAACATGCAACGAATCTCATCTCCCGTATATCCGATAAGTGGGAATGGGATGAGGCAGGTTCATCAACACACTCAGGTGCAAAAGACATGACAGCAATCTTTTGCGTAGTAGAGCCGTTATGTTGAAATACGAGGTGAGCCTAGATGGACAGTGTTTATGCGGAACTGAAATCACAAGATGCCAAGTCAGTGGTCAGGATATACGTTCTGGGATACGAATTTCCCGATATCTTGGATGGTTGGGATGCCGATTGGTACGTAGTTCACCTAGAAGTGAAGTTGCCTTCATTTACATATCAGCTTACTGATCCTGCGTTGTGTGGTCGTGAACTGGAGATATTCTACAAGGAACTGCAAGAGTTCTCTGCGTTGAAATCACTCAGTGCATCATTAACCCCAATGGAACCGTATATCGAATTGGAGTTGAAGTTCGATTCAAAGAAATCGGTCGATGTTTCAGGCACAGTACTTGATGTAACAGAAAACGGTCGCGGTGAGCTGCGGTTTGAGTTCAAGAGCGACCTTCCAAGCGTTGATGTCTTCTTCAAAGAAGTTCAGACGATACTGAAGCTGTTCCCTCCGCGCAGAACGTACTGATCGCGGGTTCAGATCTAGACAACAGAAACTTTATGGAACTATTGGGATGAGAACCGAGCAAACTCTTTGAAGAAATTTTGCATGATTATCCGACTCCTGAGCGACACAGTACTGTCGCCAACGGGCCGGAGTGCGCAATAGCAAGCCTATTAGAAATTCGATTTTAATTGAGGAGATTACTTGGGATCGAGTACCGCCATGAGGGGAGGATAAGTATGAATTTGGATTTCCATGAGTTGGCGCGTTTCGCTGAAAAGGTGACCGGGACAGCAGGTAAAAAGATGTTATAGGAGGAACGGAGCTGCTGCTCACTGGCTATGACGAAGTCCGGCAGATAACACCCCAGGATTCCTTGATTGTTACATTATGGGCGTTGTTTGTAGGCGTAAGGAGACTCGGCATGATTTATGATAGACCTAAGAATGCCTATCACGACCACTTAACGAATGCCGTAAGGACAATGTTGGATGAATTAAATCAGATGGTCTAAGTGGCATTTGCGGTCCCTCCTTATTGCATTAACGGGGGCGCAAATTCAGGATGTCGTCAGCTATAATTTTTGTATAAAAATACATGCTTGCGAGCGACTCTTATGTCACTCAAGCGCAGGTTAGTTCGACAGTAAGTCTAGCAAAAACTTAGATGGATCTGTTCTAAGGTAGTACGGAGAAACAACTGGAGAGGGAGAGAATGATTGAGTTCATTTACAAACAGTTCCCCCGAAAGTCATGGTCTTCCCTCAGAGGCACTGTCGCGTTTTTTCGATCGAATCGAGCAAAATAGATTGCGGGTGAATAACTTCATACTGCTTCAGGATGGCCAGATGACTGCCCGTATGTGTCGGACTCCATATCGGCCGGACTGCCCGCAATTGTTGTATTCGCTTACCAAAAGTTTCACCTCGATCGCTGTTGGTATAGCGGTGGATAACGGATATTTCCATCTGCACGATCCGGTTATTCGTTTTTTCCCTGAACGGCGTCCAGAGAAGATATCGGACAATCTGGCGAGAATGACACTTCACCATCTTTTGTCGATGAGTACGGGTCATCGCTCTAATATTTACAACGCAGTTGTTAGCGAAAAGGATTGGGTTAAGGTTTTTTTGTCATTGGAGGTGGAATGCGAGCCAGGGACCTATTACTCGTATAATACACCTGCCAGTTATATGTTGTCGGCGATCATTTGGAAAGCGACCGATCAACATTTGGTTGATTTTCTGATGCCCCGACTGTTCGAGCCGTTGGGAATCAAGCGCCCGGTATGGGAAACTTGTCCGATGGGCATCACCGCTGGAGGCATGGGTTTGAGTTTGACAACTGAGGACGTTGCCAAATTTGGACAAATGCTCTTGGATATGGGTAAGTATGAGGGGGGAACGATTGTTTCCGAAGCGTACGTGGCTTTGGCCACCCAAGAACAAAGCGATAATCGCCAAGGGG
>JAJYTO010000011.1 GCA_021793015.1 Bacillota bacterium
ATGCTGAGACAAAACTGGCTCCGACCGATGAAGGAGCTGTATTCCATTATCGTATGACATCCCAGAAACTTTGTGAAATGGACGTGACATTTATGCCGGACAAAGCTCCTCCAAACATTCGTCCAACAGCCACTCAGATACTGCTTTTGGGCACCGCGGCGTTCTGGGGCAGCGCCTTTGTGTTCTCAAAGGTGGCCGAGGATTCTGTTCCGCCTCTGGTGGCTGCCTTCTTGCGATTTGGTCTCGCTGCGCTATTGGGAGTTGTCATCATCCTTATCCGCAAACTTCGGGACGCGAACTATTCGGCCACCCCGAAAAAGGCATGGTTCGACACAATGCTCCTGGGGATCGTTGGAGTTACGGGATACAACGTGTTCTTCTTCCTGGGACTGGCGCTATCCCAAGCTTCGGATGGGAGTATGATTATTCCCACCATGAGCCCGGCCATCACCGTCATTTTTGCAGCTTTGTTCCTGAAGGACAAGTTTCGCATACAGCAAATCATAGGGCTTTGCGTCACGCTGTTTGGATCGATGATCTTCTTTTCTGCAGTCACCCTGCTGCGAACGGCCAATCCGCATCAACGCATTCTCGGTGACATGCTCTTTCTTGTCGCGGCTGCTTTCTGGGCAGTGAACACACTGCTCAGCAAGCGGACGACCAGCAAGACCGACCCCTTTCTGGCAACCACCTATGCCATGGTGTTCGGGTCAATTGTCCTTGGACTGGCGGCTCTTCCTCAATTGCTCATGGTACACTGGACGGTTCTGGGATGGCGGTTCTGGACGGATGAGGGTTACCTTGCTCTCTTGCCAAGCGTGCTCGCGAACTGGTTCTATTACCTGGGTGTCCAGCGCATTGGCCCCGCCCGAACTTCCGTATACATGTATTTCGTTCCAGTGTCGTCCCTCATTCTGTCTGCGCTGGTGCTTGGGGAAACGTTGACCGCGGCACAATTTGTGGGAGCCATTCTGATGATGATCGGAGTTTGGATGATCAATCGAAGGAAGCGTTCCACCATTCCTGCGCCAGAGGTTCATGGAGACCTTGCGAGATCACGGAGGGGGTAGGCCCGCTTGCGGAACGAACGCCCCCGTATCATAATCGGTCCGGCCTGGTGCGCCGCATATCAAATCTCACCGGTGACTACGCTCGGAAGGAGAATCACCATTTGATTGAGCCCTCAAACCGCGGCGCCGCGCCGTCGAGAGAGTCACCGCGCCTGCGACGCCTTTCAGAAATCATGCCGATGAGTCAGGGACCAATGGGGCGATGGCTGCCGCTTGCAGCTTTCATCCCCACAAGGCGCCCCACTTCTTCATCTCCTTGAGAACGCCATGAAAGGCGGCGCCCTTTTCAGTGACCGAATATTCGACAGTGACGGGAACGGTCGCAAACGCCCGACGCGAGACCACTCCGTGTTCCTCCAGATGACGCAGCGCGTCTGTCAGCGACTTCGGACTGACCGCACCCAACTGGCGCCGCAATTCGTTGAACCGCTGCGGACCGTGATACAATTCGCGCAGTATGAGAAACGACCATTTGCCGCCAATGATGGCGAGCGCCTTCTCGATGGAGCACTCCGGCGCAATCATGTCATCGGACATCGACTCGATTTGCACATCCGTTGCCACTCGCGCGCCCGTTACAGGACGATCGTTCGACACGGCAATCCCACCTTTTTTAGTATTCATCCCGAAAATAACGGTGGTCCGTGCCTGTCAGGACGGATCATGCATGCCGCTGCCGCTAAACTCGCGACGGGCGCAATATATGTCTTCTCCCCGAGCAGGCATTGCGTCCGTGAAGAACGCTGCCGGCGCCTTTTTCATTCTCTGATGGCGCTGCGCAGCAGCATGGCAGTCTATTTCGAAACTTGAGTGAGTAACCGACGTCTTTGGCGGGCGTCCTGTAACCATTTCGTGACGACGCGCGTCAATGGTAGAGCAGTGATCCTTCACCCGGAAAGGTTGCACGCCGTATGAAGCCCACTCAATCCCGGATCCACCTTCTCATGATACTGCTGATCAGTTCCGCCGTCTGTCTGATCGGCATTCGACTGCACAGTGCGACAGCGGCCAGTGTCGCACCCACAACTGGGCATTCGCAGCGATCAATCAAGTCTGTAAGACGCACACCGATTTCAAATACGGGAATACCCATCGTGCTAACCAGTATTGCGAGTATTGGTACCAGAAGGCCACAGTGGGCGCAGAGCAGTTTGGCGGGTGAACCGGTGATCAGAAACACGCTGCTGCATGCAGGGAAACATCCTGATCTCTGGAAATCCGTCACGCCAGCGCAGGCGGTCGGCGCTATCTTCACAGGAACCTGGTTTAACGGCGCGCAACGCGGCCTGTTCGCAGTGACGCACACCGACAACACAGTCGTATATCGAACAACAGACGCGGGCAGGACGTGGTCATCCTTCGTCTTGCCGCAACAACAATCGGTCGGCGCAACATTCTCCTTCATCAACAA
Source organism: Bacillota bacterium (assembly GCA_021793015.1). GTDB lineage: Bacteria > Bacillota > Bacilli > Alicyclobacillales > SLC66 > JAKADD01. Next base: position 2,482 of record JAJYTO010000011.1, read on the forward strand.
CCAGGATGGTTGGATGATGAGCGATCAGGGATCTGGCGCGGGTACGGAAGGCGTGAATATCTACCGGACGACAAATGGCGGACAGACATGGCAATCGGTTTATAGGCTGCACCATCCGCCCACGCGCGGTGCGCTGCCCTTATTTGGACAAAAAAGCGGCATCGCGTTTGAGAACCACTCCACCGGGTGGATCACGGGTGAGGTCGGTTCCGTGAGAGACTATACGTGGCTGTATGTGACCCATGACGCCGGTCATAGTTGGCATGCACTGTCGCTCCCCGTCGCCCGTGACCTGAAATCGGCGTTCATCACCACACTGCCACCCATCTTTACATCGAAAGATGGGATATTGCCGGTAGAATTTTCGCGAACGCGCACCAGAATCCAGTTCTATCGGACGAATGACGGCGGGGCCATCTGGAAGGCTGGAACGTCCACGCCGCCGCTCAGCGGATTTCCCGCGATCAGTTTCGTGAACCTACGGACCATCATTGTTGCAGATGGAACGCATGTGTACGATACGATAGACGGTGGCCGCAGATGGACAATCATTCGACCAAACATCCGTCTGCGCCCACTGTTCACCATCCGGTTTGCCATTGTGAAACGCGGATGGGCGTTTCTGGACAATAACGGGGTCGTCAGCGCTTACGAAACTGTGGACGGAGGGCGTCAATGGAAGCCGATACAAGCGTTCCTGGCGGCCGCGCGACACAATCCAGACCAGCGTTGATCTGACCATCATTGACCGGTGAGTCGCTGCCGCGACCGTAGCAAGCGCCTCATGGCCTTCGCCAAATGGTGCAACCAGAGCCACCGAGACCTCCATTCCCAATGCGGACATTATGGGATGTACAAGTCCAGTATACTTTTTGTAATTATATCACCTGAATGATACTCCTTCAAATCGAGAACTGCGCTTGCTACAATGGTTGTGACAAGTCCTATTGCCGTTCAAAACGGCAACTCATCCTATTCTGGAGGTTGATTCCCATTGAATAAACGCAAACTCGGCAAGACGAATCTGCTCGTGTCGGAGATCGGTTACGGCTCATGGGGCATCGGCAACAGCGGCTGGCGCGGCGCGGACGACAAAGAGTCGATCACCGCGCTGCATCGTGCGATCGAACTCGGAGTGAATTTCATCGACACAGCCCTGGTCTATGGCGACGGACACAGCGAAAGACTTGTCGGCCAAGTGGTGCGCGAACATTCACAGACCATTCACGTCGCATCGAAGGTCCCTCCGGCCAACAGGCAGTGGCCTGCCCGTTCCGGGGTTCCCGCGGGCGCGACGTTCTCCGCCGCGCACGTGATCCAGTCCACAGAGACATCGCTGCAAAATCTGGGATTGGATACGATTGATGTGCAGCAGTTTCATGTGTGGTCGGATGAGTGGATGGAGCAGGGAGACTGGCTGGAAGGGGTGCAAAAACTCAAAGAGCAGGGCAAGATCCGCTATTTCGGCGTATCGATCAACGACCATCAACCGGCCAACGCCCTCCGCCTGATTGAGAGCGGTCTGGTCGATACTGTACAGGTGATCTACAACCTGTTTGACCAGAGTCCGGAGGATGAACTGTTTCCCGCATGCCTGAAACACGACATTGGCGTTATCGTGCGCGTTGCACTCGATGAGGGTGGGCTCACCGGCAAGATCACCCCCGACACCACCTTCCCGGAGGGTGATTTTCGCAACGGATACTTCAGAGGCGACCGCAAGCGGCAGGTGTACGAGCGGGTGCAGGCAATCACAGCGGACCTTGGCGTCGGCGTGGAGCAGGCGGCTGAAATCGCCCTGCGCTATACGCTGAGCCACAGCGCTGTCTCCACCGTCATTCCGGGCATGCGCACGGTGGCCAATGTGGAACGCAACTGCGCCCTCGGCGACGGTCGCGGCTTGCCGCAAGAGCAGGTGAAAAAGCTCAAAGCGCATCGCTGGATCCGCAACTTCTATCAGGGCGACTGACGTCTGCAACTCATCCATAGGAGCCTGCAGTCCGAAGCCCAGAACATGGGTCACATCCAGACTGGTGGGCGGCACCCGAAGTCGGAAGGACCGCGTCAGGCGTGGCTTGACCCGGATGCTGCTGAACTCGGGAAGCCGCGTGCTGTCCACAGTCAGGATCGTGACCCATGCCAGTATATTGTAGACGGTTAGCGCCAGTGAGACGGCGGGCATATGCACGAGCAGGCTTTGCATTCCGCTGATGGCGTCGGCGCCGCGATCCGTTCAATCGTCGCCTCGGCGGTATTTCCGGACATTGAGAGCTTCCTTCAACGCGAAGCACCGCTCCAGGTCAATCTGGTAAATATTGGCGAGTGCAGCGACATAGTACAATACATCGGATAACTCTTCCTCAACCGTTCCTTTAATCTCCCCGTCGTCGGTCATCCGGAGATCCTTGCGCAACGCCTCAGCCAACTCCCCGACTTCCTCGATCAGTTTCTGAAAGTATCCGTGCCTAGCCTGCGGATTGAAGTCTTTCCCCTGGATATAATCCTGCAGTGCGCGCAAGGTCATGGCCGAGTTCGACACGCTGTCTCGCCTCCGCTGTCTCGATCAAATCACCATTATATTATCAGTACTCAGGAACGATCGGCCAGACCCCATCTTGCATTTTTTCCCAACCCACGTTCGTTTCCGGGTGATCCTGCAACTGCCGCCTTGGAGCGGCGGGGACTCTACGTGGAGAGCGCTTCGGATTTGTAGAGATTCCTGTCGAGCCAGTAGCTTTCGCGCCAACAGTCCTCGATTTCAGCCTGCGTCTCCTGCGCGCTCCACCCGCACAGCGCAGCCATTTCGTCCGCGATCTGAAAGAGAGACCGCACCGCGTCGCCGCCGCCAAACCAGCCCAGTCCCGTCCTCCGCACAACGACGTCGGCGAGATGGACCGCCATCTCGCGCTCCACCAGATACCGGAGCTCCCCGCGCAACAGCGGCACAGCCGGGTCGATGCGACAGGCCTCCGCCGACCCGCTGTACAGCGCCACGCGCTCCGCTTCGTCCCCGTACCTGCGGGCGAGCATCGCGCCGTCCTCCGCGCTCACTCCGGCCAAAGCGTACAGACGCGCGGACTCTTCCTTGATCCAGTCGTCCATTCCCTTTGGCGGGATCGACAGGCCGCCGGGCAGCGGAGCAACAGGTGACAGAGTCTTCGCCCGTTCCGTCATCCATGCGCTGATTCCACCCAACCGATCCGCCAAAGCCGCATTCTCATATACGGTATCCATGACTTCTTCGGCCATTTTGCGCCAGGCCGTAAGTTTTCCACCCGCAATGGTCACGAGCCCCGACGGAGACACCCAAATCTGGTCCCGGCGCGATACGTCCTTCGAAGCTTTTCCGGGTTCATACACAAGCGGCCGGACCCCCGACCACTGTCCGATGATGTCGGAAGGTTCGACCCGAAGCCCCGGAAAAACTCCGTTCACCAAGTCGAGCAAATACTCCACATCACGTTCCAAAATATCCGGATGATACAGATTCCCCTGATACGGTTCGTCGGTCGTGCCGACGTAAGTGCGATCATCGCGGGGAATGATGAACAACAGACGCCCGTCCGGCGTTTGAATCGCAAACGCGTGCCTAACAGGAAGCCGCGTCCGCGAAAACGCGATGTGAACGCCGCGGCTGTGCAGAATCCTGGACTCGGCCGCACCGTCGCGGTCCGTATCCCTGGCGCTGTTGGTCTGTCTTTGCCCCTTGGCGGCCGTCGTTCCGCGATCCATCTGCATGACGTCTTCAATCCAGGGCCCCGTCGCGTTGATCACCACCTTGGCCCGCACTTCGATGCTGTGTCCGCTTTCAAGATCTTGCGTCCGCACGCCGCACACCCGCCCGTCCTCGTAGAGCAACCCCTCGACAGGCGCGTAGTTGAGACTCACGGCCCCCAGTTCCTCTGCGGCGCGAAGTACAGTCACCACACACCGCGCGTCGTCCGTAAGATATTCGTGATAGAGCACCCCGCCCGTCAATCCTTCGGGATTGATCTGCGGTTCGAGGCGCAGCACCTCCTCCTCGGACAGCACCACACGCTGTTCGCCAGGGTCCACCTGCGCGAGTTTATCGTACAGCCAAACGGCTGTGCCCATCGCAAATTTTCCATATTTCATGTTGCGATAGATCGGCAGGAGAAAGGGCAGCGGATGAACCAGGTGCGGCGCCAGACGCTGCATACCCTCGCGCTCTCGTCCGCCTTCGCGCACCAGCAAAAATTCCGCCCGCTCCAGATAGCGCAGTCCGCCGTGAAACAGTTTCGTGGATCGGCTGCTCGTGCCCGAGGCGAAGTCTTTCGCCTCCAGGAGAGCCACCTTCAGTCCAGCCAAACTCGCTTCCCGCGCAACGCCGGCGCCCGTAATCCCACCGCCGACGATCAGCGCGTCAAAGGTCACAGACTCCATGTAAGCCATCCGTTTGTCGCGCGCGCCGCGCGACAGTGGCAAGCCGTGCATAAAAAAACCCCCCCATTGCTTAAAACATGGCGCCGCGCAGGTTCCCTCCACTGCCAATGGGCGGATCGCGCAACTCTGCACCACTTCGCCATGCATTCCCGGAGTATCTGAGCGGTTGCGGAACATGGATATCTATAGCTGGCAAGATTCTTCCCAGGACCGAATTGCTTATGACAGCACCCTCTGGCAGGACGCCACATCGTCCGTGAACAGCGCATCGACGCCGCAATCCGCCATGTACTCGATATCGGCACCCCGGTTGACTGTAAACGGACACACACAAAATCCGCGTGCATGGCATTCCGTCACAAGGTCGCGCGACACCGTGGGCAAGTAGGGGTGCAGTCCGCTGACCCCGAGATGCGCCGCGTACAACCACGGGTCCACCATGTGTTCCATGTACAGCATGCCTGTGGCTGTCGTCGGCATGGTCGTCCGCCAGCGCTGCAGACTGTGATGATTGAACGAGGAGACGGTCACATCGCCCGCATAGCGGAACTGTTTGACCACCCGCGCGATTTCGGTTTCCCTGCCGACAAATTCCGGGTCGTCAATCTTCAATTCCATGTGGATCATGAACCCCTCCCGCCCCCGCTGTTCAAACAGGTCGAGAACCTCCTCCAGAAGAGGGATGTGCGCCCCAGACGCTCCCCCGGACAATTGCCTCAATTCATGCGCCGTGCTCAGTTTGAGTTGCGCGCTCCCAGGGAACACGCGGCCAAGCGCGGCGTCGTGATGCACGATCAGTTGGCCGTCGCCCGTGAAGCGGACATCGAACTCCACACCATCCGCGCCCGCATCAATCGCCGCCGCAAAGGCGGGCAGAGTGTTTTCCGGGTATTGACCCGCAACGCCGCGGTGAGCGATAATCTTCGGTCTCTGCATCCTGTGCCTGCTCCTCGCCACATGACAGGCAGGGGCCCCCCACGGAGAACCATGGGCGGACCCACGCCGTACGTTTAGTTGCTGCTCAGTTGATTGCCGCGCCACAGTTGAACGTCTGAGTCAGCGAAACTAGCAGATCCGCACCTGTTCGGGTTTCGCCAATTCCCTGCAAGCGTCTTGACTCGCTACGCTTTTCGGACACGTATGTCTAGGGGACATGTGATAAACCAAATTTCGGCAGGCGCACTGCGGTACATATAGTGTTTGATTGAAGCCTCAAACACTAGGTTTGATTGAAGCCTCAAACACTATATGTGGGATCATAGCGCCTGCTGAGCGGACTTTATCACATGTCCTCTAGTTGCCGCTCAGTTGACTGTCCGCCTGTTTCGCGGCGTTTTGCATCGTGCTGGCCACCGGTTGACGCAGATCGAAGACGCCCTGCAACGCGTTTTGCACATACTGCAGTACGCTCAGATACTGCGGCGAAGGCGGCGCCGCATGCTGGAATTTCAACTCGGCGAGAGCGGTGGCAAACTGCGGGTGCGCATGCAGATACGCCTTATAGGAAGGAATGTTCAGCACGCTCTTTTGCACCGGCACATAGCCCGTCATTTCCGACCAGTGAATGGTCTGCGGAGCGGCCGTCCACCACTGGATAAACGTCCACGCCGCCTTCTGCTGGGCAGCCGGCGTTCCGGCGAGGATCACCGCATCCCCGCCCCCAGGCGGCACTGCGCGCATGACGTCCGCCGGGAACATGGCCGTGCCCCACTGAAAGCTTTTCCCGACGCCTTTGGCCACTTCGCCAGAATCGCCGATGGAGTCGATATCCATGGCGACCTGCCCGTGAATGAACGCCTGCGTCGTCTCCGTCCAATACTGCGGCCCCGTCTGCACTACGGCATATCCCTGTTTGAGCAGCGTCTGCTCCATGCTGATGATGCGCGTGGCGGCTGGAGTCGCAAACTGGGCCTGACTGAGATTCTTGGACAAAATGTGTCCGCCGCCAGACCATACCGAAGCCTCCCATGGCCACCAGTCGACGAGCGGCTCAAACCCATAGACTTTGCTGTGGCCGGAGCCGTGCGTGAGCTTCTTCGCGTCCACCATCACCTGCGCCCAGGTGGCGGGAGGTGATGCGATGTGCGCCTTGGCAAACATGGACTTGTTGTAGAACAACACCGGCACGCTGCGGTTAAAGGGAACCCCGTAATACACGCCCTTGTACTGCGTGCTGACGAGCATCCCGGTTAGGAAGTCGCCCGGTTTGTCCGACTTGCTCGCCGCCATGAGATGCGTCAGGGGAAGCAGCCGACCCGCCGCCGCAAATACGGGCATGGAGTGCACTTCCATCTGCGCCACATCCGGCGCGTCGCCGGCGCGAATCGCCGCCAGCAATTTCTGTTGCTCAGGACCGCCTCCTGAATAGCTGCCCTGGTATGTCGCAGTGACGTGAATGCCGGGGTGAGTCGCATTGAATCGCGCCACCATCGATTGCACGTCATTGCCCAGTTGTCCTCCCAATCCATACCAGAAGGAAACTTGCACCGGCGCCTTGGATGATTTTTTCATTGCGGCCGCGCTCGGCAATTGAACAGCTCCATCCACAGCCAGAAGCGCCGTCAGCGCCAGCACCGTCGCGCTGAATTTCGTAAGTCTCTTTGCAACCATTTCCTTTGACCTCCCCAATGTCTATCGTGCGAGCGCCAGCGGTCCATGCCGGTTCTAGCCTTTGACCGCCGAACTGGCGATTCCTCTGACGATGAACCGCTGTCCAAAGATAAAGATCAAAACCACTGGAATGATGGTAAACAGGTCGGCCGCCATCATGAGATTCCATTGCAGGTTGTTGCCGCCTTCCTGACTAAGAAAATACGACAGGGCGACAGGCAAGACGCGAACGTTGGTCGAATTCGTCGCGATCAGCGGCCAGAAAAGACTGTTGTAGTGCCACACAAAATTGAGCAACGCCAGGGTGATCAGCGCCGGTTTTGCATTGGGCAGAACAATCGACCGCAAGATGTGAAACTCCGAAGCGCCGTCAATCCTGGCGGCGGCAATCACCTCCTTGGGAATGGACATAAACCCCTGCCGCAACAGGAAGATGCCAAACGCGCTGCCGACGAAGGGCACGATCAACCCCTGATAGGTGTTGATGAAATGCACCTGGCTCAGCATCAGGTAGATGGGAATGAATGTGGCCTGCATGGGCACCATCATGGCCATGAGGATGATGAAGAAAAACGCGTGGCGGCCGGGAAACGGGATGAAAACAAACGCGTACGCGGCCAGGCACGACGTAATCAGTTGGATGAAAACGATGGCCAGATTGGTGAACAGGCTGTTGAAGAAATACAGACCGAACGGCTGGGACCTCCAGGCGCGCACAAAATTGTCCCAGTGAAAAACTGTGGGAAACAGGTGCAGGGTGGAACTGAAGATGGCCGACATCGGCGATATGGCGCTGACAGCCATCCAATACACGGGCGTCAGCACGCCGAGCGACACGACGATGAGGATCGCATGGGCAGCTATGCGGGCAAGTCGTCGCTTTGCAGCCATTATTCCTCCACCACCCATCTGCGCCCGAGTCGTACCTGAAGCCACGTGAGAAGCGCCAGCAGAACCAGCAGAACCATCGACGCCGCCGACGCCGTCCCGATGTTGTACATTTGAAATCCCTCATCGAAGATATAATAGACGAGCGTTGTCGTTGCCCCGTCCGGTCCGCCCCCGGTCATCACATACACCTGATCGAACGTCTGAAACGCCTGGATCGTGCAGATGATCAGCGCGAAGAACAGACTGGGCGAAAGGGCGGGCAGCGTCACATGCCAGAACGTCTGGCGATCATTGGCGCCATCAATCGCCGCGGCCTCCTTGAGAACCGCAGACACATTCTGCAATCCGCCGAGAAAGATCAACATGTAATACCCTAAATATTGCCATACCGTCATGATCAGAACAGCCAGCAGCGCAAAACCGCTCGACCCCAACCAATCCGGTCCGCTGATATGGGCCCACCCGAGCACCTGGTTTATGAGTCCAAACCCAGGGTTGTAGAGCAGCGTCCACACCAGTCCTGAGGCGACAAGCGGCAACACATACGGCCCGAACATCACCGTTCGGTAGATCCTGGTGCCGCGCAAGCCCATGTCAAGCAGCACAGCCAAAAGCAGCCCCAGAGGCAACAGGATGACAATCTGGCCAACGCCTAGAATCAGGGTGTTGGACAGCGCCTGTTGGAAACTCTGCGATGCAAAGAGATGGGAGTAGTTCCCCAGTCCAACGAACTGCGCATTGACATCGATCAGATTCCACCGCAGCAGGCTCAGAAATACCACATAGCCCGCAGGGATGAACACAAACAACGTCAACGCAGCCAGCCCCGGCAGTATGAACAGCCAACCGGCCAATGCGTTATGCAACAGCAACCGGTTTTTAATGATCAATCAGTCCTTTCAACGCAGAAACCACCAAAAACTTGCCCGACGGGCAAAGAATCCGGTGGTTCTCAAATCTCTCACCTGTGGATATTAACTTGTGTGATAGTACACTTTCAGCCTAAATCCAGCCTGCCAAAAAGTCAAGTAATGTTCTTGTTATGATTTTTTTGTTGTTTTCTATCATTCTTTATAACAGAGGCGACAGCGTCAGTTTTCCCATGTTATCCTCAGTAGTCCAATCTCCACAGTTTCTCCGCCGACGTTGAGATGGCGCACGCCCCCCATTCAAGGATACGCCGCAGGTCATCCTCCGTCTGGATGAACCCTCCGGCGATGATGGGCACCTGAGTGCGCTGCGCCACTTCCTGGATGATGCCCGGCATGATTCCGGGAAGCACCTCGATAAAGTCCGGCCGGGACGCGCCCACCACCCGAAAACTCGTCTCCAGTGAATGCGAGTCAAGCAGAAACACGCGCTGAATGGAGATGAGGGAATGCTTCTTGGCCGTCGCGATGACGGACGAGTGTGTGGAAATTATGCCCGCGGGCTTGATGACCTGGCACAGGAATTGCGCTCCGTACTCGTCATGTTTCAACCCCTGCACCAAGTCGGCGTGCAGCAGCACCTTTTTGCCATGGCGCTGCGCAAACCCGACCAGCATGTGAAGCTGGGCGAGATGCGTTTCCAGCAGCACGATGTATTCATGCCTGAAAGCCATCATGCGCTCCAGGTCCTTGGCGTTGCGCGCCGCGGGCAGAATGACCTGATTCATCACAGCGGTAACCCCCATATCCCCGATTAGAGAGGCGCATCTATCAACGCGCCCTTCATGGAAGGAAGCACGTTTGACCCAAACGATACGTTCATGGACGACTCCACAAGGACTGAATTTTCCTCAAAAATACAGCGTATCGTCATGACGTGGGGAGTCTCGATAAAGCGCCATGTCATGAGAAACGTGCGCTCATCCGGCCATGTGCCGCTCGCGACGATGCGGGAAGTGTACGGGTCGATCTGCACTTCGTTTTCTGTCCACTTCTCAAACCCGATCGTGACACGGTGTTCCCCGCGTTTATCCCATTGTGTAAAGAGGCACTGTCCGTCCGCCTGAAATTGAAATTGGATGAACTCTATCCCCTCTGTATTTTCCTCCAGTTTATACCGCGTGCTGGGGGAACGGAGTGGCTGGGCTCGAGCTGCGCGCTCGGAACCCGTCTGCGTTCTTGGCGGGAGAAGTGACAGAGTTCCCAGTCGCTGACGCAACGTCTCCTGGGCTGCGGCATCCTCGGTCGCCGCAGGGTCTGCCGCTGGGGAGCCTTCCGCTGCGGCACCCTCGTCCGTTGCGGGGTCTGCCGCCGCCGAGCCTCCAGCTGCGGCTTCCTCGCCCGTTGCGGAGTCTGTCGCCGCCGAGCCTCCAGTTGCGGCTTCCTCAGCCGTTGCGGGGTCTGCCGCCGCACGTCCAAGGGCAGGCAATAAATGTTCCCAAACACAATTCAGGACCGCCTGCATGTCGCTGACACCCGAAGTGATGGCGAGGACCGCATCCTGTTCCGGCATGACCACGCAGAACTGGCCGAACGCGCCGTCTCCGCGGTAGGCGCGATGGCGGCAACGCCAGAATTGATAACCGTATCCCTGCTCCCAGTCGCTGACGCTTCCGCTCTCCACGGGCAAGAACGGGGAGGCGGCCTCCTCAATCCACGATTCCGAAAGAATACGGTTCCCCTGCCATAGTCCCCGTTGCAAATACAATTGCCCAAACTTGGCGATGTCTTCGGTCTTCAGGCTGAGTCCAAATGCGCCCATATTGATGCCGCGCGAACACTTTGTCCAGGTGGCGCCGACGATGCCAAGCGGCTGGAACAGGCGAGGCTGCAGGTAGTCAAACAGCGTCTGCCCGGATGCCTGTTGCAGAATCGCAGACAGCATGTAGGTCGCGCCATTGTTATAGGAGAAATGAGTGCCCGGTGCGAACTCCACGGTGCTGTGCAGAAAGCCTCGCGCCAAATGGTGCGGGTGCGCGGCCCTCATGCGAGTCATGGCATCGTCGGCGTGGCCCGTCGTCATGGTGAGCAGATGGCGAACGCGCATGGACGCCATGCGCGAATCCAGATCGTCCGGCAAGTCATCCGGAAAGAAAGAGACGACCGGATCATTTACGGACAGAAGTCCTTCGCCGACGGCCATGCCGATCGCCGTCGACGTGAAGCTCTTGCTGAGCGAGTACAGCATATGGGGTAGATCCGCCCTGTACGGATGCCACCAACCTTCCGCCGCGACCCGGCCGTGGCGGAGAAGCATGAAACTGTGGAGTTCTAGTTTTTCCGCTTCGACAGCTTGGACAAATGCAGCGATGGCGCGCGATGAAACGGCCTGCTCTTCTGGAAGACTCCGAGGCAGCGAGTAGAGTTCTGGCATGGGAGATAGTCCTTTCTTTCCGGTTTTGTGGTTCGCGTTATCCCGCAGCGGATGTGCCCGCGTGGTACTCTCAGTATATCGATTCTCTCGCGGTCGGTGGGTCAGTCCAACAGAATCATTTTCATGGCGGCGTATTGGCGGCGCATTGATTTCCATACTGAAGTTGACTACACTCAAATAAACCCGCACACGGAGGGAAACAATGAATCTACATCATAGCACCTCATCCTATATCGTATACGTCGGAACCTATGCAGAGTTCGATGCGCCGGGACTGCACGCGTATTATCTGGACGTCCATGAGGGCGTGGTCCAACCGATCGATTCTCTGACCGGCGTCGAGAATCCTTCATTTCTCGCCGTGCACCCTCACGAAGACGTGTTGTATGCAGTAAGTGAGCGGGAAACAGGCGCAGAAATCGTGGCCGTCGCACTGCTCCCGTCAAATCGCGTGCAGGTCCTGAATCGCCAGGCGTGCACGGGATCTGCCCCTTGCCATCTGAGCCTGAACGGCGCCGGAACACATCTGGTCGCAGCCAATTATGCGGGCGGCAGCGTCAGTCTCTTTCCCGTGCTGCCAAGTGGCCATATCGGACCGGAAACTCAGTGCATAGCCCATCAGGGGAAGGGCGCGCATCCGGTTCGTCAGACCGAACCGCACCCGCACGCCGCCGTCTTCGATCCCACCGATCATCGCGTACTCGTCCCTGACTTGGGTACGGACCGCGTGGCCGTCTATGAGATCGGCGGCGACCAGACGCGGCTCTCGCCCCTTCGCGAGCTCAGAATGCCGGACGGCGCTGGACCGCGGCACATCGCCTTTGCCCCTGGCGGTTCGCATATGTACGTGATCAATGAATTGAACTCCACCATCACCGTCTGCGCCTACGACTCACGCTACGGAATCATCGAGCCCACGCAGACAGTGACGACCGTGCACGGCGATGCACTTGCAGACAATTATCCAGCAGGCATCGCGGTCTCCGCAAGCGGCGAGTTCCTCTACGCGTCAAACCGCGGACAGGACAGTATCGCCGTGTTTGCCGTCAACCGCGAAAATGGACACCTGCGGTATAAAGAGCATGTCGAGGCCATGGGCAAGACCCCGCGGCACTTTACGATCACTCCCGACGGTCGCTATTTGCTCGCGGCCAATCAGGATTCGGACAACATTGCGACTTTCAGGATCGATCCAGAAACGGGCGGTCTCGAACCAACTCCGTACACGTTCCATGTTCCAAAGCCTGCCTGCGTGATCGTGCGCCCGGCCTCCGCGCCAAGGTGACGTTCACCCCTTGCGCGCAAATGCCGGAGCATGGAAGGTCGGAGTATGGAATTTCTGCCGGGAAAGCCCATGCGTGGAAGCCCAGACGCGAAGCCATGCGAAGGCGGCGTCGGCTCCACGCATTCCTCTCACTCTTTCATCGCTGCCGTCGGACCGGAGCTGGCGTCGCCGCTCGCTCCCGGTCCGGGGCCGGCCCTCCATGTTCCCGGCGCCGGCCCTCAACCTTCCCGCCGGAAGCGGTTGGTCAGCCGACCAAGCTTCTCGACCTCAATGGTCACCTCGTCGCCCTCTTTCAACCAAACCCGTTTCTCCGGAGGATAGCCAAGCACAACCCCCTCTGGAGTCCCCGTCAGGATGATGTCTCCAGGGTACAGGGTCATGTGCTCGGACACATAGCTCACAATCTCGCTGCAGGGGAAGATCATGTCCGCCGTCGTAGAGTTCTGCCGCAATTCGTCCGTCTAATCTTTGTCCTCCTGGGTCAGGATCAAATCAATGACGTCAGAGCGATGGGCATTTATATAATATATGGAACTACCTCAATCTTGGGAATTCGTTCAAAATCATGCGTATTCGCGGTTAGAATCGGAAAGCGATAATTCAATGCTGTTGCCGCAATGATTACATCATGAGTTCCAATTGTAATTCCCTTTTCAATAGAAGCCATCACTTCAGCGTATGTCCGCGCAATTTCAACATCAATCGCCAGTACAGGCGTCGCGGCAATAATTCCTTCTACAAAGACTGATCGTCTCATTCGGCGATCAGCTGTGTTGGCGCGGTGAACACCTTCTAGAAGTTCGGACACGGTAATCACGCTAATGTAAAACGCTCCGTAGCCCGACCATACCGAAAAGTCCGGGGGTTGATTCAATCGTTCCGCCTTAATGAATACATTTGTATCGACTATTAGTCCCACGAAGAATCCCCACTCCACTCTGCACTTTTTCGAATTTCGCGGAGATCGTTTTCAAACTCTTCCAGCTCTTCATTGCTCATTCCAGAGTGGCCAAAAAGCTTACTGAATTCGGATGACGCAATTCCCTCATGCCCTTTTGGGGACACAAGCGATTTGTCATGTTTCTTTATCAGACTCAGTGCATCGTATACAATCCTTAATTCAGCGGGGTCGTTGATTTCTTCAATCAATTTGTAGATGTCCTCTTTGCTGATCGACATTTGACAACCTCCTTGCAAAGATAATTTTAAAAAGTTGTCATCTCCATTATAACGAACTCCCAGCACAAAAATAACTCCCGGCGCCAGCCTCAACCTTCCCGCCGGAAGCGGTTGGTCAGCCGACCAAGCTTCTCGACCTCAATGGTCACCTCGTCGCCCTCTTTCAACCAAACCCGTTTCTCCGGAGGATAGCCAAGCACAACCCCCTCTGGAGTCCCCGTCAGGATGATGTCTCCAGGGTACAGGGTCATGTGCTCGGACACATAGCTCACAATCTCGCTGCAGGGGAAGATCATGTCCGCCGTCGTAGAGTTCTGCCGCCGTTCGCCGTTCACATCGCACGTGATCCGCAACGCGTTCGGATCGCCCACCTCGTCAGCCGTCACAAGATAGGGGCCCAGTGGGCTGAACCCGTCGCATGATTTGCCCAACAGCCACTGGTGCGTCTTAAACTGCAAGTCCCGCGCAGAAATATCGTTCACATTGCAGTAGCCAAACACATGCTGGAGCGACCTTTGGGCAGGCACGCGCTTCGCCACACTGCCGATGACCACCGCCAATTCGGCTTCGTAATCCACCTGATCCGAATTGAAGGGCAAAGCAATCACGTCGCCATGCGCCGCCACTGTATTGTTGAACTTGCTGAACAAAATCGGCGTGGATGGAATCGGCATGTTCGATTCCATGGCATGCTTGCGATAGTTCGTGCCGATACAAATGATTTTGCCCGGATCCGGCACGCACGGTCCGAGCCGCAACTGCTCTTCAGACAGCCACAGATCATCCCCATCCCCATCGCCGACGGCGCGCGCGCGGAGCATCTCCAGCGCGGACAGCGCCTCCGCACCCCCCTGGATCACTTCCTCCATGTGTTCCGGCGCATCGGCGGATTGCGCGCGCTGTTTGGCCGCACTGACGTCCAGTACGCCCCGATCCGTTTTGATTCCCAAGCGCAGTCCATCCTGCGCTCGATAGGTAAGCAGTTTCAACATGAACTCCTCCTATTCCCGAAAATTGCCGCAGGCGCATTTTCTTTCCGGTTGGTGGTGTCGCGTCAGCGCCCAGAAAGTCCATTCCTGAAATATCGGCCGCCCGTGCTTGCCAGGACGGATCGTGCAAGCCGCTGCCGCTCAGACAGCCGCGGCCTAAGGGCCGCTAATACTCGCCGCAACGACTTGCACGATCCGTCCTGGCGAGTTATTTCCGTTCTTCCGATGCCGCCTTGCGGCGCCATCGGAATCGGGCCTAGGGGACATGTGATAAACCGAAATTTGGCAGGCGCGGACTTTATCACATGTCCTCTAGGCCATTTTGCCGAATGTGACGCCGCCGTCCACATAGAGCGGCGCGCCCATCACAAACCTGGACTCATCCGAGGCAAGAAAGAGCGCAGCATGGGCCACATCCTCCGGCCGCCCCAAATCCCCGCTGAGCTGCCGCTGTTTGATCGAATTCAGGGCCGCTGTGGGGTCGCTGTAGGAAGACTTGAGATACCCCTCCACAAAAGGCGTCAATATGGTGCCCGGCAACAGCGCGTTCACGCGAATGTTGTAAGGCGCATAGTCGACCTGCATGGACTTTGTGAGCGCCAGCACCGCCCCTTTCGTAGCGGAGTACACCGCTCTTCTCATCAGTCCGATCTCCGCCACGCAGGAAGACATGTTGATGATATTCCCGCTCTTTCGTTCCATCATGCCAGGCAGCGCCGCCTTGCTTGTCAGGAATACGCCTCTCAAATTGACGCTGACGACATGATCCCAGAGTTCCTCGCTCGTTTCATGCAGCGAACCCACGCCCGAAACGCCCGCGTTGTTAAACAGCACATCGATGCGGCCGTATGAATCCACGGCGTGAGCCACCATCTTCTGAACCTGCGCCGCGTCCGTGACATCCGCCTGGACGAAGGCGGCCTCCCCGCCGTTGTCCCTGATCTCTTCGACGGTCTCCCGGCCCCGCTCCGCACTCACATCGGCCACCACCACCTGCGCGCCTTCGCGGGCAAAGAGCAAAGCCGCACTCTTGCCGATGCCCGATCCAGATCCCGTGATCAGCGCCACTTTCCCCGACAATCTCAACGCGCGTCATCTCCTCTTTACGCCATCGACACGATCACTGTGGAATCACATGATTCAGCACGATCGTTTTTCCCTGCGTGAACTCTTCGATCGTGTTTAACAGACTCCCTCTTCCCATCCCACTCTGCTTCCATCCGCCAAACGGCACGTTCCCCGGCCGGAAAGCCGGCGTGCCGTTGATGACGACGCCTCCCACCTCCAGCCTGCGGGCGAGATGAAACGCCAGTTGCAGATCGTTTGTAAAAATGCCAGCCTGCAGGCCAAAATGGGTGTCGTTCGAAATCCTGATCATGTCATTGCTGTCCTTGACACGACAGAGAGGCGCGACCGGACCTTTTTTATTCATTCCGCTTCATCCTCGAAAAGAAAGCGGTTATCGATGCAGGTATACAGATGCCAAATGCAACCAACCACTTATCTGTGAATAATCCAATAAACACTGCACCTAGTACGCCCAGGGAAACAGATAGAACTAGTTTCCTCATTTCTCTAGCCTCCCCAAATGAACGTAGTCTCTCGGCGGTGATTCCTCCCTCCGTCTCGCATTTCGTGGCTAAGGAAAAGCGCGAACGGTTCGTTCATTATTATACGCACCCTGCATCTTCTCATAAACACAGGTCGCCGCCACAGCGCTACGAAAACCACCTGCGCCCCACTGACTGCGCGGTCGCCTAACCCGACACTCCCAATGCACCATGTCCTCGCTTCGTTTATTATACGACCTTTGGAACCGATTTCCTCTATATGTGGTGGATTGGGGGACAAAAAATCGCCCGAAGGCGGTTTGTAAACGGGACTCGACGATTTTCTTTTCGCCGATCATTGAATGGAATCGATGGACGTTGTATAGTATAGATATCAAGCGGGGCCATGCAGCTTCGTTTATGTGAGAGGCAACGAAA
The DNA here is from genome assembly GCA_021793015.1 of Bacillota bacterium. GTDB lineage: Bacteria > Bacillota > Bacilli > Alicyclobacillales > SLC66 > JAKADD01. Next base: position 19,131 of record JAJYTO010000011.1, read on the forward strand.
AACGCTTACCGAACGACCGTCGGGCAAACGGTCGTTCTTACTTTTTCCGCCGCCCAGAAAGAACCCGAACCACTGTCACGCCCGCCACGATCGCTAAACTTGCAACCGCCTTGGTCACTGTCAAATGTAGGTCCACTCGCATTTGCCACCCCCTTCCGCAGGAAAGTTGGAGCAAACCCTCCTTTCCATACGAAGCCGCATAGCCCCACGGCGAGGGTGGCGATTCAACAAAACCGGAACAAAACTCGTCCGCTTGATCCCTCTATTCTACCAGTTTGTATGATAGAATTCACCAAGCCGGGTCACGCAGGAGTAGAGACTTACAACAAAAAAGCGCCCCCGAAGGAGCGCTAATTCATGACCGTTCGATGATTTGACTGTCGGGAACGTCGGACAATGTTCGCACCACATCACCGCCATCTCTTGTGGCGTTCCAACACAAACTCCGATGCAGCTCATCCAAATTTTAATCACATCAGGACAGCGGAGGATACAGTGCCCACAAGCTGCCCGTCCATTCGCTGCGAATACCCGCGCGCCGTAACGCCTGCATCACGTACCAGATCGGCATGTACGTCGTCAAGTTCCCGTGCCTTGGATCCTCTGCCACCATACCGGGCACTGACTCCACAGGAGTGCCATTGAGCGTGATCGCCGTGTTCCTCTTCCCAAGCGGCTGCGCGCCGCTGAGATTCACGGCGTGACCGGTCGTCATCGCCCACTGCTTACCGTTCCACGCACTCTGGATACCCGCCTGATCCAGCACCTTCATGATGTACCAGATTGGCATGTAGGTCGTCTTGATACCGGAGATCGGATCGGTCTTTACAAATGCCGTGTATGGATGCGGTTCTCCGTTCCATGTGATCTCCCGCTGATTGAATGGAATCAACATGGGCCGAGGGGTGAGGACGACCAGATCGGCGCTGTTTGTCAGCCGCACCGTCAGTTTCCCTTGTTCCACCTTCGCCGGCAATTGAGTCAACTTGCCATTTATCCACTCGTCCACCGCTGACCCGACCTGAATTTGCGGGTTGGTCACTGTCAGCTTCAGCGCAAACCCAAGTCTCGAATAGCGCACGCCGAAGGCCGATGTCACGATAGTCTTGTTCGGCACGTTAATGGAAACGTTCGAGACGGACGCCGTTTTCTCACTCGTTATTGTGAGCATATCGCTGCCAGGCACCGTCTGTGATGACGCAACGGACACCGTGAGTTGCGAGTGACCCACAGTCAACGTATTCGAACCGCCTGCCGTCGCAAGGATCAGCCGCGCTCCTGTCGAAAAGGGTTCTGTCGGCGCCACCGGAATCACAGGAATTTTTGGGTGCGTAACTGTTGGCGCCCCAGCATTGCCCGGGATAGTGGGTGGCGTGGGTAGTACATCCACTGCGATATGGTTCGAAATCCCGTACACGCTTGCCGTCACCGTGACCGGAGTCAGGGTTGTCTCAGAAGGCGCCTGCCAGTTCTCGCTAAATGCGCCAACGCCGTTTGTCGTCACCGTTTCGCTGGCCGTTCCCGAACCGCTCCAGGCACCGGCCGTACTGCTGAGCGTCACCGAGGCATTCGGAATCGCAACCTGTTGGCCACCAAACACCGTGCCCATTACCGTCTCCGACTGCCCCGACTGCACCGTGTACACCGCCTGCGCAACTGACACATTCGACAATCCCAGGGTCATCGCGTCTGCCGCTCTTGGTACGGTCGTCACCGACACTGGTGCGCTTGGGGGAGACGATACGCCCTGTGCAGTGAGCGCACTAACGGTGAATGTGTAAGGCGTGTTCGGTGTCAACCCCGTCACATCATAGGTGGTCTTCATCACGTTCGTAGCAATCGGCGCCGTTCTACCATTTTCAAACACATCATACGATGCGGCATTTGCCACGCCGTTCCATGACAACGTCGCACCGGTTGCGATCGTAGCCGTCGCCTGCACGTTCGTGGGAACACCAGGCGCATTCGTTGGCAAAGGCAACACATCCACCGCGACATGATTCGTGATTCCGCCCACGGACGCTGTCACCGTGATCGGTGTCAGCGAAGTCTCTGTAGGTGCTAGCCATTGTCCGGTAAATGCCCCGTACACGTTAGCCGTCACCGTTTCGCTGCCCGTTCCCGGACCGCTCCAAGCGCCGGCCGTACTGCTGAGCGTCACTGAAGCATTCGGGATCACAACCTGGTGGGCTCCAAACACCGTGCCCGTCACCGTCACCGGCTGCCCCGATTGGACCGTGTACACCGCCTGCGTGACCGATATGTTCGACAACCCCAGAGTCACCGCATCTGCCGCACTCGGCAGGGTCGTTACAGACACTGGTGCGCTTGGGGGAGACGATACGCCTTGTGCAGTGAGCGCACTAACGGTGAATGTGTAAGGCGTGTTCGGCGTCAAACCCGTCACATCATAGGTAGCCTTCATCACATTCGTGGCCATCGGCGCCGTTCTTCCATTTTCAAACACATCGTATGACGCGGCGTCTGTCACACCGTTCCACGACAGTGTCGTGTCGGTTGCGGTCGTGTCTGTCACATGCACGTTCGTAGGTACGCCAAGCGCGGTGGCTGCACCACTGAGCGAATAATTGTCCTCATTTTCCGCTGCAACCCTGTAGACGCTCGAACTGTTCCCCGCAACTGTCGTGTTAACAGTTGTCCCCCCGCCGTTCCCTGGCACGGTCTGTACCAACGAATAGCCGCCGGCGCTGTTCAACTGATACACATCGTATTGGGACGCGTAGGGCAACGCACGCCAACTCAGCATATTGCCGGTCTCCGTGGCCGTTTGCGCCACAGAACCCATGGTCAAATTGGCCGCCGGAATGGTCGATGCGTTGGAGACCACGGCGCCTGCGGCGGTCATGGCCGTCACCTTCACTTGCACTGCCTCTGCACCGCGCAAAGCCGTGATATCCTTGGACAACTGACTGGCCGGCAGGACACCTCCAACTGGTTGCCATTGACCGCTGACGTTTTGCTCATTCACCTGATACCCAGTGGCACTTGCCACGGGCGTCCACGACAGATCCGTTCCCGTTCCGATATTTTGCATGTATGCCACGGGCGCTGACGTGGTGACCAAAATCGCGCCCTGGTAGGCGGCCAGATTCATCTGGATGGCGCCATTTTGAACGGTGTACCACTGATTGTTCAACTCATCAAGCAACCGCGCGCCGTCCGCTACGGTTCCATTGACCGGAATGCTCACCGCAGCGGGACTGGCTGAATTGTTCAACACCTCGATCGCGGAAGCGTTTTGCGCCGGATCGCCAAACACGTCCGCACCGCCTGTGATCGTCCTCGCAAATGCATACACGCCGCCCTGCTCGTACAAGGGTGCGAACGCACCCGTTTGCAGCACGGGATTGGCGTTGCGAATGGCCCCCAATTTGCGGTAGTGATTCAGCAACACTTCATTGGCATGCCCCCATGGATACGTCTGCCGGTTCAACGGATCCTTGTATCCGGTGACGCCCGCTTCATCCCCGTACCAGATGGTGGGTGCGCCCGGGAAACCGAATTGGAAGTCCGACACAAGTTTGAGTTTCTCAATGCCCAATTGCTGCTGCGCAGCCGTCGGCTGCCATGTCGCCTGCGCAAACGGCGTCATTCCGCTGGGGCTCGGGGCTCCTTCAAGCACCGTGAAAATTCTCATGGTGTCCTGCGAATCGACGAGGTTCATCATCGCGTAAAACGATTGCAACGGGTATTCGCTGTACAGTCGCATCAAACGCTGGTTAAACCCGGATGCATTGACCGCCTGGTGCGTCTCATTGCCGTCGTTGTAGTTGCCTCGGAAAAAGTCCAGCACCGCATTGCGGAACTGATAGTTCATTACAGAATCAAATGTTTGACCCGTCAGCCAATTGGTGCCGCTCGGGGTGCTTCCGGGGTCGTTGCTTGCATTGTTCCAGATCTCTCCGATGATCGCCGCATTGGGATCAACGGATTTCACGGCCTTGCGAAATGCAGACCACCACGGCACATTGAAGTTGAAGTTATCCGCCGAGTCAAGTCGATAGCCGCTCGCTCCCTGCGAAAGCCAATATTTGGCCACCGAGTTTTGACCGCCGTACACAAAGTTCTGGTAACTCTTGCTGTTCGTGTTGGTTAACGGCAGCGTGTCATACCCAAACCAAGAATTGTAGGGCACGGCGGGATTGCCCGTCCACTGAAACCAATTGTAATACGGGGACTTCACACTCGGATTTTGATACTCCTGCCAAGCGCCTACGGAATTGTAATTGCCGAATTTATTGAAATAGACGCTGTTGCTGCCTGTGTCTTCAAAGGCCACATCGAGAATGACATGCATGCCCCTGGCCTTGGCGGCTTGGATCAGGTTCAAATAATCCTGAAGCGTACCGAATCCCGGATCGATTTGCATGAAGTTGCCCGTGTTGTACTTGTGGACAGAATCCGCCTGAAAGATCGGCGTCAGATACAACGTGTTGACACCCAGGCTTTTGAGATAGTCGAGTTTGTACTCGATACCGCGCAGGTTGCCGCCAAAAAAATCCATGTTCCACTGCCCGTTTCCACGCAACTTGAGTTCCTGTTGATAGTTTGGCGTGCCGGGCGTCGCGGTGATCGCCGGATCGTAGGGGAGCGATGACCAGTGCTTATGGAACTCGATCGGCACCAATCCCTCTTGCCCGTTTGCCAAGGTGCCGACGGCTTTTTGCGTGTTCGGATTCTCGTTGATCGCGAGATTCCCGTTGAAGAAACGATCCGGGAAAATCTCGTAGATCACCGCATGCTTGAGCCAATTGGGCGTTTGAAAGGACGGTTCATACGTGCTGATCTGATAGCTCGGTCCACTTGCCGATACGCTGGGTTGACCCACTCCCTCCAGTTGTGAACTGTTGTCGTCGTAATACAGCGTCTGTCCATCGTACGTGACCTTGAACTGATACCACATCGTCCCCAAGGCGCTGACATCGGATGCCGGGATGGTTGCTTGCCACCACGAGTAGTTCGCGGCGACATCGCCCGTCGCCGCAGTAATCGCGCTGTCAGACATGGTCACTGGTTGCATCGCAATATCCGTCTCGTTGGGATTTCCGGCGGCGTTCCACACGCGCACGGTCGCTGCGGAGAGCCCGATGGGTCCGCGCAAACGGAGCGTAATTGCCGTGCCGGTCGGCACCGCACCAAACGGCGAACGATAGAACGAGCTGTATGAGTCGTGTTTCAAGGCGTTGAACCAGTAGGTTCCCGATCCGACAGCAAGCACGGTCGAACGGTTAAGTTCGGTATTGACAACGCCATTCGCGTCTTTTGCCTGCGTCGTCAGATTCACCGTGTATTGGCCGTTCGTCAAGCTGCTGGGCACCTGAAACTGAACCGTGCTGAATCCGGCATTCTCTCCTTGAACTGTTCCAGCGACTTGTCCCGCGCTATTGACGAATTGCACCGAGGTTGTTCCGCCGGAAAAATCACCGCTTGCGTCTGAGGCAGTAACCGTTGCGCCTGCGCCGGCCTGGAGAGCGGACAGGCTGACCCCGCCCGCCGGAATGGACAGATTGTTGTTCGTCGTATCGCTCGCCTGAAGACCGCTTCCCGTCAAACAGGCAAAGCTTTGCCCATCGGAGAGATCAAAGCGATACCAGATCGTGCCTCCATTTGACGCCGGAATGGTCGCCGTCCACAATTGATACGGTCCGAATGTGGCGCCGGGCGTCATGGGCACTGTAAAACTCTTGTTTTGCGCCGTATCATAGTAGTTCAGCGTCGCCGATGTAAGATTGCCGCTAAACGCCCGGAACCCCACGGTCACTGACGACCCCGGCGCCGGGCTTTGCGCACTGAGGTACGGCGAAGACTGGGAGGTAAATATGCCATCCCACTGAAGCGTATTGGCCGTCGTGTAGGGAGAGACCGTCACCGCCGCCGTTTCAGTCGCACTGCCCGTCGCAACGGTCAGCGTATAGTCGCCGGCGCCAATCCCCTGGTTGCCGCTTGGCAACGTTATCGAGAGCGAAGTGGGGCTGTTCACCGTCATATCGCTTGTGAGATTCGTGGATCCGTTGGCCGCATCCGCAAGATGGACCGTCGTTTGGTCTTGAGAAAAACTCGTGCCAACCCCCGTAATCTGTAAGCTTGCCGACGCATATCCCGCCACGATCGAACTCGGAGCGACAGACACGCTCGCGGACGCGGCAGCGCCTTGAACCACTGTCATCGACAATGACTGCGTCGCCGATCCATTTTTCGCATCGGTCGCCTTGACGGTGAAAGCGAAAGTGCCTGCGGCTGAAGGCGTTCCAGTGATCGTTCCGTCCGAGGCCAGCGTGAGACCAGAAGGCAGTGCCCCCGACGCAAGCATCCACGTGTATGGATGCGCCCCGTCGGCAAAGTTGACGAGGGATGTCGCATAGGCGTCTCCAGTCGTCGCCCTTGGCAACTGTGCCGTTGATATCGTTGGAGCACTTGAAGAAGCACTGCTTGCCGACTGATAGGCGCTGTCAATCGTATCCGTGGCTCCCTGAGGCAATTGCGCCACCTGATTGGAACCTTGCGCCCACGCAACGCCAGACGTCGACACACTGCCGTTTCCGCTTGGCGCCACCACGTATTTATATTGAAAGGCGGTGCCTGCGGGGATATTGATGGTGTCCGTCCAGAGTGGATATCCCGTTCCCGAAAAGGGCCCGATGGCCGTTTTCCAGCCGCCCAGTGCAGGGATGTTGCCAGTGATGTACACACTCTGACCGGGAGAAGTGTTGCTGTTGTCCACTTGAAATGTCACGGCTGTGGTCGTCGACTGCGCTCTGGCGACCGCGCTGCCCAGAAGTGGCATGAACACCGTAGAACATGTCAGTAAGATCGATAAAACAACGGCGCCCCTCAGCTTGCCATTCATTGTTTCCCCCCATGTTGTGTCTTTCACACCCACAACAACGATGGCAGCGTTTACAAGTTGTCTTTGTGCAAACGTTTGCACAAACACACCAACCCACACCGACTTAAAGCTATTATAAAACGGTGATCCCATTTGTCAACCACACGGGTCTGCGACCAGAAATCTCGCGTCTGATTTCCAAACGACCGAGAGAACGCACGCTGGAAACTGAGATCGATAGCAGCCGACAGTATTCTTCAACAGATTGGCACCCTTGAATTATGGCCCGAGAATCGTCGACTGTCTACGAACTCGAGCGATCGATCTAAGCCCAAATTCTTTTGTGCCGAGTATATATCTCCAGACCCATGGTGGTGAACCACAAACAGAACATGACCAATGCTCGAAGCGTTAAATGGACTGACCCAGGCAGTCAAGCGCAAGGCGCGTGGGCACCGTACGACGAAGAATCTGATCGCGATGATCTATCTGATCGGCGGTGGACTTCGGGTTCAAGAGTAAGGCACATCCAGTTTGGCCGCGCATCTGCTCGCCCGCCCGGCTGTGCCCCTGTCCATCCACAGGATGGCCGAATCCCGAGGCGTTTAACCCTTTATCCGGGTGGTTCGATGTCATTTGTGAGTCTGTTTGGTTGTGCCCCTGTCCGATGCTTTTACGAGACTTTCGGTCTGGCAGACCGATTACTATGCGGCGATTTCATACGAGTTGACGAGGAGCCGGATATATGGCGATGCTTTCTTGCATACTCGTTAAACCTTAGACCATCCGCATGTCCGCAGTGCAGCAATGATGGGCAAAGACTATGGCAATTACCTTGCATGGCTCCCCTACCTTAGCGTTTGAAACACATGACGGTTCATGATGAGGTTTGTTTGGCCGCGAGCAGAAATAGCGAAACGTGCGAGTGAATGATCACCCAACCAAATGTTCCTGTCGGGTCTCTGACACTCGGCACCATCAACACGGTGATGTGTGATACCATAACCCTTATCGACGGCCGAGGAGGAACCCCATCTTGACAGCCTGGAAGCCGCTTCCTCCCACGCGTTTTTTCGTGGGCAGCGTACTGTACGCCGCCATGGTTGTGTATCTGGAGAAGGCGGCGCATATCTCCAGCGGCGGAGTCAGCGGGCTCAGCATCGGCGCCGCGCATTTCTTGCACGTCGGCGTTTGGCTCACCAACGTGAGCATCAAATTCATCCTGTTCGCCGCGATCGGACTGCTTGGAGGGCGGCGAACAGCCGTCTGGACCATGGTTTCGGCCATCATCTCCGCCGTCTGCATGAGTCTGTTCGAGGCGTTGCCGCTGCCTTTTGTCTGGCCAACCTGGCTGGCGTTTTTCTTGATCGTGACCGTCTCCTACTTTCCGGTTGGGTTGCTCCTGTCCAAGGGATACTCGACGGGGGGATTCAGTGGTATCGCCCAAGCGTTTCTGGAGCGCATGCGCATCCCCCTGTGGGCGACCATGACGGTTCTCAACGGCGTTTCCGTGACTGCGATGTACCTGGCCTTCGGGAAAACGTCGGGCATTCTCACCCTGGCGGCCACCGCCTGGGGCGGATTCTCCATCCATCTGTGGACGCGGCTTGTGCAACGCATGCTGGACGGTCGTTGATGGGAACAGAGCCCCCGGCGGCGATTTTCATGTCTGGATTGTCCCCTGCCACGTGGAGGATCGGTGTCAAAATCTACGTCAGGATTCCCGCCGCTTCGATCCTTCGATCGTCCCAAGCTTCGATCGTGCCTTACTTCACTCGATGCCCGCGTTCAATCACGCCATATGTGCCCGGAGCCACGTAGAACAGGGGTCGGAGGTCGACCATCGGATCATCCGCGTCAAGAACCGACTCGTTGACGGACGCCGCTGCCACTCTCAATATGAAGGCGAGTTCGTCGCCGAATGTGAGGACGTTCTCCACAAGGCACTCCAGGTGCGCGCGACACTCCACAAGTCGCGGAGGCGTGACCTTCACGGCGGGAATTGTGGCAAAACCGCGTACCCTCGGCTCATCGGGCGCAGGCGGAAGAGGGTCCTGAGCGCTCCACACCTTTTGGGCAATATCGTCGCTGGGGAGATTGATCACGCATTCGCCGTTTGCAAACAGGTTGATGGCCGTGTGATGCTCGCGATGACAGCCCAGAACAAGTCGAAACGGCTTGCCGGATACGAAAGAAACCCAACTCTTCGGGGCAATATTCACCCAACCGTGGGCATTGACTGTCGTCACCAGCACGACAGGACCCGCGAGTGGATTGATCGACCAGTGACGCAACGCCACATCAAGATCTATCTTGTTCATCCAGAATCCCTCCCGGTCAGCCCCACCATGCACATCCCGGCCGTGTGCGTTCCGGAGCGCCGAGCGCAAACGCGCCGCTGGTTCCGGCAACCTATGTGTATTGTACACCCTGAGCCGTCAATCCCGGGCCATAGACCATACACGTCCATGTCTGAGTCTTGCGCAGCAAAAATCTCACCGCTGCGCGCCGCCATCAGCGAATGAAAGATCGTGTGAATCGAACAGCCAGACCTGTTCCATGCACTCGTCAGCGAGTGGCTCGACAGGATACAGGAAACGGAACATTAACCCATCACGCAGATTTTCGACTCCACGATGTAACCTTTTCGCCCCAGAATCGTCTACTCTCCAGGCTGATTTTTTCTCCTATACCCACATGCTCCCGATGGAGCATACGATGAGTGTGGAAATGCGCCGAACGCTATTTGACTATCTTATCGGCAAAGCATGCGCCCGAATAAGGGGACTTCACCGTGACCGCCCTCTCTCAAACAACCACTTCTCTGCCGCCCCGGACTCGGCGCAGATACGGCGCCCGCCTGCTCATCGGCATCCTTGCGCTGATGGCGATGCTTGGGTTTCTGTACGCGCTGGTCGTTCTCGACTACGCGGCAACCCCACAGTTTGCCGTTCGTTTTACGCCAGACACAAACCTGGTGCAGGTGAGACTCACCCCCGGCAAAGGTTTGCTGTCGCAGTTCGTGTTCGCGCACTGTCGGCTAACCCTGACCACCGCCGGCGTTCCTGCAACTGCTGTCCGAATGGCCCCCAGGCGCTGGTCGGAACGGATCTCGGCTGGCGAGACCGTAAGATTGTCCGCCCATGTGCAGGGTCCATTGCTCGCCCGCCCGCGTCTGCAAAAGACGGTGCGCGCTCCGCTCGGCGCGGCCGTAGCTTCAGAGCGGATGCTTCGGTGGACAGAGATCGTGCGCTTCACGCTGCCTCTCAAATCGGTCCGCGTGCTCACGGACCCCGGACACCTCGTGCTGTCCCACACCTCTGACAGCCTCACCCTGCGCCGCCCGATCGTCGCCGCGCGGCCCGCCACGATTGATCTGACCGCGACAAATGGTGAAACGAGCGCAGTGCAGGTGGCGCCTCAGCCGATCCCGCCAGTGCCCGAGTACTGGTTTGGCGCCTCCTCTGGACGGCGCGTCTACATCACCATCGACGACGGCTGGTTTCCCAGTCGGCGAGTGCTCTCTCTGATGAAGCGCGACCATCTCCCGCTGACCGCCTTCCTGATCGGGCAGGCGGCGCAGGAACATCCAAACTACTGGAAGGCATTCGCGGCGGCGGGTGGCGTGATTGAGGATCACACCGTCTCCCACCCCTGGCTGACGCGCGTTTCCGCGCAAGCAGCCGAGGCGCAGTGGGCGGGGCCTGTCCACAGCTACCCCGGCTGGTTTCACCAGCGCCCCTTGGTGGGGCGCCCCCCTTATGGAGCGGTCGACCGCACGGTGCGGTCCGCCGCCCGGGCCGCCCATTTGCGAGCGATCATCATGTGGAGCGCGGAGTGGAATCCAGCGAACCGGAAAGCGGGGCTGACCACGTGGAACCGCCTGCCGCTCGCTCCCGGAGAGATTGTGTTGCTGCACTGGGTTCCCGGACTCTACAGTGAGTTGCTGGACGTGTTGACGATCTGCCGGGCGCAGCATTTGCAGCCAGCCCCCCTGTTGGCCGGCCTGCCAGCGAGCGTCAGCGGCGACAGCCAGTTCCCGCGCGCAACGTCTGTCAATGCGCACAACGGACAGGGTGGGATGCGAACCCGTGTGCGAGGATAAAATGAGCCCTGGGCGCATCGATCAGGAGGGAAGACTCGACATGTCACATAAGCGCCATAAGCGTCGCGCAGTCCGAACGAGCCTTGTTTTCACGCTCACATTTGCCGTTCTCGCAGCAGGTTTTGCACTGTCCGTTTCTCTTCCGACCCGGCCCTCACCCTCCTCAACGCGAATCTCCACCGGTCCACCTCGCTTGCGCCCTGTCCAGATCGACAACCTTTCCATGGCGAGCGCAGAAGTCGGATTTGCCATCGGGCAGTTGCCCAGTTCACCGAATCAAGGGAGAATGGTGCTGCGCACAACGGACGGCGGAAGAGTGTGGACGGAGATCACGCCCCACTTACCTGCAAATACCCAGAGCAATTTGAATTTGACCGCCGGTTTTGCCGGATCGCGCTCGGCCGCCCTCGTACTGGAGAGGAGCAACGGCGCGCTCACCGTCTTTATCACGCAGGACGGCGGTCGCATGTGGATGCGGTCGCTTCCCATTCACGCCGGATATGCCGGAGGAATTGTGGACATCCAGTTCCTCAACCGTCTGCACGGATTTCTGGAGGTTTCGGATCCGGGCATGTCGCTCTTGCCCGGGGCTATGTATGCAACCAAGAACGGTGGGCGGACATGGCAGAGGGTTTCCTACTTCGGTGCAACGCAAAATGCAACGACGGCCGCTTCGGATGCGGCAGCGGGGAAACCGGTGCTTGGCTGGCTTCCATTTGCCGAGGGGTTTTCATTTCGCACCATAAAGGACGGGTGGATCAGCGGCGGTCAGCGAGGAGGGCCGTTTGGCGGAGCTGGTTACGTGTGGCTTTTTCGCACCACAGACGGTGGACGGAGTTGGATCCACGAGTCGCTGCCCATGCCGCGCGGATGGTCCAGGGCGTATACATCCCTGAGTGAACCGCGGTGGTTCGGAAACACGGGCTATCTCACCATGACCTGCTGGGGGCTCAAGGCTGCCGCCAGCCAGACATTTCTATATGTCACGCACGACGCGGGCAGACGGTGGACACAGATTCCATTCATCCACAATGAAGGTTCCCAGGCTCCGCTCAGTGTGGACTTTGTCACGGCGCAAATCGGATATGCCATGCTCGACGGCACTTTGTACAGAACACAGAGCGGCTGGAGAACCTGGACCCCAGTTATGCATAACGAGCACCTGCGCTTTGCCGCCCTGCAGTTCATCAATCCGTCCGACGGCTGGCTCTACTGGCCAGGACCAACGGCGGCTCACTGGGGGCAAACAAAAAATGGAGGCCGCACATGGACGGCGTGGAAACCTGTGGTTCAGTTGCGCTGACTGAATGCCAGTTGTTCTGGGCCTCGTCGCCCCAAAAATGGCCGCTTATGTGTGAACCAAGATCAATATCCGATCATCCCGCCCTGCTCTCGATCCTCTGAACCACCAGCCGCACGTACGATGCTATTTGCCGATGTACAACGGCTACACTTTCGAGCATGCTCTAATGCAATAGGGACAAAATGCACTTCCCGAAAGACGCCAGTCAAATCCAGAATTCATCCAACAGATCCAGTTGCCTGCCGATTTTATATTTGATCCAACGCTGAAACATCGGCTCAACAAAACGATATTGGCCTCGCGAGGCGCGTATAATGATGCTTGTTTTGATCAAAGCATCAATCGCTCTCTGAACAGCGGTTGGATTGTTCCCGCGATAAGGCGGGTTGCCTTCGACCAACGCCGCCAACACTTCTTCGCCAAGGGAAATCTCGGAAACTCGCCGCCACAGATTCTCGTATACTGCATCCAGTTGATCAAAAGCCTGATGCAGACTTTCTTCTGCAATCGGTCTCGTCAACGCCATGGCGCTATCTTTCGCGTCAACAAAAGCAATAGATAAGGCTGTCATCATGCAATAAGGGTGGCCCCCCGTCGCTCGAATCAATAACTCAATCGCCCTGTCTTCCACAGACATTCCAAATTGAGTAAACTTTTTTGCGATATATGCTTGCCATTCATCAGGAGTGATTTCGGGTAGACTCCAAATGGCCGCAAACCGATAAAAGGCTTGCCGATGATCTGCGAAGATCGTTTTCATCATGGAGGGTTCGCTGCCCGAGAACAAATAGGTCGTGTTTTCTTGTCGCTGAAATACTGACCGCAGCAGTCGAAGTAATCGTTCTCCCCCGAGCTGATCGATTTCCTGAAATTCGTCAAGCAGAAAGACGAGTCTGCGGTCATCCTTCACAGCGATTCGTTCCGCCATTTCAAAAGCCTCCTGCAAGACGTCCCAAGGGTCCATTTCTTTCGGATCTCCGTGAAATCGCAAACCAAACTCCACATCCTGCATTTTGATGGACAGATCCGGCTTTGCTATCCAACGAAGAAAATCATGAAGGGAGCGGGACATGCTCTCCAATTTGCCTGTTCTCAGCTGAGTCACTTTTTCGAGCGCCTGCAAGGCAAAACGTTCTATATTGACAATATGGAGCAAATCCATATCCAATGTGTAACATCCGCGGGCAGACAACCTTCTCATGACTTCAAAAGCCACACTGCTCTTCCCGGTACGCCGAGGACTGGCCAACATTATACTGTCGCCATAGTATAAATGGTCTTCCAATTTTTTCAGAAATCCATGCCGCTCAATTACATCGTCCGACGGTATAATACGTCCACGCGGGAATCCGCGTTGAATCGCCACACTGATCCACCCCAGTGTCACTAGTTCGTTTTATGTGCTATTATAGCACGAAAAATGTATTATAAACAGAAGGAACCGCAAAATGAAAAACCTCCGGCGCTCTCTATGCATAGAAGTCGTGCAGCCCGTTTCAACGACATCACGCCGGACAAGCGGGAACGCATATTCATGCAATTACTCGCTTGGCGGGCCTATTCAGCATTCGCTCCCGTTAATTCAGGAACGAATTATGGGTTCTTACAGCAAACCTAACAATTCATGCGGGTGGTTGGCAAAGTATGTGGGGGACAATGGTAGCAACCTATGTGGCTGTCCCTCTCCCCATAATGCTGCTACGCTTATCATATGTGCAGCATGGGTTGCTTCAATGTCTGTTGGTTGATCTCCAACGTACATGCACTCTTGTGGAATCACTGAGAGCAATTCAGCAGCTTGCAGAAGCGGCACAGGACTTGGTTTAAACTCTTTGGTATCTTCCCTGGTCAAAACCACATCAAAGTAGGAGCGGATACCTGTATGCAACAGTTCTGTCTCAGCATTAACTTTGAGTTTTGTAGTTACAATTCCAAGTTTATATCCGCTTCTATATAAGGTCTCCAACAAGTCTGGAATACCTTCATACGGCTTTATTTTGTGATTGTGTGCTTTGTAATACGTAAGCGTATTGTCAATAATCTTATTGATGTCATGATTGGGGAATAGGTCCGTTAGGACGTTAAATGGCTTACCCATTAAAAACTGCTTTTCATTATCCTGTAATTTGCGTCCGATGACACTATAAATACCAGCGTCGTATGATTCCGAAGAGAGCCACTCACTATCCAATAAAGTCCCATCTAAATCGAATAGAATGCATTTACTCATTTCAACTGCTCTCCTCTCCGCTTATGCAGAATAGGCCCGGGCCGACCCACCCCCATTAAGGGGCAGTTTGACGCCCGAGCCCTTCCCCGAACCGGACTTGCGTCTTTCGACGCATCCGGCTCTCCATCTGAAGTAGTCTTAGGTTGCACG
>JAJYTO010000206.1 GCA_021793015.1 Bacillota bacterium
CCGATGCCATGAATGTGAAGTATGTAAAGGGAGTCCTTGCTTTTGAAACAGAGGAAACTGCAGTCCAATTTTGAAATGCCGTCCGACAGTCCGGGGTTTTTGCTGTGGCAAGTGACAAATATGTGGCAGCAAAAGCAACGGGTTGCGCTCAGGGAAGTCGACTTGACCCACGTCCAGTTTGTCCTGCTGGCCACTCTGGCTTGGCTGACGCAAGAAGGCCAGGACGTGACGCAGGTTGTCCTGTCACAATTCGCCAAAACGGACATCATGATGACATCTCAGGTGCTGAGAACACTTGCTGTGAAGGGATTGCTGACTCGCGAGCAACATCCCGTGGACATGCGCGCAAAGGTCCTGACGGTGACGGAGGCGGGACACGGCGTTCTGGAACGCGCCATCAAGCTCGTCGAACAGGTGGACCGGGATTTCTTTGCCGGTCTAGGCGTGGAGTCCACGCAAATCGTTGCTCTCTTTCGCCGATTGCTCAGTCACGAGTAGATTTCCATCGCTGGCGCATAACGAACAACCTAATCATCTCAAAAAGCAACATACCCATGATCGTGCCTGGAAAGGCTGATCACAGCGCGATAGCGGGCAGGCGAACTCAGAGCAAACACGTGTTTCAAAAGTACGAAGTACGATTCGGATTATGCTCGCTCAACTCCAGCCCTTTTACCAGAACGTATTTCTGTACTCCCTTGGCGCTGTCAATCGCCTGCCGTCCCAGTTTCTCCGCCATTTGAATATCGCCGCGTGCATACGCTTCTTCGACGTCCAACACGAGCAGGTCGACCTTATCCTTTACGGCCGCCTTCGCTTCGTAAAATGCGTTCCAGTTGCGCTCTCGAAGAGTCTTAAGCGCCAGAAAATACGGCTTGACTGCAGGATTGCGAATTTGACTGATCCACTCGCCGGCTTCATCCCACTTTTCTTCTGCGGACGCGACGCCAGCAAGGTATTGTGCGCGCCGATCTGCATCCCTCCGCTTCACGGCCAATTTGCGCGCCGTTTCATAATCACCGTGGGTCATTGCGTAAATGTATCCCGGAAAGATGCGCTTCTTGCGCCGGCGTAAGTAGCGATCGATCCGTTCGACGCTTGGGGAAAACTTGAAAATGCGGTAGTTGTACCATGTCCACGCTGCTACAACCACAACGATCGTGAAGTATACCGTCATGGCGATGATCATTTGGCGCCACTGATGCGTCAGAAAGTAGCTCCACAGACCGACACCGAAAAGCAGCACGAACCAGATGATGTAGCGAATAATGAGGAATTTCATCGCGGTCCCCTCGACACACTGTCGTAACGCAGTTAGCATCTCCGCCCACAAGGGAAGTCATTCAATGTCTGGGGGACCTTGGATGCGACTAAACAGCCCCAATCTCAATCTGATCGAAGAACTCCGGGGCTGGCTCAAACACTCAGTGATCTATAACGTGTTCTGCACGATCGTCACTCAAATTCGAACTGCCGTCCAGGGGTTCATCCGCGAAATCCACAAGACGCCAACCAAAACCGTGGATCGGCTCTGTATTCAGATGTGGACGGAAATCTTTAGGGCCACTTATGTAGAAAGAAATACGGAAAAACGATTGCGACGGTCATTGATGGCGAGATCGTGGAAAGAACCGAAGCAACGGAATAAGCGAGGTCGGGATTGGCGCTCGGCGCTCTTTCGAGGGCGCTTTTTTCATGTGAAATTATTGGCCTCAAACATTCGTAGGCCAATAGTTCGTGTTGATGGATATGCTAGTGGATGAACTCGACAGAGGTTGAATGTATCCTGTCCAAGATACGTGCGGGCGATCTCCTTGTAGGCTTGGGGAGAAGGAATCATTGTCTTAATCAACTCGTCTTAGAATCATCATCGCCAACTGTGATGTATACTGAAAGTGCAGGAGTTGTGCAGGTTAAAATGGCGCTCATAACGCTGAATGCGCATAATTGTGAGGTGATTCATGATGTCGCTTAACCCATCCAAGTTTCAAGTCGAACTTCCATCCGAGTTAATTCCCGTACTCGACCAGCTTGGCATCGGACAAACGGCTGATGAGCGGGTCATTATTTCGATTGCTATCGGCCTCTACACAGGACATGTTGTTTCATTGGCACGGGCTGCAGAAATTGCCGGACAATCCCTCAATCAATTCATCGATGTCTTGCGCCAGCGAAATATTTCATGGGCCAACTACGGGGACGAAGATCTGAAGGACGACGCAGCGTTCATCAAGAAACTCTTGTGAGATTCGGGGCCAGGAAATGACGAGAATCGTATGTAACGCAAGTCCCATCATCGCACTATCATCCATCGGCTCATTTCATGTATTAGGGCAACTTTTCGATGAAGTCATGGTGCCGACGGCAGTACGTGACGAAATTCTCAATGACACGGCGGCAGTTGGAGCGGAACAGCTCGAAAGTGCTTTAGAGCGAGGGGTAGTTCACTCTTTTCCAGTTCAGGACCAGGCACTGGTAGAGAAACTTTCGGGCCGTTTGCATCGGGGCGAGTTGGAAGTGATCATTGGTGCGGTTGAACAAGGGATTTCAACAGTCATTTTAGACGACCGGCAGGCAAGAATGCTAGCTAAGACATTCAATCTGGATTGTACCGGAACACTTGGCGTTTTACTCACTGCAAAAGCCAAGCATCTGATTCCCGAAGTGAAGAGGTACCTTGATGGTCTCTCCGACCAGGGATTTCGGTTAAATGACCGTTTGTATCGGGAAGTTCTCGAACTCGAAAAGGAATTGTAAGGCTGTTGCTATCGGAATTTCACGCGAATGTCTACATCATCCCCGTTTCGCGTATATTCGATCCGCTCCTTTACGTCGATGGCGGTTGTCCAGGAGGCTTTGAGTTCGTCCATCATCTGCAGTCGTGTTCGTAGCCCCGCGGGGCTACGAATAGCTGTATACGCTGAAAGTGGAGTAATATATGGACCTGTCACTGGTAGCGGGTCCGTAAACGAATCCAGCCGAGATAATCGAAAAAAACCAGTCCTTTTATTTACATAACCTTGCTTCGCTAAGCTCCCGTTCACCAATGTCCTTCTCGTTTTTCCCTCAGAAGCACAGGATGGTTCCCACACATCAAAGACAACGGTATAATGGAACCGAAGAAGGTGCGCTATGGCAAGAAACTCAGCGGATATCATACTCAAATACTTGGTCGATGCGTTTCGCGACGCCTCGTTGGACTGGCTCGGTTTGCACGACGTTCGAATCCTGCGAGCGATACCGACGGAATTACCTGAAGTCGAAATTCGGCAAAGCTTTCTCGATCTTGCTTTTGAGACGGAATCGGGGGAATTGCTCCATTACGAGTTTCAGACAACCAAAGAGCAGGACTTGTACCGGTTCCTTTTGTACGATGCGCATCTCACGGCGCACTACAAAAAGCCGGTGAAAACGATTGTTCTGTATATCCGGGACGTATTGGAAGCGCCGGATCGACTGAATGCTGGTGGCATAGAGTATCGTGTAGAGAATGTATATTTGAAGTCGCGCGATGCAGAGGCTGTTCTGAAGCGGCTGGAGGAGCACATTCGCCTTGATGTTTGGCAACCAGAAGATCGATTTGATCTGGCATTCGTGCCACACATGCGCCATCCCAGGATGTCTGGCCAAGAGGTGTTGCAGCGGACATTGGATTTGGCGCTGGCTATTGTAGATGAAAACGAACGAAATTTGATGGCAGGTATATTGCTGGGACTAAGCGGTAAAGCAATGAGTGATGAAGACGTCGACAGGTTGAAGGAGGTCTTGAGGATGACCGATCCAGTGAAGGCCATTGAGCGTGAGGCTGCTGAAAGCAAAGCGCGGGAGATTGCGATAAATCTGCTTATGAAAGGTATGGCCATAGACGAAGTTGCCGAAGTCACCAATTTGGCGCGTGAGCAGGTCGAGGAACTTCGTAAGCAAGTACATTGAATCGAGAGTGAACAGGAACCCGAATCGATCCGGAATTGTTTTACGAAGTTCTGTCGATTTCGGAATGGGCAGAACCACCTCACCGATGCGATTGCCCAGCGTATCAATCACGTCGCGAGTGAACTGCTTGGTTCGTATTTGACGCTTCACGATGTACGAATTCATAAGCCCCAAGAACAGAAAGGGGTCAGGTCAGAACTCCTTGCTTGGCGCATTGCATCGTCAGTGCCAAGAAGGTGAAAACAGTGGACTATGATAATCTTACGTAGTTTCTGGTTCTATAGTACGCGATAGCGTAGACGACGATTGCCCCAATAAATCCGATTGCCATGTTGAGTGAACTGCCATTCTGCTGCCCATGGCTCAATAAAACGACACCCCCCACCCAAGCGAATAGGATCAACATAAAGCCAAGACTGGAATATACCACCCCGGACGCACGACGAGCCATAACCGACAGAACAATTGTCGTTAACGAGAGAAGAACCAGAGTCCCCCCGACAATAACATGACCCAGAACCACAGGGCTGTGCGTCATTGACCAGTTCCATGCATCGCCATTCGTAATCGTATTAGGAAACTGAACATACAGATTGGCAATAATTCCAAGCACGAATTCCGCGATCAGAGCAACGAGAGTTGCCAGAACGATCATGCGCAGAATTCTCACAGACCCTACTGATGAGTTTTGCATACATCACATCTCCTCGTGTGAATATGGAAAAACGTGTTTCAACCTACCACAGATGATAATGCGCCCGCGCAATATTAAAAATCAGATCTCGATCATTCTTCATTCCCTTACTTACAGGGTTCGGCGCTGTTTTATGAACGGTATGGGTTCAAGGATTATTCACCGTCGATGACCGGCATTTTCCGTGTAACGCCTATCTGAATTTCGATGAAAACACGTGGAGCGACTCGACCTATCTTATGCATCCACAGTCTGCTCTTGCACGAAATAGCGAATCATGGGCCCTACGGCCAAGGCCGCCAGGCCACACGCGATCCCGATGCGGAAAAACCCGCCGCTGGCCAAGAGCACCGCTGAGACGGCCGTGGCAATCGACGCCCCGAGATACATGGCCGAACTGTTCAACGACAATATGGCTCCCCGGATCGAAGGGCTTAGTTCTGACGCCAGGGCCGTCAAAGTCGTCGTTCCGGATCCCAAGGCGATGTTCCAGACAACCTGCGCAACAATCGCCGCCACAAGCACATGCGTCAGCAGCGAGAAGCTCACGACACACACGGCCGCGACGACGCTGGCCGCCGTCATGACGCGCCGCTTGCCGACTTTATCCGATACGCGGCCTCCCAGGATATTGCCCATCATGTTGCCAAATCCGGCGACCATGATGATGAGGCCTATCTCGGCCACATTGAGATGAAAATTGTGGGTATAGTACACGCCGACGTAGGCAAACATCCCGTACAAGCTGGCCATCCAAAGAAACGAGGACAGTAGCGCAAAGAACACAGACGCCTGGGTGAACACGGTTTTGAACTGGCGCCGATAGGTCTCCCACACGGTGAGCGGGATCGTGCGGGGCGGCGGTGTGGCGGGCACCTTTGTCAGCACTACCAGTACTCCGATCCCTGCCAGCACGCCCACCACCCAAAACGGCGATCGCCACGTGGTTCCGTAGGCTAAAAAGGACCCGAGCGGCACCCCGACGACCGACGCACTGAGCAGAGCGCCCATGACCACTCCCATGGCCTGACCCCGCCGTTCATACGGTACGGTATCTCCGATCAACGCAAAGACTGCCGGCATGATGATGGCGCCGCCCAATCCTGATATGGACCTAAACACTAACATGGCTATAAATGTATTCCCAAATCCAGTAAACACGGTGCCGACCGCAAAGATGAGTAATCCCAGGATGAGGACGGGCTTTCGACCCAAGCGATCCGAGACCGGGCCAAACAGCGGGGCAGAGAGACCATACAGCAAGGCGTACATCGTGACCAACAGCCCGCCATCGTGAGCGGGAACATGCGCGGTAACTGTCATTGCGGGAATCAGG
>JAJYTO010000207.1 GCA_021793015.1 Bacillota bacterium
GGAGGAGCAGGACGACGGGTTTCTCCTTTACACGGCGCCGGAGGATCTGACCGCCGTCGATCAGTCCCTGCATTCGGCTGGTCTGCACTCCGATCGCGTGCAGATTTCCTATGTCCCCATTACGACAGTGGAAGTGCCTGCCAAGGAGACGGAGCGTGTCGCAACGCTGCTCGACGATCTTGAAGAACATGACGACGTGCAAAATGTGTACACGAATGCGGATTTTTCAGAGCTGCGATGAACTCCCGCCAGGATGGACCACCGTGTTTTCGGGATAGACTTCCGTGCCTCAGTTTTGCGAAGCAAAATCTCACTGGCGCAGCGCCATCAGGGATTGAAAAATGTGACTGCAGCAATTTGCACGGATGCAAGGGGTCGCTTGGGGAGGAGTCATATATTGTGCCCGTCGCGAGTTTAGCGACAGCGTTGTCTGAGCAGGGGCACAATATATGACTCCGACCGGCAGGGACAACTTTTTCGGGATAGACCGGGGAGGATGTTGCGGGTGCGCATATTGGGGATTGACCCTGGGTTTGGACGAACGGGATACGGAGTCATCGATACCGCGCACGGCCTCGCGGCGATCGAATACGGTTGCATCGAGACGGCGCCGCATACGCCCACGGGCGAGAGACTGCGCGATATCTACGAAGCGGTGACCGACATTATCGTTCGCCAGAAACCGGATGTGGCGGCGATTGAGCAACTATTTTTCAATCGCAACGTGACGACGGCCTTCACGGCTTCGGAAGCGAGAGGCGTCGTCGTGCTGGCCGCAGAAATGGCCGCCGTGCCGCAGACCGCCTACACACCGATGCAGGTGAAGCAGGCGGTGGTCGGGTATGGCCGGGCCGAAAAGAGCCAGGTGCAGGAGATGGTCCGGGTACTGCTTGGACTGCAGGCCGCGCCCAAGCCGGATGACGTCGCCGACGCGCTGGCCGTTGCCATTGCGCACGCTCACAGCAGTCCCTTTTTGGCGCGCGTCAAGCAAACCCGCGAGGGATTGGGGAGGGGTTCGGTGTGATCGCTTTTTTGGACGGCACGGTGGCATGGACGGAAGACGATGCGCTGGTGATGGACACAGGGGGCGTGGGATACCGCGTCTATGTGCCTGGTCCGCTGGCCAAAAGCGCCCAGGCTGGCGAATCGCTCCGAATCTTCACGTATCAGCACGTGCGGGAAGACGCGCTGTTGCTCTATGGGTTTGCGCAGGACGATGAGCGGCGCCTGTTCATCCGCTTGCAAAACGCTGGCGGAGTCGGTCCCAAACTCGCTTTGCAAATGATCAGCTTTCTGGGCGCGCCGGGAATCGTTGCGGCGGTGCGCGGCGAGGATGCCAGAGCGCTCACCCGTATTCCGGGAATCGGCGGCAAGACTGCGCAGCGGTTGATTCTGGAATTGAAAGACCGTCTCGACGATTTGGCTGGGCTTCCGGGAACCGCAGTCCCCGTTTTGACAAACCGTTTCGAACCGGAGGGGCCGACGCTTTCCGGTCGATTGTCCGAGATTCAGACGGCCCTCGCTTCCCTCGGGTTCGGGGATCGGGAGACGGCGCCGGTGTTAAGGGAACTCTCCGCCGACATCGCGGAGGCGGATTTGGAGCAAGGGGTGAAGCTCGCGCTTCGCGCGCTGGCTCGGTAAGGAGGGGAACGGACGCCTATGCACGAGCGCATCGTAAATGCTGTGCAGCTTGAGGAAGACGCCAGGGAAGAAACCTTGCGGCCGCGCTATCTCCACGAATATATTGGCCAAGAAACCGTTAAAGAAAATTTGCGCATATATATAGACGCGGCAAAGTTGCGCCGCGAATCGCTGGACCATGTGCTGTTCTATGGTCCTCCCGGTCTGGGGAAGACTTCATTCGCGCACATTATCGCGAATGAACTCGGAGTGAACATCCGCGTGACTTCGGGTCCCGCCATTGAACGCGCCGGAGACCTGGCGGCGATCGTGACGAACCTTGGCGCGGATGACGTGCTGTTCATCGATGAGATCCACCGCCTGCCGAAGACGGTGGAAGAAGTGCTCTATCCGGCCATGGAGGATTTTGCCGTCGATATCATGCTTGGAAAAGGTCCGAGCGCCCGCTCGTTGCGACTCGATCTGCCGCGCTTTACCCTCATCGGGGCGACCACTCGCGCCGGGCTGCTGTCCGCGCCCTTGCGGGATCGATTCGGCGTCGTGTGCCGCTTGAGTTATTTTCCGGTGGATGAATTGGAATTGATCGTGGCGCGTGCGGCCAGCATCCTGGGCGTGTCCCTGGAACGGCCGGGAGCGCAGGAAATCGCCCGCCGTTCCAGGGGAACGCCGCGCATTGCCAATCGTCTGTTGCGAAGAGTGCGCGATTTCGCACAGGTGATGGGTGATGGGCGGATTGATTCCAGCCTGGCGGCCGAGGCGCTGTCGCGAATGAAGGTGGATGAATACGGACTGGACGAGTTAGACCATAGACTTCTGCTGGGCATTATCGACAAATTCGGCGGAGGGCCGGTGGGACTGGATACGTTGTCAGCCACGGTTGGCGAGGACGCCGGAACGATTGAGGATGTGTATGAGCCGTACCTGCTGCAGACGGGACTGCTCCGTCGCACGGCGAGGGGGCGGGAAGCCACCGAGTGGGCGTACGCTCATTTTGGCAGGCCTTATCCCGAAAAATCGCCGTAGGCGTATTTCCTTCCCGGTTGTTGGTGCTGCGAAGCAGCATGAATGTAGATGCCGAAGATACGGTGGTCCGTGCCCGCCGGACGGCTCATGCATGCCGCTGCCGCTCAGACAGCCGCGGCCCAGGGGCCGCTAATACTCGCTGCATCGGCATGCATGAGCCATCCTGATGGGAATCCAGCGCTTCGCGCAACTTGCCACGGGCACAATACATGACTTCTCCCCGAGCGGGTCATGCATTCGCGAAGAACACTGCCGGCGCCTTTTTCATTCACTGATGGTGCTGCGCAGCAGCAGTGAGATTTTGCTTCGCAAAACTCAGACATGAAAGTCTATCCCTAAATGAACGTAATATTCTGTGTGTCAGGATGATGACCAAACGTTTAACATATTTATATTTTTACATATACGGTCACAATCGTTGACGGCGATACGAACTGTTGAAGAGAAGGGTGGCAGAACGGGTGGGTCGTCTATCCTTCAGGCGAAACCAAGCGGCTGGATCCGATACGCTGGAAGCGTTGCTCGCGGAAGCCGCCGCAGGAGACGCTGAGGCGCGGGAGCGGCTGCTAAAAAGCTATCTTCCGTTTGTCGAACGCGTGGCTTCGGGCGTCTGTGGGCGAGCCGTAGCCAGAACCGACGACGAGTTCCAGATCGCTCTTGTAGCTCTCAACGAGGCGATAGACGCCTACAGGACGGATCGCGGCACTTTTATCAGCTTTGCGGAAACGGTGATGCGGCGGCGCCTGATCGATTCCTTTCGGGTGAACAGCCGCGTGCGTGAATTGCCTTTTGCCTCATTTGAGGAAGAAGACGATGAAGGCAATACGCAAAATACCGTTGAGGCGAGCAGTGCGATCGAAGCGTTCGCGCGCGATCAGGAAATATCGGACCGGTCGGAAGAAATCGCGCGCTATGCGATGGAACTCGGCGCTTATGGACTGCGCTTCCAGGATCTCGTGGAGATCAGCCCGAAACACGTGGACGCTCGCCGCAATGCGATCGACGCTGCCAAAACAGTGGTGCGTGATCCCGAACTGCGATCCCTGTTTCTAAAATCGCGCTCACTGCCTCTCAAGCAGTTGCAGGGGCGTGTGCAGGTCAGTCGCAAGACACTCGAACGCCAGCGTAGTTACATTGTTGCCGTCATTGTCCTATTGCTGGGGGACTATGCCCTGCTGCATTCGTTTATTGAAGGAGGGACCGAGCGATGAGTCGGGGCATAGTCATGGAATTTGCAGATGAACGCACGGCGATCGTTCTCACCTCGGATTTCGGATTTGTCAGGGTGGAACGACGAGCAGGAATGGTGGTCGGCGGGGAGATTGAACTGCCCCAGGGCCGTCTGCAATCAGGCGCGACGTCCAAACGTTCTGCCGTGACAAGGCGCAGACCGTTCTATTTGACCGCGGGCGCGTTGGCGGCGTCTCTCCTTGCGGCCGCCGTGATCACCTTTTCCCGTGCGGCTCCCGCTGCTGCGGCGCCTTACGTGTATGTCTCTGTCGACATCAATCCGAGCGTCGAGTTCACAGTGAACAAAGCGCAGCGAGTGGTCGCCGTCACTGCTCTGGACGCTAATGGGGCGCTCGCGCTGAACCAACTGTCTGTGGTCGGCGATTCGATCAGCGGGGCCGTACAGGTCTACCTGCATGAACTCCTGCGCCTGGGGATGGTCAGGTCCCATGCTTCTGTCATTGTCACAAGCGCAGGGCAAAATGGCGCTTCCGAGAATGCGCTGACAGGCGTCATTCAACAGGTCGACAATGAAGTCAAGACCGCGCTTGGGGACAAGGCTTACCATTTGGTGTCCTTCTCCGTGCGCAAGCGGGTGTTCAAGACAGCGCTTGACTATCATGTTACGCCAGGGAGGCTGGCCCTCTATATAGAGGCAAAACGTGCGGGCCAGCCGGTGTCGTGGACTGACATTGTGCAGGGACATTTGGCGAAGGCGCTGGGTGGTGAAAAGCAACTGGCCGATCTGCTGGATCGACTGCAGCATGACACAAGCCTGAACGCGGCTCTTCAGGACGTGTCGGAGGCTGCCAGGACGGCGGAGAGCAGGGCTAAAACAAAGACGACGAAGACCAAGGCAGCGGAGGCCAAGTCAAAAGCCAGAGCCAAAGCCAAGGCGATTGCGGAGGCCAAGGCCAAAGCGGCGGAAGAGGCAAAAATCGAAATTGCGGCTTCAAAGCCTCAGATCAGGACGGCGCAAGGCGTTAGTGACAAGGGGAACACGCAATCGCTTGCGCGTTCACAAAAATCGGCGACCAGTGTGACGGCGTCGCAGGAAACTCCACCGGCGCCGCGGTTGCCAGCCGACTTGCCGCCGTTGCCGCCGCAGTCAAACGGCGCTCCGCAGGTCAGAGTGTCAGTGGGTTCTGTCGGCGTGGGGTCGGGGTCGGCGCTGGAGCATCGGCATGGCGGGGACCACAACGGGAAAATTCCCCAGTCTGCGGAGAAAACTCACCACGTGGATCATTCTGGATCGTCGGCCAAAGGATCTGCGGATAGAGGTGCCGCCGCAACGCACAAATCACACCACCATCAAAGCGGCGGTTCCGGTCTTACTGTGGGCAAGGGAATCACAGTAAGACCGCCATCCGGCGAACCCTCTTCGAAGGCGCAACCGAGAGTGGAGACGCAAGCCAGTCGCGATTCATCTTCCGCTCAGGGCAAGGGTTCCACGCAGGGCAACGATTCTACGAAATCAACGATATCAGGAAAGCGGAGCGGGCATTCGTACGGTGATCGGCGTCACCCCCGCCACGGGTCGAGAGGCAAGCCTAAGAACAAGCATGAGTCGAACCGCTCTGGACAGCAGCAGGGAGACAGCGGCGGTATCGGCGTTGCCGGAGGCCCAGGCGCTGCGGGGGGCCAGAGTGATCGCGCACCGCAGCAGGACGGCCATGGGAACGGATCCGGCAGTGGGTCTGGCATTGGCGGTATCAACATCGGAATTGGAACCAATACCAGTGCCGGGCACTCTGGGCATAATGGCTCCAGTCATCGCCACCAGCACAAACAGCACCAGCACAAACAGCACCAGCACAAACAGCACCAGCACAAACAGCACCAGCACAAACAGCACCACAAACAGCACCACAAACAGCACCACAAACAGCACCACAAACAGCACCACAAACATGCCGGTGGAGGTTGATATATAGCATTTGCAGGCGGAAGCAGCGACGAACTACGCTGCAACAGCTGGCAAAGCAACTGGGAGACCACATGCGTGGTGTCGTCAGTTTCTGATATTTATGTTTAAATGTTGTTATCAACCGTTGATTGCC
>JAJYTO010000208.1 GCA_021793015.1 Bacillota bacterium
CGAGCGGATCGGTACGCACACGTTGCGCAAGACCTTCGGCTACTGGGCGCACCAGTCCGGCGTGGACGTGACGCGGATTCAAAAGCTGCTGAACCACTCGACGCCGGGCATCACCTTGTCGTATATTGGGATTACGCAGGAAGAGTTGGACAACGTGTATCTGGCATTGGAGTTGTAATGAGGTGATTTCTTAATGAGAGTATTCAATCGTTCGAGAAGAGCATTCGATCCGCGGCGAGCCAGAAAACGTCTCAAGCGTCAACTGCGTAATTTGAACGAAACGACCGATACATGGGAGTTCCTGTATATCCACTTCAACACCCACGAATATACCGAGGAAAAGCTTCGAAGCATTCTTTCTGCTTGTAACTGGGCAATCCCAATGAATGACACCGGCAATCTGACTCTCGTAATGATCGTCTTCGTCACCGGCACGTTGACATATCTCTCACATTATTTGGCTGAATGGAGTTTTTGGCTATATATGTTGTTTTTAGGCGGCATGGTTGTTTGGTTATTGGTCATAATTTACTTCGGGGCGAATCGCGCAGAACAATATCGCATGATTGCTGACGTGGTGCGACATATACTCGACCAACGTACCCATACCAGCAAATCAGATTTCGTAAATAGTTATTATAGCGGGGCAAACAACGGTCGATGATGAGGGCATCATTGCGGAATACGCATCGTTGGTATAGATTCTGGATTTTGCGGGATTCGATTACAGACGCTTTATGCCGATTGAGGCTATATCCCGTACAAGGTTCTGTCGACATCTCTCGCAAGCAACGATAAGATTCTGAAAGGTGGAATATCCATTTGACCACACGCTATGACCATCTAACCCGCGAAGAACTCCAAGCGGTCTTGGTGAAAAGAGATGCCGAACGAAAACTGGGGCTCGTGTGGGAACGAAACGAACTGGAGCGAGAGACGAGCGAACACCACGACTTCATCGTGGCAGACTTGGATAGAAATTTGTCGGTTGGCGAAGCGCCTTATCGCAACCTCTTGATCGAAGGGGATAACAAGGATGTGCTGCGTTTCTTGAATCTTGCGTTTCGCGGCCGCATCCAGTGTATATACATAGATCCCCCGTACAATCGCGGCAATCGAGATTTCGTATACAATGACCGGTACGTTAGCAAAGAGGATTCTTTCCGCCACTCCAAGTGGCTGGAGTACTTGTATCAGCGGTTCATTGTAGCCCGCGATCTTCTGTCGCCTGACGGGGTGATCCTGGTATCGATCGATGACGATAATCGGGCGAAACTCGAACTGTTGCTTGATCAAGCCTTCCCCAGCATGCGCGTTGGATCGCTCGTTTGGCGCAAACGTCGACCAAGCAACGCGGCCAATATCGATTACTTTTTCTCAAGCGATCACGAGCATGTCCTCGTTTACGCCCGGGAAGCGTTTGCTTTTTCGGGGGCAGAAAAGCGGTGGAGCGGATACACCAATTGGGATGAGGACAGGAAGGATTCATGGGCTTCGGACAATTTAACATTGGGGTTCACTCGCGAACAGAGGCCCAACCTGTATTATCCATTACACAACCCAAAAACCGATATCTGGTATCCGTGTGATCCCAACCGCGTTTGGACGTATGCTTCAAGAGAAAGATTACAAAATCGCGAAGTGCGCGTCGCTCCTATGGAAGACCTTATTGCACAAGGGCGAGTTCATTTTCCTCCCGAAAGCCAAGTGGCTTACTATGACAACTCAGATGCTCTCAAACATGCCATAGAGGCCAACGCAGCACCGCCGTTTCTGAGTCAATCGCCCGATGTGGCATTTTGGGTGGGAAAGAATATCGGGTACAACAAGCCGAGATTTAAGCGCTTTAAGAACGATTTGCGTCGAAGCACCCAACCGCTCTCAAGTTGGATTGCGGAGTGGGGTAAAGCGGAAAACTCCGAGGAAAACCCGTCTTTTGAGATCGAAAGCGGTATGACCCAGGAAGGCACAAAGGCATTGCGCGAATTGGGACTCGACTTTTCCTATCCCAAACCTCCGTCGCTATTGCGCAACCTCATTGCTCAAGCAAGCGACCCAGATGCGATTGTCCTTGATTTTTTTGCGGGATCTGCCACAACTGCGCAGGCCGTCATGGAAGTCAACGCTCAGGACAACGGTCGTCGTCGTTTTATTATGGTATCAAGCACCGAAGCGACTGAGCGGAATCCGGAGCGGAATATCTGCCGAGATGTGGCGCAAAAACGAATTGCAGCGGTCCTGCAAAAATCGGACGATGGCGACTTGGGGTCGGATAGCTGCGCTTACTTGCGAGTGCAGGGAGTATCAACAGAGCGAGTATCTCAGTCGCTTCGAGATGAACAAGTCTGGGTTGCCGTCCAACTCATGCATACTCAGCACCTTATACCTTATGGGCGAGGACTGCCTTTTCAGTTCACTGAAACTCCCAATGGAATGCTCGTGTACTTACCGCGTGTTGAGGAAGAGGTGTTACGGGCATTGGTCGATGAGATTGAGACGGTGAACGGACATGTCCTTGTGTACACTTGGCAACCGGGTATTCTTACAGAACGATTCGAGCAGGACAGCATCACTATCGAGAAGATCCCCGACAGGTTAATGGCGGCGTTTGGGGGGCGGTTCGCATGAGAGACGGCCCAATCGTCCCCAAGCGATTTCAGCAGGATGCCATTGAAAACACCGTAGAGATACTGAGCAACTGTCTTTCCCAAATTATCCGCGTGCAACACACAGCGCACTACAAACAAAGCAGACGGCTCATCGTCGGCGAGACTGGGTACGTGTTAATCGAGGCGCCGACAGGAACCGGGAAAACCTTCATGGCCTCGCGTGTCATGGAATGGTTGTCTTCTCAGCATCCGATTCTATGGTTTTGGTTTGCTCCCTTTGCAGGACTAACAGGTCAGGCGCAGCGGCACATCCAACGGGAGTGTGCAGGGCTTCGCGCGCGCTCTTTGGAGACCGAACGCGACATGGATACGGATTTTTCCGGCTGTATATATATCCTGACCTGGGCTTCCGTTGCCACGAGAAAAACATCAAGTCGTCTTGCACGACAGGGTACGGAGACACTGCCGTCCATCGATCAAATGTTAGAAGTGGCACGTCAGAGTGGAGTCTTGATCGGAACCGTGGTTGACGAGGCGCACCATAGCTTTCGGGCACACACGGAAGCTTTTTCTTTTTTTCGCGATGTGCTTGATCCGGATGTGACCATCCTCGCGACGGCAACCCCTCGCGACGAAGACGTGAATCGCTTTGTTCGGGTTCTCGACATTCACCACCCCAATCGAATCTCGATTTCGAGACAACAGGGGGTGGAAGCCGGATTGATCAAGCAAGGAGTTCATGCATTCTCGTTTCGAACGCACGTCAGTGCGCAAGGGTTGATCGATTTTCGCAAAACGGCGCTCGAACGAGGCGTACAGGCGCACAATCGAATCAAAGAGATGTTGAGCACAATTGGAGTATCGATGACTCCTCTTCTTCTTGTACAGGCCGATTCGTCGCCTGACAGCATCCCCACGATTGTCGAATGGTTGGGTCAGATGGGATTCTCAGACGACCAGGTGCGCACGCATACTGCGGATGAACCGGATCCCCATCTTTTGACGATTGCCTCTGACGAAACAGTCGAGGTGCTTGTGTTCAAAATGGCCGTGGCCACTGGGTTTGATGCGCCGCGGGCTTTTACGCTCGTTTCCATGCGTACCAGTCGCGACCCACAATTCGGGATTCAGATTGTCGGACGCATCATGCGCGTGGATAGACGGTTGCAAGAACGAAATATTCCGGATGCTCTGATGTACGGATATGTTTTCTTGTCGGTTCGAGAGTCTCAAGTGGGGCTGGTGACGGCGGCGCAGCGAATCAATGCGATTCGCGATGAGTTGGCTGAGGTGTCAAGAAACGTGTCTGTTGTCGAACTGGAACTGAATGAACCACGTGCCGTGCCGACCCCCGGCGGACAACTGAGCGGGATTGGGGTAGAAGACGAACCCGATCCGCCTGAGAGAGTAGGAGACAGGCTGGGCTCCGATCGAAATGGCGACCCCCGACACCCAGGACAAGCGGTTCAAGGACAATTCGCATGGCTGGATGAATGGATCGTCGTTGATCCGGAACAGCAACCCAGAAGACATCGACCTAACGCGCCTGATAGAAATGGAGAGTATCGCTATCCTCTGCGTACCTCATCGGAATTCCCGCGCGTCTTCAAACGCGCCCGTACGGCCGTAATCCCAGCGGATCAGTTCCGAGATGAACTGGCCAACAGGATTCGGTTGGACGATCATGCCATGAACAGAGCACGCCAAAGTGCCGTGCAAATTCTTATGGAGACAACCGAAATTTTCGGTGGGCGCGGATTTTCTACAGAGCATGTGCTGGCGCCGCTGGCCCAAAAGGAAATTGCGAAACGGGCCCAAGCCGTGATGTTCGCGTCCAATGAAAACGGAATGGTGGATCTGCGCGATCTGCAAGCTGCGCTTATCAAGAGATTTCGTGAAGAGTGCGTGTCTCGGGGTTGGAGCGACATGCTGACAGACGATGGCCTATTTGAGGGACTGCAAAAAATCCTCGCTCTGCAGCCACGGATCTTAGTGGATGCTGTATCGGAAACTCTGGCGAATCACATGGAGGTGGTGGATGGAACAGAAATACCAGACATCGTGGTAAGTGACGAACCGCTCTTGCCGTCGCGCCTCAACGTGTACGGCGTCATGCCGCCTGACTTAAATGCCTGGGAACTCGCGTTTGCACAGGAACTTGATGCGGACGAAGAGGAGATCGTGCAGTGGTGGTATCGGAATCCATCTCGCAAGCCGTATTCAGTATGTCTGCCGTTGCCTGGACAGCCGAATTTTTATCCGGATTTCATTGTCGGAGTGAAAGGCCGCATCAAAGGGGATGGAATCCTGCTGGTGGAAACCAAAAGAGTCATTAACGATGAGCCGGGAAATGCAGCGGCCAAGGCGCAAGCCGTTCACCCCGTATACAGGAAAGTCATGATGCTGTACCAAGACCAAGACCACGGTCAATGGCAGACCGTTGAGTACAACAAAGAAAGGGACCAGAACGTTCGCGATATGGTATTCCGATTAGAACTCATGCGGACGTACGGATGAAACGGCAAACGATAAGGGGTGTTCTGCCTGTCACGGAACCGATTAATGAGCCCGTCGTCGGGAAGGCGATGCAACCCGTATCGTCAAATCGCACTTTAATCCAGGACTTACACGCGAAATTCAACGGAGAGTGCCAGTCCTGCGGACAGAGAATGGACAAGCACTTGGCCCGCTATCTGAGAGTCAATGCCGATAAACTCGGATCCGCAGATAACGCCGTCCTGGTTTGCCCTAACTGTTTTCGAAATCGTCCAAACCCGGCTCTGGGTGGATTTTCCGCAGAGGATGCTGTCATCGCCAGGGTTACCGACGCCACCGGGTGGAATGAAGTAACCGCAGTTGAGTGGCTATCGGGTTTCGCCAAGCGTTGCGCTTTGATCGTGATGAATACTCGCGGATTTCGGCGTTATTGGTCCTGGGAGCACCAAGAACCGTTTCGGATCGTCGATGTACAGGATCGGCGAATTGTGCGGGTTCGGATGCAGGGAAAGACGGAATCAGTGGAACTTTTTTGACCCACGACTCGTCTGAACAGGCGGTGCGAATTTCGGACAAGGAGGAATCAAGATGGCACGCATGCCGTGGACGGCCGCCTTGGTTTTGATGGGTGTCGCCGTGACCGCAACGATGGCGGCTCCAGTTTGGGCCACGTCGACCCATCCCATTCCGATCGAGCATCCGATTATGATTCAGGGGATTGTCACCGCTGTGCATGACGAGTGGGCGACAGTGCAGACGCCTCCGTGGCGGCCGTATTGTCCACCGAAGACACCTTGCTCCATGATCATCGTCGCC
>JAJYTO010000209.1 GCA_021793015.1 Bacillota bacterium
CCGATCTAGCCCTACCACGATCGCCGCGATGACGATCAAGACAAACGGGGAGGCCGAAGCGAGGAAGTTTTGAAACACCGACCAGAAGAAGTTCCAGTCCCACACATTCCCGAAGTACATGCGCTACTCCCTCCTCGCGTACCCCACGATCGCCATCACTATGGCGGCGGCGGAGGCATAGATCAGCAAGAACTCCAGGACAGTGGGCGACGAGAAGAACCAGGCGACCAGACCGCTGAGAATTGTCGCTGTCATCGGACGCGCTTGGGGAACCAAGCGTAAATACCGAGGACAGTGAATGGCACGATCATCAGGAGCCATGGACCCACGATGGCAGTGCCGCTTACCACAGGCCACATCATCACGCCACTCCTCCCTAGTGGTACATCCAATCCCCAACCCACCGCAGCAACATCGTCACCAGAATCGCCAGGAGAATGCAGGCGATAAGCACCTGTCCAAGCGAAATCTGGTAAGAGACATAGAATGCGCCGGTGGATAGGCTGATCGTCGTTCCCAGTGTCGTTCCCACGCCTTCACCTCTCTGACCGGGAGGCGTTCGCGTCGCAACGGGAGTATTTCACTCGCCTCGTGCAAAACGCTCCCTGCGCATCAGGCGGGCAGGCCAGATGCGCGCGCCCATAGGTCAAGCCTAAGGTGCCGCCGCAGCGCGGGCAACCACCGAAATCCACCGAAATCCGCCGTTTTTACCCCGTCCTATCGAAAATCCGCCAAAATCCTGTGTTCACCTAAGCTCAGCTCTTTTTTTGCGATTTTTGCCGCGACCGGCGCCGAAATACAGTAGAGAACCACTCTGTGGTATTCCTCAGTCGGCCCTTTTCGACATGGGCGCCATGCCGGGAAAGATGTCTGCGTTTTACCGATCTGCGCTCCGAGATCTCCGCGACAATAAAGAGCACGATCAAGAACACTTCCATCCCCAGCACGAAATGTCCGGGAGAAGCCACGTACATCCGGGATTTGATCGCGTAGTTGGCCATGGCGATGTAGGCGACCTCTCCCGCAGAGGCATGCGGCGGCGCATGCAATAATGGCTGCTGTCTGACGATCCCCGCGAGATGCGCCAGGGCAGGGTGTACATGAGTAAAGGCCCGCTCGCTCATACTTGGGCCTCCAGAATGTCGGCGGACGCGCCAAGCACCAGGGCGGGTCCGGTATCGAGCCCTGAGTGCCCGAGACGCGCCGATAGTGTATCCGCCAACAGAGAACTGACGATCACATGGTCGCTGTCGCAGACGACCACAGAGCGCATGGGGCGCCCTCGGGTGGCATCGATGATCTTTCCCCGGTCCCGAGCGTCCTGGATCAGACGCCGAACGGGAGACGAATCGCTGGGTACGATCGAGATGATGCGCCCCACGAAGACGGTGGCCCCGTGACCCACGTTCACAAGTTTCAGTTCCAAGTCTGTTCCCCCCTGACAAAGTGAATGGCTCATAAGCGCGCAGGAGCAGTACCCCTCATTTGGGCGCAAACGCACTCGGAAACCCCTCGTAAAACGCCGCATACTTCTGGCGATGGGCCTGAAGCGCAGGGGATTCCTGCGGCTCAGTTGGCGACCAGTCCTCCTTGAGCGCCGTCTTCAGAGCTGCGCTTGGAACACGGATGTTTGTGCGAGATGCAATCACGTCGATCTTTTCTCGAATCTCGTCTGCCTCGTACTTCTCCAGTAGCCCAGCCAAGAGTTTTTGGGCGGCGGATGGGTTCCCAGACGCGTTCGTTTTTTGCAGGTAGTGAGCAGTCAAAGTTTCGAGGTCTCCCCCAGCGCGCGCAGTTCTTATGTTTTGTTTCGTTTCGTTTTGTTTAGAGCAAGTACTTAAAGTATTTGCTCTAATAGGAAGAGACTCGATTTGTGCGACGTGTTGTGCGACGTGTTGTGCGACGTGTTGTGCGACGTGTTGTGCGACAGTTTGTGCGTCTTCTGTGACGCACAAATCTTCTTTGGAACTTTTTTGTGCGACAGTTTGCGCGTCTTCTGTGACGCACAAATCGACCGCTTGTGCGTCTTCCATGACGCGCTTTTTGTCGTACAAGGCAATGACTTTGTAACTCGCCGCTTGATTTCCTTTGCGAGACTTCCAGTCAATGAGTCCCGCCTGCTTCAGCATGTTTCGGGAGCGCTCGACTTGGCGCCGTTCAAGCCCAGACATGACGCCCAGGGCTGATGTGGCCGCATTAAACTCCGGTGCCCATCCAGACTTATTCGCCAGGCACATCAGGGCGTGCCAGAGAGCGATGCTTGATGAAGGCATAGAATTTACCAGTAGCCAATCGTAGAACGCGTTCACCTGCCGAATGTAATTCATAGGGACCCCCGATTCGCTGGCTTCTTCCTCTGAGCTGCTTTCTTGTTTCGAAACTGTATTCTCTCCTGTGCAAGCCTCCTTCTGCCTTTCTCATTCCACTGCCAGGCGAACTGGAGGAATGTGACCTCTCGCATGGCGCGGCCGCACCGTGGGCACTCAGGGAGGATCACGAAGCTCCCCACGCACCATACTTCCACGCATCCGCCGCAGCTGCACCAGAATTCATGTCGCTCCATTGCACTCTTGGCCATGATCAGCCCTCCTTCAGATTCGCCCCCATCACGGTACGATGAGGGCGCAGAGTCTTCGTGTTATGGAGAGGCCACGAGTCCTTCGTCTTCCTGGCCCGCGACAGGAAACAAGGTGGCCTGCTCCCATGTGATGATCAGGTCCCCTGCACTCCCTTTGGCTTTGCAAATGTATTGGGGCTTCCATAGCCATGACGTGCTGATCGAGAAAAGAGCGAGTTCCGGGTAACGAAAAGACAAAACGGACAGAAAACCCGAAATTCCGAGTTCATTGACTTTGTCCAGGGCGTCCGACCGTCTCATGACGATTTCCGGCATAATGCCACCTCCCATGTTTTCATATCCAGATCCAGCGATAGCCCTAAGAAAATTTTCGCTTGCTTCGCCGCCTGTTCGGCCTGACGCGCGAGGACTCGAAGTTGCATCGCTTCGGCCACCATGCACCTCGTGATTTCTTCAATGCTGTTACAGCCCATCTGACCCCTCCGTCCAGTGTTCATCGATCGTATAAGGAGTAGAGATATCCAAGTTCCCTCGCGGTTGAAATACGTTACATTTCACTGGCTGGATCTTGCCCACCCGTCCGCCCTGCCTCAAGAAATCGACCATGATTTTTGCGTTAGATTCGTCCGATCCGATCCCCACGAGAGACCAATCCTCAATGCTGCCCCGTCCCCTGGACCAAACCAGAAAAACAGATATTGCCCGACTCATTTCCATCCCCCTTCCGAATTCGCCTCCACTTCGAACAGATCGGGCTGCGTGACAACCTGGTAATTTGTCAGAACCAACTCCGTAGCGCGTTCTTTCGTCTCGCATCCAGGTCTCCCATATCGATGGCTGCCGAGTGTTGTGCGTCGCCAGTCAGCGTAGAGTTCGTCCACAAGCGCGTGCGGGTAATAACTCACCATGGCTTTACCCCGGATGTTTGCCAGCATCGCCGCCAGATCGCGATGATCCTCCTCAGCAAAACCGCCTTTGTAGAATCTCTCCATCCCTACATAGGGTGGGTCGGCGTAGAAAAAAGCATCTGGGCCATCGTAAACGCGGATGATGTCCCGAAAATCGCGGCACTCGATCATGACGCCTCGCATGCGCTCAGCGAACGCCGGGAAGCGTTCCGTCACCCTGGCCCATTTCCGCGCCGGATTGACCCCGGCATGCCGACTGTGCGCCCATCCTGTTTTATAGGCATTTCCGCCTGCAATGGCTGAACGATTTATGTAAAACCATCGCACAGCGCGTTCAAAACGATCGTCGGGCGGGTCTTCCCACTTCCAGCGTTCAAAGAGGGCGCGGGAATACGGGAGGGTTTCACATGACTGCGCAAATCGATTTGGATCCTCGCGGAGCACCAGGAGAAAGTTAACCAGTTCCTCGTCGATGTCGTTGTACACGTCGCACGATGTTGCCTGTTTGGCGGCGATCACAGATGCCCCCCCCCGAAGAGGTCCACATAGACTTTGTGGGGAGGCATGAGATCGATGAGGCGGCGGGCAAGGCGCGCCTTGCCCCCGAACCAGATCAGAGGGCTTCGCCATTCGTTAACAGGAGTATTCATTCGTCCCACGTCCCCCCCTGTGCTTCATATGCCCGCAGGTGGCAGTCCCAGAGTTGTAAGTCCGCCACGGTAAGGTTATGGCGGTAGATCATCGACGCATAGACCTCCCGCATGGCAGCGTCCGCGTCGCAGACCGTCTCAAGAAGTCGCCGGGTAGCACGCATCAACTGCGGATATTGCATGACCCAATGGGATTCCTTCCGACGCATGTCTCTCCCTCCGTTCCGGTGCGACCCAAATCTCCGCCGCGTCCATCAGCCACACGCCGTCGCTCTGGGCCATGAGCGCGCGCAGCGCTTCTCCCGCAATGGCTCGGGCGGCCGGCGGCGGCACGGCGTTGCCGATGCGTTCCCGCCACCGAGCGTCTGACTTGCCAGCGAGTCGAAACGGTGTACCGTCCGGCATATGCGTGGGGAATCCTTGCAGCATCCCGAGCTCGAACGTTGTTAGCGGTCGGTGCCAGGTCCCGTCCTCGGCAGTGATGATCCACACGCCATTCTCCGCGTCGTCAGGGATGCGAGGATCGGCGACCGCCCCCGCGCTGGCGTGAATGTCTCCGGCGCCAATCACGGTTCTGGCGGGTTCACCCCAGGCTTGCACCCCGTAGGAGCCGGCTCTTGGAGCGCAACCGAGACGTGGATCGGCGATTGACGGAGCGCCAGATTGTATGTCAGGTGTGCCCGTAACCGTCGTAGCCGTCTGATTCCAACCGTGCAGTTCGAATTTATTTGTGTAGCGCGAACCTCCCAAGAGCCTGGGGTCCGCTACGCATATCGCCCCGTTGGCCACGTGACTTGATCCGGTGACAGTGCCCGCGACGGACTCCCACTCTGTCACGCGGTATACGTTGTTGTGGTGAGCTGCGGCCTCCCCGAAACGCGGATCGGCAATTGCTGTCGCCGCATTGCTTCGCCCCCATCCCGCCGCTCCGGTGACCGTACCGCTTGGCTCGTGCCATGGCTGTACTCCCATCGCGCCTTTTCGTGGCACGTATTCCAGCCGGTACTGGGTGTGGTCGATCTTCTGCAGATCGCGCCAGTCACCCCCAGCGGGAATCAAGGCGAGCCGCACCCACGTTTTCCAGGCGAGACGCGGGAGCCGATGCATGGGCCCGCCCGCCGGATCGTCTGGCATCGGGAGCGGCCCGATCACCTCGCCGATGGCGCGCACACGCCGTTTGGTCGGGAGCCGCACGAAACTGTCGAGCTTTTGCGGCAACCGCGCAATCAGCAGGTAGCGCCTGCGATGCTGCGCGAGTCCACCCAACTCGCCGCAATCGTGTGTCCGGTCGTCGAAGACGTAGCCATGTCGAGATAGAAGCGAACGGATCTCGCGGAGCAAGGCCGCTCCTCTTGTTTGGATTCGCGGCACATTCTCAAAGAGGATTAAGCTAGGCAACTCGTCGGCAAATGCCTGCAGCATCAACCTCAGTCCGCGCACCGTCAGCCGATTGAGCGCCTGGTATCTATCTCCTGCTGCACACTTCTGTGGCAGCAAACCCGAAAAACCTTTACATGGGGCGCTTAAAAAGACGACATCCGGTGAGACGCCTTCCGCCGCACGCCAGATGTCGTGGGCGGTCGCCTCTCGCCAGTCTGCTGATGGCTCGTGGCCGTGGAACGCAACGTAATCCTCACGCGCGAATAGGTCCATCTCAATAGCTGGCGCGCCCGTGATGCGTCGAAAGTCCTCACACGCCTGCGGATCCACGTCGATCCCAGCGAGTGTCTCGAATCGGCCCATCCGACCGCCGAATTCCTCACGCGCCTGTTGAAATCCCAGT
>JAJYTO010000210.1 GCA_021793015.1 Bacillota bacterium
TTCGATCAGGACGAGACCAACCACGCTCAACCCGCCCAGGATGCTGATCACGGGCACCCCGCCGATCCGCCAACTGACGGGCGACGCTTCAAACATGTCTTTCTGCCGTATCGGGAACACAATGGCTGCCAGTGATGTCAGAATAAATGTGAACACCTGGCCGAAAAATCCGGCGATCGTAGCAAATGAAGGGTCAAACGCATAGACGTAGAGAAACACGATGCCGAGGACGCCAGAGAGTCCGATCGCCCATAGGGGCGAGTGCGTTCGATCGCTGACGTCGGCAAGCTTGCGTGGTACAAGTCCGTCCAGGGCCCATGCCAGAACGTTACGCGTTGTGGTGAGAATGTAAATCGGCATCCACGTGTACGTCCACAGCATGAACCCTATTCCCATCAGTAAGATGAGCGCGAGGTTATGCGTGAGCATTGCTCCGATCTCAGCGAATGTCGGCGTAAATCCGAGATGGACCGCGCTTGGATTCAGCGCTCCCAGATCCCCCATAAAGGAAAAGCCCGCCACTTTCAGCACGGCCCAGGTGAGCACGATGATCCACGCGGCGCTGTAGAGCAACGATCCCGGCATGCCGATCAGTTGCGCGCGATTGGCCCCTTTGATCTCGCCTCCGATATAGGCGGACGCGATGCTGAATCCGAGCACCGTAAACGGCCAGGTCATGGAAATGAGGGTGTCGCGCCACCCGAACGCCGCCGGTTGAACCGCATGGTTCCCAAGCGAGTCGATCACGGCGCGATAGGTGTCGGGACTGCCGCCCAGCGCTTGCATGTAGTGATTGAACGCAGCCGGAAAAGATCCGTGAAACTTCGCAAATACGATCAGCGTGGTCACCAGTCCAAGCGCCGCGACGATGAATAAGATCAGTTGCAGGCGCATGTACACGTTCGTTCCGATCCCAAACAAAATGACGTACAGGACGATCAACACGACACCGGTGATGAATACGCCGATCGGAGTGGTGAACCAGTTGCCGACCGTGATGAGCCCCGGCGCGCGAAGGTAGACGCCCAGGGTGCGCGCGAGCGCGGAGATGCCGTATTTGCCCAGAAAAGCGGCTGGAACGCCAATGTAGAGAAAGCTCCAAATGGTGTAGTTCCAGTTGGCGGCAAACCCCCACAAGGGAGACAGCGCCCGACTCACATAGACATAGTCTCCACCGGATCGCGGCATGGCGCTGGCGAACATGGCGTACACGATGCTGCATGGCAGCACCGCGAGGGTGCAGACGAGCGTCGACACGTACATGTTGGTGTGCGGATACGCGCCTGCCGGCATGAATAAGAACATGAACGCAACACCGATTGCGATGTTAATAAAATTGACGTTGTACATGAACACATCGGACGCCTTTGCTTGCCGCACAAGCCCCGTCGCTTTTCGCGAGAAATTTGCCGAACCCATCCCTTTCCCCCGTTTCCTTCGCATGGCTATGCCGTTGCCGGTCCTCCTCCCGCACATACGGAGAGAGGGCGCCGCGACGAAATTTCCAACCCTGGCGTCTCCGTTCTTCTGCCCCGTATACGGAGAGAGGACGAGTCGCGGCGCTGCTGCACGGCGCTTTGATCGTGCCTTACCCACCGTATACGGAGAGAACACGGGGCGTCCAGCATATCGTGCTGCAACTCGCGCCATTCTCACCCGCATAGGAAGAAAGGACAAAAGCCCGGGTGAATTGCAGAAAAACACTGCAATCTCCCGGGCTTTTGTCCCTCCGTGACACGCCGTTCTCGGGCGTGGATCCCCTCTCGGACCAGTCTCAGAGCGCCCCTCGTACGCGAGGCGAATCCTGACGGAACCCTAGAAGATCTTTATGTCAGATATATTAACACAACATTCTGGACTGGTCAATAGGGTTGAAGAGGATTTGTTCATAAGTCAGTTTTTCGATCATTTATAGTTATATTATCTAACATATGTTGCGTCCGCAGCCGCCACTGACGAGACTCCATCTTCCCCATCAAAGTGGACGATGTGCAGCTTCTGACGTCGTTTGCGCGGATAGAGCGCGAACAGAATGCCTGCAGCCAGCAACCCGATGGCAGCATAGTCTGACCAGGGTGAGATGACACGGGGACTCAGGACCAGAAATGCGATCAGGACGGCCAACAGGTACAGCGTCGTCACAGCCGAGCCTATGGCCATCACACGGTGAGAGTGAGAGTGCGTCGGCGCCGTTTCTCCGCAACCTCTTTGGTGCTGCTTACACAGAAAAACCGTGGCGGTGAAACTGTCCAGCATAAATTCGAGGGTAAGAAAAAAGCCTGCCGCAGACAGGATGATGGCAAAGAAACTCGCAAGAGAACTGACGAACAATTGCAGGATGACAATCAACCAGAGAGCGGCAAAAACGATGAGCGTCGCGACGGCTGGCGAATCCTGACGATTGAGCTTGGCAAACCATCCAGGCAACAAGCGATCGCGCCCCATGGCATACAGAGCCCGAATCAGTATGTACCCCGTCAACCACAGAGAGCCGGCCGTCGACGCCAAAATGGGGATGAGGATGGCTTTGTCCAGAACGTGTGGCATAAACAGTTTCATATGACTGGCCCAGGCGATCATCGGATCAGGTGAATTGGCCAGTTGCGCGATCGGCGTTTCTCCGATGATGAGAGGAAAAAACACCCCGTACATCAAAAGCGCCACGAGAGCGCCGATGATGCCCCCGCGCCCCGGATCCTGGGCAGGCTTGGCGGATTCTTCCGAGGCGTAGCTGTCGATCTCCCAGCCGTCCAAGATGGTGGTCGCCACGATCATGGTCAGCAGAATGCCCGCGATTGGGGGGCGCCCGCTCCAGGACGGAAAATGGGCGTGCGGCAGCATCCACACTCCCATCAGGGCGAACATGACGAGGAACACAATTTCGACGGCCAGAAATACCTGCGTCATGCGTGCGGTCGGCCGTGCGCCAGATAACAGTGGAATGGCGGCGAAAACCAGCCAGAATGTGCTGATGGAGAATTGGGCCAGAACGTCATGCTGCCATGATGGATGCAGGAGGGCGATCGTGTACTGGGCGGCCGGCAGCACGATCGGCGGCAGCGAAGTAAAGTAGGCAAGGATGATCACCCACCCCTGAAACCGCGAGGCAGGCGCCCCGAGCACCCTGGCGGACCAGTGATACGATGCCCCCGACTGGGGGAAGTGCCTGTTCAATACGCGGAAAATAAACGCAGAAACGATGAACGGCGCGGCGATGAGAAGCAGCGCCAGCAAACTGTAGATCCCGCTGTACCCGATCATCACGCCGGCGGCGGC
Source organism: Bacillota bacterium (assembly GCA_021793015.1). GTDB lineage: Bacteria > Bacillota > Bacilli > Alicyclobacillales > SLC66 > JAKADD01. The sequence goes on from JAJYTO010000210.1 coordinate 3,277, forward strand.
CGAGATGCTGAACGCCGGTCCAACGCTGGAAATGGACAGACTGCAAAGATCCCACAGCGAATATGCCTGCTTCAATGTCCGTTTCGTCTTTTCTGGACCGTTCATCGCATGTTCCGCAGATCTGTCTGTCAAAATAAAGACACTCTCCCGCAAAAAGCATTCGCGTCTGGCGGCGCGCAAGTGAGATTCTGCTTCGCAAAACTCAGGCATGGTGGTTGAGTCCCGAGAATACGATGGCCCCTGCCGGTCGGAGTCATCTATTGCGCCCCTGCTCAAACAGCGCTGTCGCACAACTCGCGACGGGCGCAATAGATGACTCCTCCCCGAGCGGGCTTTGCGCTTGTGAAAGACTTCGGTGAGATTTTGCTCCGCAAAACTTGGGCATGAAAGCGTGGCCGGATGGTTATGCGGTCACCAGTTGATGCCCTACCACCTTGTCCTTGCCCAGGGTGATCAGCGCTCCGTGCAGCACGCCCTCGGAATACTCGCTTCCCGGATTCAGGCACAGCGTGCGACCCAGGCGCTTTGCGCCGCGCGATTCATGGACATGGCCGTGCAGCCCGAGCATCGGTTGCGCCGATTCGATCATGTTGCGCACTGCCGTACTGCCGACGGGCGTCATGACTGTGTGTCCGCCGCGCGTGACCACTTCCCGGTTCCGCAGCAGCGGCGCGCTGTCAAGACCGGTTCCATACGGCGGCGCATGAAGCGTAAATATGGCTCGGTGCGGGTGGGTCACCTTTTCCACGAGTCCGGCGATGTGCTGCTGCAGCGCCTCTTCCGATAGCTCCCGGGGACTGCTGAACGGTGTGGTGTTGCTGTAGCCGACGACAACCATTTCGTGGTGGTCGTCGATCTCGGCGACGTCGCCGTCGCGATTTTCGACAAATCGACTCTCGGCGAGAACCCTGTCGACCACCCACTCGTCGTCGTTGCCAGGGTTCACATAGCAGCGCACCCCCAATCCCTTGAGCCGTTCCTCCGCAAAGTGCATCCAGCGCACCAACGACTCTACCACAAGTCGTTCAAACAGTTGCTGACGTTTCGCCTCATCGGCGGCCACCTCCTGGTGTTCGTCAGATTCCATGCGCACCGGATAAAATCCATTGAAGCGGATCGCTTTTTCGAGCGCTTCTATCTCACTTTGCTCCTGCACGCGATGTATTTGGCCGAGGAACTGCGCCTCATACGGTCCACCACGCCGAACCAGGGGAACAACCACCTTGCCGGTGATGTCTCCGCCCATGACCAGGACCTGTGCCTGATAGAATTTGGCCGCATTGATAAACTTTAAAAAACACTGTTCCGAGCCGTGAATGTCGCTTGCGTAAAACAGTCGCGTTGGCTTGGCCATCATTGTCCCCCTCCTATGCAGAGAGGACAAAAACCCGGGCGAATTGCAGAAAAACACTGCAATCTCCCGGGCTTTTGTCCCTCCGTGACACGCCGCTCTCGGGCGTGGATCCCCTCTCGGACCAGTCCCAGAACGCCCCGCATACACGAGGCCAATCCTGACGGAACCCTAGAAGATCTTCATGTCAGCTATACTAACACGACATTTGCGGTCGGTCAATGGCCCACACGGAAGATTTCACGCAGCAGATGACGCGGAGGAAGGGTTATGAAGAATTCTCATGAAAAAACGGGTTTTGTGTAATTTTGTGTCATATTAGATAACACACTGCACATGCGACTTACCGCGAGACGGCCGCCAACACGCCATCCCACAATTCGATCCTGGCGAGCAGCGACTCCTTTGCCGTTTGTATGGCTTGATCCTGCTTAACCGGATCATCGGCGCACACATGAGCAAGCAGCTTTTGCGCGAGCGGCCCGTGCAGATCGCCGTCGAGTTCGATATGGCGGTTGAGGTAATATTCCAATGTGGCCGGCGGCTGACCCCTGTCGCCCAGTTCGGCGATCAACGTTTGAAACATGTCCGGGATGATGTCTTCCCTGCCAAAGAAGAACGCGGCGCTGACCTGGTGAACGCCCCCGTTCATGGCCACATCCATCGTATGGAGAACAAACTTCTTGACGCACTCCGGCGCGTTTATTTCATCCAATGCCCTGGAGGGAGACAGACCCGCTTGCAAGGCGGTGATAAATCGCTGAATCGGCTCCACGTGAGCGCCGCTTTCCTTCATCGCCTGCAGGTACAGTTCAAAGTGGCTCCGGTATCCCCCGGCGCCGTCCTCGTCGCTCTCCTCCCCCAGTACGATTTCATTCACGAATCTGGCGTATGTAGGTTCGGATTTCGGAAGCCAGGGCACCGCCGTGCATGTCAAATCATTCTGCAGGCGCTTCAAGAGACTCATGAAGTCCCAAACGGCAAATACATGGTGTTCCATGAAGGTCTGCACCTTGGCTGGGGAATTGACGGCGCCATACACCGCGTGTTCGACCAGCGCATGGCGCAGGGGCTCAAGTTCATTCATACCAAATTGAAGTGTTTCAAGTTGGGTCACTAGAATGGTCCACCCCTCTATCGTTTGGCATCCAATATCAGGGTACCTGATCAGTGACCGCCGTTCAAGCCAAAAGGTCATGGACAATCCATGACCTTTTGCTGTGCGTCCCGTGGTTATTTGATCGCATCGCCCACCGCAGCAAGAATCTTGCCGACAAACGCGGGATTG
>JAJYTO010000211.1 GCA_021793015.1 Bacillota bacterium
TAGTATTGGCTCAAACCCTGCGCGAGGTTGGACAGCAGTCCCGGAACGTTCGCCACGCTTGACAAGGCGGTGTTGCTTGCGGCCACGCCGCCGAACGCCTGTGTGAACGGCCACAAATACGAGTACGTTCGGGTGTGCGCCTGAGGAATGTTAAGCTCTCTGTACAGATTCGTTCCCGGTATCACGTATACCTTTTGCATCGCCTGATACAATTGCTGCGCCGCAGACGTATAATTCGCCGGCGTCTTTTGCGGAACTTGCACGTCCTTGTTGGACCAGGCGAACATGGCGGCGAGCGTCGGCGCATAATCCCCCGAATAACTGCCGACAGGCAGAGTGGTCATGAAAATGCGTCCCGACCCCACCTTCTTTCCGACGGCCACCGGTTGCCACTGGGAACCCACCTGGCCGCTCGCAAAAACGGTATATCCGGGAGCCGAGGAATAGTAAGCCGTCGTCGCGGGCGATGTCAACGCCTGGTCGCGCGAGCCGCCGTTTTGGGCCAACAGTCCGCCGAGAGAAGCGGTCAAGCGCACCTGGTTGACGGGGGTCGACGACGTAGAGGTCTGGGCTCCCAAAGAGGACAGAGCGGCATTATCGCCGGCGTCGATGAAACGGCCTCCCTGCTGTAACCAAGTGAGAAATTGCGCCTGATGGTTCGCAAAGCTGGTTTTAAACCCGTTGGTGTAGGAAAATGTGCCGTTTGAGGCGATCACATCCTGGAATTGGCCGAGCGAATTCCAGAAGGCGTTCATGTTGTAGAACTGTTCGGCCTGATTCGGCTTGTACCAGAACAGCGTCACGCGGTATCCCATCTGCGTGAGTTCATAGGCGACATTCATTTGCAAATTGGCTTCCGAGGTATTGCTCTTGGCCGGCTGACTCGCGGTGATCGTCGCAGAAGGACTGCCGATAAGGACTGCGATGCGCGGACCGGATTGCATGGGAATCGCCGGATCCAGAGCCGGAGTGGATGCAGAGAGTTGACTTGTCGCGCCGTTTGCTGAGACCGATGCCGAATCCCATCCGAACCCAAGGACATGATGCGCAAGCAGGGCATGCGTCGCCAACAGATAGTGGGCCGTCACCAGCACGCTGGAACTGTTCGGTCCGCTTGAAAAGGATCCCGTTTCCGGACCCACCGGCGGATGAGCCATAGAACCAAAGCCTCCATCGGCATTTTGCAGTGTCAACCCATAATTGTACTGGGACACGGCAAGATCTGGAAGTCCGGCCCGGGCGGCCGCAATGGCATAGTTGAAGGTGCCGACCCCGTTAATCCAATCCATGCTGGTAAAGTATCCGGGCCCCGGCTTTGCGCCAAATCCCATGTACGCAAACGTCAGGTCGTTTGTCGCACCCACCTCACGCTGCGCCTGAACTTGCGGCGCGATGCCCCACAATGCACCGGCTAGCATGTCGGTGGTGGAAACCCGAGCGATGCCATTGTCCACGTTGAGCGCGGATGCGCCCGCTGCCGCCGCGTGGCTCCACAGTTGCGCGGAACTGGCGTGCCCTGCTTGCGAAGCGAGGTATCCTCCGACCTGCAGCGCCCGGACGGCAATGGCGTTGCTCTCTGCGCCCGGCGTGCCGCCCGCGTCCGAAAAGGCTCCCGTGACGTTGCTCTGCAATCCGAGAAGATAATTCATCCCCGATTTCAACTGAGCGAAAGAAGCGGTAACGGAGTCGCCATTCAAATGCGCGATCTCGCCGATGGCCCATAGCGCAAGCGCCGTGTCCCGCAGGTCAGATTGCCCCGAAGCCCCTGGGACAGCCCCCCATCCTCCGTCACTGTTCTGATTTTTGAGCAGCCAAGCCACAACGCTCTGGGCGGCGCTCCCCTGTCCATTTAACCCGAGGGCGACAGCCGTATACGCCGTGTCGGCGGTGGACGCCGGCTGGCCTGAACCTGAAAGGACGGCGCCGCTGGCTTGTACTTTACCAGTCAGATAACTGATGGCCTTCTGATAACCTGTCAGGTACTTGCTCGGAGAAGCGGTTACGAGAGTCACGGACTGGGATTGTATGCCAAATTGCGCGTTCCGCTGGTCAGTGCGTTTACCGACAGCGGCCGCGGCAGGCAGTGTGGACGCCATCGCGAGCGTGAGCGCCACCGCGCTCACCGTGATCTTGGACGGTCGCATTTTCATTTCATTCCTCCCTCGTACCCTATTTTCCGATCGTGCCCTTTTGCAGGCCCGCGATCTGATTCATCAAGAAGATTCCGCTCAGCTCTGTGCTGAGTTGAATGATATCGCCCTGCGGCGGTTTCTTCGGATTCGCCCAATTGGACGCGAATGAACCTTCCGGGGTGCGATCGTGCAACCAGACGTTCTGCGCGTTTGCCTCAAGCACCCGCCGATAGATCGTCTGTTTGGGGAAATCGCGGACCATCCACGACAGATAGCGGACGTAGATGCCCTTGAAAAGTCCACCGTCGCCCTGTCCCGTTGGGGTCAAGAGGAGAGAGGGCGCATCCGTGAAGACGGCGATCGACCGTTTGGCCACAAGTTGCGCATTTTCGAGATAGACCGACCGGTGTGTGTCCTGCCACAGCTTCAGCGAGGCTCCGATCACCGTTCCATAGTTGTAGGTATACTGTGCCTTGTTCAATTGATTGTTAACTTGCATGCCATCCCACACCATGCCGTTCTTTGCGACAAGATGTGACCATTCCCACGCGTAAATCTGCTCCGCTTCCGCCAGATCCCAGCGATTGTGGGTCACCGCGTACAAACCGGCGCCAAGAAGCGCGGCGGGAGCATTCGCCGGCGTGTTTCTGTATGTGGAACCGATGCGGTTCCAGATGATCCCGCCCTTCTTCTGCCAACCGTGCCCATAGATGTCCGCAAAGAGCACTTCAGCCACGTGCAGGTACTGTTTATTCCCGGTGGCTCGATAAGCGTGCAGCATGCCGAGTCCCATCCAGTCCTCATCGTCAAAATAGGCGGTGACCGCGCTCCCGTCTGCTGCGATCCTCTGATAGATCAAGTGAATGTACTTGGCGCAGTCGGTCGTCAGGTGCAGCTGCACACCCTCCGCCAAAGCGTCGACCGCGTTGGCTTCCCACCAGTAGTTATTGCCGGACTGTGGGTATGGATAGCTGTTGTAAAACAGGTTGTTGTCGGCCTGCCAGTAGTGCTGCACGAAATGGTGCATCGCGATATTCGCTCTGTCCATCGCCACTCTGGCGGATTCAGATATACCCTTTGATGCGGCCGCGGCCGGCGCAACCGCGCTGACCAGCGCCGCGACGACACTCAGGGTTCCGAGTCCCATTTGCACCCACAAATTTCGCAAATAACCCACCCCACACTCCGCGTGGCTCGCCATGATCGTGGCAGGTCACGCGCAACGGTATTCTTGCACTCAATTGAAGCGTAATCTGGCTTACATTCATCCAGTTCGAGCCGCTTGTCGCCGGGACCACAAGGGAGATCTCGTTCACGCCGGAATTGAGCGAAATGGGATCACAGACATCCACCGCGAATATCCGCGCTTCACGATTACGGAGGTCGGCAAACACCAACCTCCGTCGTCCGGTCAAACCATTCCCTCTAATTTCGATTCATCTTGATGACGCTGTTGATCTGTGTGACCATCTGATTCAATGTTGACAGCGGCGCCTGGCCCGTCAGGAGGTTGTTCCAGTCAGCGTTGACAAACTGGAGCGCTTGAGTTCCCCAAGTTTCGAGGAAAGTGCTCGGCTGTTTATTGGGCGCGTGCAGCATCCAGTCCAGACCCGCCACAAAATCCCTGTGTCCGGAAGCGATCATCACGTGATAGTATGGCCCCGAAGATGGTTGATAGGCGGGAGGCGCCACTGGTGCACTCGGGAGCGACTGCGCATACTGGGTCGTGTCCAGATATTTGATCACCTTGAAAACGGCAGCCGGATCCTTGATGCTTTTGGGACTGGCCCATCCCACACAGTCATAGATGGTGCTCGGCCTCTTCACGATTGGATTGGCGACAAATCCCCACTTGAGATTCTTCGGAGCGCCGGGTCCGATCATCTGTTCCGCGTTCCATTGCCCGGCGGCCCACATGGGAAGCTTGCCTTCAAGGAACAGGCTTTCATCGTTGCCGTTGTTAAATGTCGGGGGTGTCACCGCGCCGCTCCTGATGTATTTTTGGAAGAGCTTCAGGCCCTGCACAAACTGAGGACCGGCCGCCACCATGGTCGCGTTCGTGATGGAGTTTGCAAAGGGCGTGCCGCCGGCTGAATATGCATACACCCCGAGGTTGAATGGAGAATCTTGAGGGTTATACAACCCATATTGATGGACCCCACCCACCGTACCGGAAAGCTTTTGCGCGTCGTTGAACATCTGCTGATATGTCCAGCCATTTTTCGGGAACGGAATGTGGGCCTTTGCAAAGAGGGTCTTGTTATAAAAGATGCCATAGACATTCATCAGTGATGGCAGGCCGTAGAGGGCGCCGTGTACTCTCCAGTTCACATTGGCTCCCGGGAAGAAATGCCCGAGAAATCCCGGAATCTTCTTCGCGAGCGGCATGTAGTTATACAGCAGCCCCTGTACGCCCCACTGCTGCTCATTATTGTTGCCGAGTTCGAAGATGTCCGGCGCCTGACCGGCCGCGATCATCGAATTCAGCTTCGTTCCATAGTCCTGCAGCGGGCTCGGGATGAGTTGCACCTTGATGCTGGGATTCAACTTCTCAAACTTGGCCATGGAGACCATGATCTGATGGTTTGTCTGCGGGTTCTCCCACGTGAGCAGCGTCACCGTCACCGGTTGCGCCGACCGTTTTGCGTGAATGGGCGTACTGCTGGCAAATGCCGGGCCAACCGTAACCCCGGTCATCAACAGTGCCGCGCCGGTAAGGCCAATCAATTTACGTTTGCTCATTGCCCAGTCCCCCTTTATATGTTTCGTGCACAATGCTTCCCTGCCGCGCCTTGCAGCGCGTATTGCTGGCTGTCGCGCCGGGACATCCCCCCTTTTTCGCGCACATCGACGGTTCTTGCGCACATTCACTTGAGACCTGAAGCGTTAAGCGTTCCCAAGCCCTGCATGAAGTACTTCTGAGCGAAGAAGAAGACCAGCACCATCGGCAACATGTAAATTAGATCCGCCGCCATAAATAGGTTCCAGGGGGTGTAGTAGCTGCCGATATACGTCGCCATCGCCACGGACAACGTCCACAGCTTGGGATTCATAATATAGATAAGCGGTTGCAGATAGTCGTTCCACGAACCCTGAAAGGCCATGATTGCCATTGTGATGATCATGGGTTTGGACATGGGCACCAGAATCGTTGTCAGGATTTGAAAGTGGTTTGCGCCGTCAATTTTGGCCGCCTCGTCATAAGACGACGAAATCGTGCTGAAGTATTGCCGGGCAAGAAAAATGAAGAACGGATTCCCGAAAAACGCCGGTACGATCAGCGGAAACCAGGTATTGTACCAACCGATCAACGTGAACAAGTGGAACACAGGAATCATGCCGACGACTCCGGGCAACATCATGCTGCCAATAAACAGGTAGAACCATAGTTTTCGCCCCGGGAAACGGATGCGCGACAGACCATAGCCTACCAACACCGAACTCACAACTGCGCCGATCGTATGGATGACCGCTATGATGACGGAATTGCCGAAGACCCTCCAAAAATCAATCTGCTGTGTCCCGGTTACAAAGTTCTCCCAGGCGAACTGATGAGGAATCCAAACCGGCGGTATCGCAAATACTTCCGAGTTGCGTTTCAACGCGACGGTCAACATCCAGAGCAACGGCAGCATCACCACCACCGCGCCCACGGCCAAGAGAGCGAAACGGATGATGTCACTCTTTTCGTAACGCCGCCGACTTTCACGCCGTTTTATGGTCCGACCTGTCTTGCCCAGCGATGAACCCTGCTGCAACTCT
>JAJYTO010000212.1 GCA_021793015.1 Bacillota bacterium
CAGATTCTGAATCGCTTCATTGCGCGACGGAATACGTCCCGGTATTTTCCTGCGATACTCTTCGATGCGATTCACAAGTTCCTCTGACAGGATGACGCTTGTTTTGCTATCCATACTGTGTCCCCTTTTCTCCCGTTTCTTCTTGCCACTCATGAATATAAAATGATCATACCATATTGAGTCATACCACACGAAACACCTTGTACGAATTCGATTCGAATACCAGAATGCGCCCCATATGACGCTATTATTGGCTGGTTAAGGTAAACATCCACAACGGCCCGTGGAACATAGATTATGTATGATATAAACGGTACCAACGCGCCATACGCTTTTCTGAGGCGTGAAAAAACCCGTTCGAACCCTTGGTGCCACTGGGCGCAAGCGGGTTTGGCGCCATCATACACAATCCCATTGTGTATGATCACATTATCTTGAGTTTTCCCCATGCGATTCCTTGGTGTGAGATCGCACATCATGATTCTTACTTCTTCCGTTCCACTACGACAATCGTATCGTGATGGACTCCGCCGTGTGCGACAAGCAGGATGCGCAACATTTCGAATCCGCGCCTCTTTCCGATCCCTTGGCTATTCCATCCAAACGAAATCACCTTTCCGCCAGGCTTAACGATTCGCGCGACCTCATTTTTTTGCGGCCGACCAGAATTGGCCTTGCGTATCTTCCTTATGAGTCTTCATTCCGATACCGTCGTAACATTCCTTGATTTGTCGCGCGCTGTAAGTCCGTTCGGCGCGGGAGAGAACTGAGGGACGGTCGAATGCGCCCCCGAGCCTTGCGTCATGCGCTTTGGATCTGGCGGAATTGTTTCCGCCCGCAGGCGGGAACTGTACGACCGGCCGCCAGATCGTCATCGGTTTGAGGCCGCATTTCTTGCACATGGATCGCTTCCTTACCAACCCCGTAGTACGACGCCGCCATCTCCATCTTTCGACAAAAAAGAGCGTCCCAAGAGATCGCCAAGCCTGCCACGCTATCGGCATCGGTCAATATCGATCATACAGGAAGGTGTAGACATCCCCGTAGCCCGTGCTAAACGCTTCTTCATACAGTTCGCGTTCTTTCCACTCATCACACCACTCCTCCGCCGCAATCCGCGAAGGGCCTCGCGCATCAAAACGTTTGCTATAAACCAACTCGGCAGACACGCCGTCCGACGGGATCCCCGCGTTATATTCCACATCCCGCGATTCCGTCCACTCCCCGGACTTATTTCGAAACGCGACATCTCCCCCTCGGGATAAGACCAGGTACATCGCGTACCCGGTTTCCCGTACCAATCGGGAGGCGAGTACGCTAAGCGAAAGCCCGGTTTTCTGCGAAAGTTCGCTAAGCAACGGAATGAAAGGCGACTCGGCGCGCTGTAAACGTCTCTGAATCTTAGAGCCCTGCGGGATCAAGAACCATTGTGCAAATTCATTCGCCTCGGATTCCCAGGCCTTTGAATAAGATAATTGGTTGTTCGCCCGATAGGCCGCCACAGCCAAATCCGCATCCGTTTCCTCCAAAAAGGTGTGGGTTCCGAAATCATGAAGCAAAAAATGGCCAAGTTCATGTGCCAACACAAACTGCCGCCTCCCGCCTGTCAGATGGTCAGACACGACGATTATCCCCCTGCCCAAGTTGGAGACTTTTAAACACAAACCCTGAAGCTCATTCGGCAGTTGCATGCGGATCCGATTCACACCCAGAAAATCAAAAGCCGCTTCAACCCCCTGTAACTCTCTCCCCGTTTCTTTGCGAAACGTTCGAACCAACTCGGAGGCCGCCATTTTGGGAGCCACCCTCTCGTAATCTCGAATCAACCGACCCGCACGTACGGCAAATGCGCGGGCCAAAGCGTCTTGTATTTTTTGCGGCAAGGTTGGCAGGTTTCTCCCATCCCCGCGGGCCGCCAAACTCAGGCGAGGGATCCAAGCCTGGTGGAAATCGCTCCGCAAAGATTGCGAAGTCATTTTCCTTGCAGATTCCGCCAGAAACGCCCCAAGAGGAAGCGGCGTCTGAGCAGACGCACGAACGAACAGCCGGGCGATTTCATGGCGACCACGCGCCTCTTGTGCAGATTCTGTCATGAATAACTGAGTTGCCAACAGCTTCGATTGATCGTGCCAGTGGGTCTCCTGTAAGAATCGATCCAGACCATGGAACGTCCAATCGGCACCCAGTTCCTGTGCACACCCTTTCGCCCTTCGTGTCACATCAAAGACACGATCGAACGGAACACACGACATCACCTCATCTAACTGTTCGAGGGGGACGTCGTGCTCCAAGAAACGTCGAAATACCCGAGCGGCCCTTCCCACTGCACCCCACGTATTCTCCAGCGCGCCCGTCCACAAGTCGGCTTCTTTGAGCATGGTTTCCCAACGGGATGCACGATCAAAGAAACGGTTCATCACATAGGACAGGATCCACTCGTCCACCCGGCCCGCGCCAATCATCGTGTGGATAATGGATTCCGCATACGGAACCGAAACCATTTCCGTTTTCTCCAGGCACTCCGTCGATAGTAGAAACGCACCGCGCACCACGCGCGTATCGGACTCCCGCATCAAGGCGGTCCAATTTGCCTGCCAACGCTGGCAAGACTCCACTAGCGCGAACCGGCTTGCGACCGATTCGACACCCAGGTGATCGTACGCATACGCCGCAAATTCCGAAGGAGAACATCTCCCTTGCAGAAACTCTTCTAGCATATCCACCCCCCCGTCTCAGAACACCCCATCGGACATTTGCCACAATACGCCCGGGAGAATTTCCAATCGGTCTTCCGCCGTTTCGTTGTGAACGCGGGATCGGGTCACGCCACCCGACCGGAGCACTTTTCGAAAGTGTCCTGGTTCGTTGCACAAATAGATCGCTCGGTACGGCCGTGACGAAATTCCATGACTGGCCAACACACCTGCATGGGTTTGGAATGCAAACAGTTGCGGATGGAAAGTCAGGTATACGCCATCACCGTAATGTGGAGTATCGGTCTCCCACGTAGCTTTCAAACACCCCTGACATAATTTGCGCGCCCTGGCTGTTGGAATTCGTCCTCCGCTGATGTACTGCAATGTGATTTCCTCGAAGTAGTAGTACAGTATGCATCCATCGCGGAGGCGAGCATCTTCAGCCTGCCGACTTATCTCGTCCAGCGCATCCGCGTCTCTGACTCGGCCTTGATATGAAATGTTCTCTTGATCATAATCGAACCGTTCCCCGCAATTCAGACAGTGCACCCGATCGCCTCGCCTCACGAATAGTTCTCTTATTCTACCGTATTCAGACGAGTGTGCGCTAATCGGGTGGTCATAGGCGCGGGTCGACGCGATGGCATCGGCCGCCCGGCGTCATCTGTCACGAGGGGATGAATTGGCGAACGGATCGATCCAGACCCCATGCCCTACTTCTTCAGTCAGTAACCTCTTCATCGGCTTGATCGAAAAGGTGTTGGCGTTAGGCACGGCCCATGCACGTTCGATGTGCGGCGCCGCTGGCAGATCGTCCTCAAATCCCTACAGTTTGTCGAGTGCGAGCTGCACAGAAATCGTCTCCTGAGATGTGTGTGGTAGACGCGAAGGGAATCGAACCCTTTTCGACGCGATTTTAGAGATCGCCGATCTGTCGTTGAGCTACGCGTCCAATAGATCAAACCAAGTGTAGCATTCGGCGATCCGGTCGATTGGGCGTTTTGGAATCTTTTTTGCTGGTACGCAGATACCGATTTCGTGTATGGGTTTTTAGGGCACCCGCTTATAAAGGAGAAAGCGAAAGGGCGATCGAGACTTTGGCAACTTAACAAGGAAAACGCACTTTCTATGAGAGAGGCACGGTTGGCGCGCATTTGACCGTTAGCCGTGCCCGTTGTGTTATATTCCGTCTCAATGTATCAGTTGGTCATCCTGGTCAAATTTCAATCGAAGATTCATGTGCATGTAGAAACAATCAGGCGTTTCACAAACCGCCTCAACTCCACAGCAATAATCAAGTTGCACTCGAATCGGCGCGGAGCACTGGGGACATGTAAAGACAACTTCGTCTAGCCCGTTGGACAGCAGGTCGTCGGCTTTCCGTCGAACAGTCCTGGATATTTCATCGAGTTCATCCATTGTAAGTTTTTTCATTACCACTCAACTCCCCAGTGTTATTATCACGATCATAACATCCGAATGTATGTTCGTAAAGAAGGTATTATCGAGGCGCGAGTCACCGATGCTTCCACGGCCCACTAAAACTCGGTCAAAAAAAGCACCCGCCATTTTATCGTGACGGGTGCTTCTGGAACCATGTACTATCTCCCTCTTTTTTGCATATCGCCTACCACGACCAGCGCCAATTCGTCCATCACGAGTCGAATCTCGCTCTCATCGCGCTGTACCCACCACGCTGCGTGCGGCTCCATGTTCACAGCCATGCAGATCACATAGCGGAGCGCTTTTCGCCATTTCGCTTTCTCTTCCGGGCTTTCAGATTCGCTCTCCAGTTTGCGATCGATTTCAGCAGCCCACTGCCGGCATACCGCCAAACGCCGTTCCTCGGCCATCCGGATGTCCTCTGGGCGGCCTTGCAGCGGGTCCAGCGTGATCTTCGGGGTTGATGTTGTCGCCTGTCTCATCGCGACCACCTTCATCCGCTTGATGTGTGTTGCACCGCCGTTTTCATTCTGACACGTCGGCATGGTTTGCGAAGCGTAAAAGAGGCGCGATGTTGCAGTCGCCCTCCCCCCTTGCGCAACACCTACATCGACCCGCCAGCAGCCCCGCGAAACGCACCTGCTGGCAGCTCCCACCGCGACACGATCAGATCCTGTTTGGTGACGTTGCGACTCATGGCCGTCTCAATCCAGCGACCGAGACGGACATCGTTCGGAACACGTTTGAGGCTCCCGAGATTCGCCTTGGCCGTGAGATCCATCTTCGCGTCAATCGTGTGGTCGAGTTGGCGTTCCATCTGCACCAAGCGTTCAAAGCGAGCTGGCGCAAATTCCCGAATCATCGCCCACAAGTCCGGTGTGCTAAAGATGCAGCCGAGACATGACGTGCGGCCAAACCCGACCAGGTACGCGGGGTGCGGCAGAATCCGATGTCGCTCAAGGATCTCCCATACTCTGCGCTCCGGCCAGTCGATGACCGGGCGCCAGGCATGCACGTTTCGCGCCCGCGTATGGCACGCATGGTCCTCAGCCTCCGCGTAGCGCGCTCGTGCTGAGGATTCCTCGCGACGCTCCCCGGTGACAACCAGGATGTTTTGTGGCTGATCTTTCGTGCCTATCTGAAAGGCAGGGTGGTTATTGAGGGCGCGCTTAAACACATCGATCTTGGCGGACGCGCTGCACCAACGCACTGACAGGTCTGCGCTCATCGCGGGCCATTTACGACGCGTAGAGAGCTTACCCTTCGTGGTTGGCAACTGCACCATCTTCCCGTCGTCATCGACATAGTACACGTCGCCCGTAAGCGAGTCTTTGCGCAGCAGTTCGCCGCGAATGCCGCCATCGCGCCATTGATAACGCACCGGAAGATCGAAGGCATCCCCAAGCGCCTGCACGTATGACTCGGACACGGGCCAGTCGAGAAACTCCACGCGCTCCTGTGTCGGCGCCCCGTCTACGCATTGGTGCCACAGCTCGATTTTCTCCCTGGGCACACCCAGTTCCAGGAGATGCAGCAAGCAGGCCACCGAATCCTTGCCGCCCGAACTGGACACCAGCACCTTGTGGTACTGGTCCAGCGGGAGCAAGTCGATGGACGGCCGCCCCAGGCCCCTTGCGTCTTCTTCGATCTCCCACTCAAACGCGAGTTGTTGCATGTGCATGATCGATCCCTCCCCACTCCCCCGGTTCTCCGGGGAAGGTTTCTCCCCGGACCCGGTTGGGCGCGGTTGTCAG
>JAJYTO010000213.1 GCA_021793015.1 Bacillota bacterium
CCGCTACCGTCTGTCTGAACGGAATTGGCGCCCAGTGATCCCCCGCTTGCGGTGAGGTTCACTTGCTGGTTGGCAAGACCCGCTCCTCCGAAGTTCACGTTGCCGGTAATGGTAGTCAATTGACCCGTGTTGATATCCGCGACGGGGTTCAGTGTCACCGTGGGCATCGGGGCATTTGCGGGATATGTGGTTGAGTACGATGCGCTTTGTCCGGTTTGCCCATTGGTGACCATGATCCCCACGGCCTCGCCGGGCGCAAAATAGAAGCCGTTCGTTGCTCCGTATGAGGCGAAGTCTCCGGCTGAGATCCCCGTGTCACTCCATGAAGACACCTGCAAATTGTTGTCCGGTGTGCTCGGGTTATTGTCCCACGCAGCGCCTTGCCCCTGCGCGTTCTCAATTACTTCCACGATCCCCGAACTGCCAAATCCATTCCCCGCTACGGTCATTGAAGGTGACCACGTGCTCGTATTCCACGTCACCCCTGCGATCTGCAACGGCTCAACCGTGATCGGTGCCGAGCCTGTAATTCCGCCACTCGTCGCCGACAACGTGAACGTTTCGCTCGTACCAGGCGCCGTGTAGGTGTCACTGAAATCGCCGCTCCCATTTGTGGTGACGGTTGCCGAGGAAAACGTGCCATCACCGCTAGGCGCGGATAAGGCAACCTTTACATTGGCGTCGGGTGACCCGCCGACGGTTACCGTTCCCGTGATGGTTTCGGACGCTCCCGAGTGCAGATGCGTTGTGGCGTTAATTGAAACGCTCGGGTTGGCCGTGATGGTGATCGGTTGCGATGTGGCTTGTGCCGTTTGACCATTCGCAAAGAAGAATATCAACACAACGCGATGCGTGCCGACGCTTAACCCATTCGGACTCAAGCATCCGCTGGTCGACGTGAATTGCAATTGAGGGGTCGGCGCATCCCAACCTTGGCTCCATCCTGAATACCCGCCGTAGGACGGAGGCGTGAAGGACCAAACGACGCCCTGACCACAGCCTGTAGCCTGTGCCTGCGCCACTGTGAAGGTTTGGCCGCTTGGATACGACCAAGTTACGGCCGGCGCTGGATCACTTGCCGCCGTCGATTCGCTCACCGACTGCCCCGCTGTGCTCGCAGTAATCGTATAGTTTCCCGCAGCGGTCGGAGCTGTGTACGTCGCGGACCAGTTTCCGTTCGCATCCGTGAACGTCATGAACACGTTCGGGTTGTCTTTCACGTATTGGCCAGACGACGAAGAAAATGATCCGCCTGTCGCGGTCAGAGCAACCGCCTGATTTGCGAGTGGCGTTCCGTTAAATGCGACTTTGCCCGACAAGTTGACCGTTCCATCCGTCGTCATGGTAGGCAGCGGATTGGGTGTCATCGTGATTGTTGGCATAGGCGCGGTTGCGGGATATGCAGTATTGAACGCGGTCGTTTCTCCCAGTTGATTGTTGGTCACCTGAATCGTCAGTTGATCATTGGGCCGGAATGACCAACTCCCCTGGCCGTCGGCCCAAGTGTTTACATCGCCGCCGCCATATCCTGATAGCCCAGACACCTGAACCGCCAGATTGGATCGAGCGCTGACAGCAGGGGCCACTCCGCCAGACGCTGCCAACCATCCGGTTGTATTGTCGGTTATGCTGAGTGCGCCGGATGTTCCGAGGTTATACCCATCAATTGTCAATGACGGACTCCATGTGGAGGTGTTCCACGTCACTCCGGTGATCGTCGACGGAGCCGTGGTCGTTGATGGCACGCCGTTGTTCACGGTCGTTTGGACGGCGTTCGGAGAGGCGCCGATCAATGCCTGGGCGCCTTGCAGGATACCCACTTGGGCAGAATTGGTGCCGGATCGAGTGGCGCCGTAGCCCCACACCAGAAACACCACGGTCAATACCACAGCGACAATGGTCAAGAGAATCGTTCGTAAGTTGTACATAGAAGCACCTCCTTTCGAATGGCCGCGAAGAAAAGTAAGCGACTAAAGCGCTTCAAGTAACTTTCACAAAACCGCGCGTGTCCTGACCAATTTTGACCTTATTCAAAGAGTGTTTACGGAGAGTTTTCAGATAATTCCCGCACGGCATCCTGATAGTTCCCAAACAAAAGTTCCGTTTCTTGGGTTTCCACAAAGAAGTTCATATCGGCGGGGGCGTTGTCTTTCCCCACGCGTTCGATCCACCCGCGCCATGCAGCCCGCATCACATTGACCCGCTTTTCGTCTTTGGCGATCCAAACGACACGCCGTTCCTCCGGGCTCACTTTTTGCAAAAGGGAATTATACTGACTGTACTTGATCTGCAGTTGCCGCGCGCCCTCCGTGCTATTGTCAAACTCGATCCATGCGAGCCGACCGTCATGCAAAAGCGCCGCGTCCGGTCGGATCAATTGAGTGCGAAGGTCATCTTCACTCATCGCCGGGTTCTCTTGGAGAATAGTCGCCGCCAACAGGTCGGTGGCCTCGCTGGTGGAATACCAACTCACGCCTTCCTGCCCAATAACCCGAATGACCCTCATCAGAATGGCGATTAACCCCAACTGATGGAAGGCTAACGCATCAACGCCCTTGGCGTTACGCGGATTGCCGATCATCCGATGAACGTATTTTGCCCCCTCTTCGCTGAGCGTATAAAACCGTTTCGCTTCCTTTCTGTGCAGGGCGGATCGCATCAAACGTTTGACGATCAACGGATTTTCCTGTTCGCCATTCATTCGGCGCACATAATATTGAGACATGTAAATAGAAATCCCTAAGATCTCCGTCAGATCCGTCTGCAAAATCGCCCCTGCGTCATAGATCACCCCGAGCACTTTTTGCTCTGGCGGAAAGTCGGAATCACGCCATTGCAGAATCATCCGTATCTCCCCCTTAACCGAACGCTTTCATGAAGTTGGTCACTGGATTCGTCACCGTTTCCGGTTTCACAGTGATCCCCTGATGTTTCAGTTCCGCTGACACCAAACGTGCAATATCTTCAGCTACTCCGCCGCTGTTGAAGCGTTCATAAAACAACAGACAGGTTTCGATGTAATCGGAACGCACACGCGGAACCATTGTCAAAAGGCGCGATCGCAGTGCGTCATCACGAATCTGGATTCGTAGCCGATACTCTTTAATGCCGGCCATCACCGCCCCACCTCCTCCTGTTCGCGGAGCAAAGAGAGGACTCGTTCGCGCGGAAACCCGTCTTTCTCCTGAATTTGGTGCTTTAACGACGCGGAAACGGGTGGATTTTCGCGCTGTGGAACAAAGGAGCGCTGTTCCCCTGCTTGGCATACACTGATAAATTCGCGCGGCTTCAAAGAGGATGCGTCCGTGTTTATGGACGCGATCCCCAAGTCGTTCAGCCGTTTCGCTTCCTCCGCGGTTGTGGAAAAGAGAACAAAACGTCGTTCTTGGTTTTCTCTGATCCAGTTTTCCCAATCATCCATATGCGAGAAAATGCTAATCAGGTTTTCGAATCGCTGTATGCGCGGAAATGGCGGGATGCCGTTCGTGATGAATACGCTCTGGTCGTTCTGTTCGTTTTCGTACAAAATGGACATGTATTCCGCAATGAAGTTCCGCAGGGTTTGCTCCAATTGCGAAACGTCGAAGAATATCCAATGGCCGTCTTCCAACCAATGCCTCATGTTGATCCTGTTTTCTCGTTGGCCCACCTGCGGTTTGAGTGGAGAGAACAGCGAAATCGCTTCTTCAATAATCAGTTCTCCCAAATTTACCCCCCGGGTTTCTTTGAATCTTTGGAGCAGAAAATAATCGTTTAATTCAAAGATTGTCGCCGTTTCTTCTCTGTGTGCGTACCAGAATACGGCCTCCTGAAACTCGACGTATCCAGGCAAGTGAAGAGCGCTCCAGGTATCGAGAAGAGCTTTCGGCGTTTGCGTTAGGTTCATCGGGAACGAAAAAGAAGCAGAGTATCCCAGCTGGATCCAATGGAATTGCTCCCATCCGTGCGCATGATGCACATCTTTCCAGGAATGAACCGCTGATTCAATCAGGTGGCTATCTGCCGCGACGACAATACCGGCCTTTCCCGCTTGCATCTCACCGCGAATCTGATTGGCGAGATAGTCCTGCATTGCGATGTCTCGGCCTATTATAAGGGTTTGCATATATTGAACCTCACCTTCTTTTTGCTTCGTTTGACGCGCATGTCTGTCTCTAAAAACATGCAAACTGTCGCTTCCGCTTCGATTTCCGTGTCATAGCGGCCTAGATGCTCTAGCTTGCCGTTCGCCCATGGTTGCGCCCGCCATGCTTTGGCGTTGGCATCCCAATTCACGCCAGGTACATCCGATTGAAATTCGGCGGTTCTGCGCGGATCGGTTTGTTTGACGTGCATGCCGGTCTCCAGGTACATCAGTTTAGCCGCTTCCGCTATACGTTCTTCGTCAAAGTATCCGAGATGCTCGCGCTTGCCGTTCACCCACGGGTACGCCCACCATGCCTGGGCGCGGGAATTCCAACTCACCCCGTCTACATCGGACTGAAATTCCACGTTGTTTCTGGCATTGCGCATGTTCTCGCCCCGCGTGACGATCCGGATATTCTCACGCCGATTGTCGAGGCCGTTATGATTCCGGTGATCGACCTGCAAATCAGATGGCGGATTCAGAATCGCCCGGTGCATCAGCACAGTCTTCCGCTTGCCGAACGCATCGTGAATATGGGTTTGCGCGTAGAACGTGTTCCCATTCTTAAAGGCGCCCCACACCCCCTGGAAAGCCGCGATTTCCTTAAAATCCGCCTCATCGATCAAAATCTCGTGTCGTATCCCGTTTCCGTTTGCAAAGATGATGTAGTAATCGCCGCGCTTCTCGAACTTGTTTTTCAAAAAGAAAAACCTCCTCTCACTCAGAGAGGAAGCGGGTGACAAAATCGACTCGCAATGATGTTTAGTCAAGCGGACGGTTGCCCACTCGCCTGCTCAATCTTGTCAATGATGTAATTCGCCGCGCGTTGAATGCGCTCCATGCTGGTTCGCAGCACCTGTGGATCGCGGGTCATATAACGAGAAATGTACCCCACGCTCATCTTCTCCGTATCGAGTCCGAAGGCCGATGCGACCATATATGCCACGGACTCTGCTTCGACCTCACGCTGATTTTTAGGAATGATTTTCGAGCGGTCTAGCACTCCCTGGTCGTTGTATACGCGGTGAAGATACCAGTGCGCGTACTCGTGAATCAAGGTATTTGTCTGATCATCCACAGCACCATGGTTGCCAATAACGATTTTGTTCTGTTTATGAGAATAGTAGCCATAGGCATTTTGCAGCAAGGGATCATCCTCAATCGCCGCATAAACAAGCGGAACATCCTTCGCGACTACAGACTGAAGTTGCCTATTTAACTCGATGCCGCGATCGCTTTCTAATTCTTCGATTTGCAGTTTTGGCAGCGCTTCTCCAGACGTTTGCGACACGTCGAACACGAAAACACCCTTAAATCCTACGCATTGTTTTTTAGTTTCCGGTTTCCCGTTTTCACCGATGACCGGATTCCCACTCGCATCTTTGACGGGGCTCATGACTAACTTAGGCGCAAGGATTTGAATCCCCCTTTCGCCCTTGTTCACCTGGCGATTTATTCCCTTCCACGTGTTAAATCCCGCGACCGCACTGGCGTTGGGCCTCTGCGAAAAGATGGCCAGTGTATTGAGAAAACTGTACTGACGGAAGGACGTGGCGAATTTGAGATAACGCTTGTATTCCTCGGTATCCATGAGTGTTTCGACTTTCGCGTTAAGTTTCTCAAAGAGTTCCTTGACTTTCGGATCGCTGTTCTTGGTGACGAACGCCTCGTGAATCGCAACTTCCTCCGGCAATCCGTCTGCCTCAACGCCTTCCTGCGCCAGGGTGCGATAAAAGACGGTGGGAACAGTCAGAAGAGGGCGG
>JAJYTO010000214.1 GCA_021793015.1 Bacillota bacterium
CTGACCAGAACGGATGCGTATCCATAGACTCTCCCGTTCGCGCACGCCTATGCGGAATCGAGGAACGCGGCGACGCGCCTGCGACGGCAAGACATCGTCATGCGCCTGCAGCCGCGCGCAAGCAATCCTTGAGAGACGGCTGGAATACCAGCCGTCTCGGTCGCCGTCCTGGGTTCACTACCGGCCGTCGCGCGATGCGAGCGACGCTTCCGCGATTTCAATGGCCCTTTTGACCATATTGCCCGCGTCGCGCGTGGTAATGCCGCCCCAACCTTCGCGTTGCAAGGTCGGATAGAAGCCGAGGTCCTTTGCCAGTTCGTATTTAAACTGCTCTGACATGATTCCACGCCTGCGCCCCATGCAGTTGCCCCCTTTGACAAGTGCGTCCAAAGATAGTTTCCCCGCAACCCGCAGAGGTATCCGTCGCGGATCGCAAGAACGAAAAAGCCGCCCGCAGATTGCTCCGCAGCGGCTTTTCAAACATGTACAAATAGATTTATCCGACCGTCTCAAAGGCGTTAGAAATTATTCTTCGAATTCGCCAACCTTGACCTGCATATCATCGCGACACACCATTAGCTCTACAGTTTCCGTCAAGACGTCTGCGTAGCTATAGGATACCCGCTTAAATGAGTTTTCCGACTGATCGAGCTTGACCACAAATACAGAGGGGTATGTTTCTTCTAGGATGCCGGTACGTTCGACTGTTTTGCGTCGACCACCATTCGCGCGAAGCAGAATCTTCTCTCCTACAAGTCCTTCCAAGTTTCGCTTGATATCACTCAAGGCGTTCTTTGCGGCCACACACTCCACCTCTTTCCACGGCTTCAGTATAGCACATCAATTCTCGCCGTGTCAAACAGGGGAAACTATTATAGCAGTCACAGTTTTTCTTTGTCAATCACTGAACCACACCAATTTGCAAAATCAGAGGAATGTCCGGGCATATTCTCCTGTCAATAACGTGAGCGCGGCAACCCAATGCGGTATTTGCCCCTTGTCTCCACCCCGCCAAGCCCTTCGGTTCCCGTGATGGTGGATGTCACAATCCTGAAGATGTCGACGGTCTCATTGATCGGCGTATAAGCGATCTGCTCAGCCAGAAACACCGGATCCAGGGCATGGATCAACACCCGTTCAGGAGAGCTGGCAAAATTGGCTCCGGCCTCAAGCAGCGCTTCATAGTGGGATTGACAGGCTCCCGCGAAGATGATCAGCTCATCGAGGCTGCGCTCCACCTTCCGGGCGCTATGGACCGCGCGCATGAAGTTATCGGAGTTGCGGTAGTTGTCGATACTGGCCAGATCCGCCGATTTGGCGTCGTGCAGGACGCCGTCATGGCCTGTGATAATCAGAATATCCGGATGGTGTTCCTCCAGCAATTGCGCCATGGCGCCCGGCATACTGGCCTCTGGGATGTTTTTCCCGACCGCGCGAATCCCCAATCGCCCATACACCGACAGACACTTCTCCAAATAAGCGCCGTCTCCGTCAAGGTGCAGGACGCGGCCGGGAAGTTCAAAAAAATCCCGCGGCTGCTTTCGCTTTTCCGATCGGTACCCGAGTTTGTCCCGTTCCCCCTGGCGTCGCAATTGCACCAATCGGAGCGTTTCGTGTTCCAGTTTAGCCTGGGATATTTGGTAAGACTCCCAGTCTGACGCTGTCATTGCAGCGAGATCATCAAACGGGGCGTCCGCGAGCAGCCGCAGATCCAATCCTTTCAAAATGGCTACCCCCCGGGCCATATCGATCCCGACGACGATGAAACAGATATCCCGGCCGTACGATTTTCGCACGACAAGATCCCCGGCTTTCCACATCCGCACCGCCCCCAACACATCCTGGATGACCAGCACGGTATTGTATGCGCGGAGTCGGGCGGAGGTGAAATAGGTTGTCTGAAAAGAGTCGAGAACTCTGCGCTGCAGGGGAATTTTACGATTTTGTGAACCGATCCGCCACCTTGGAGGCGCCAAACGAGTCTGGCTTGATCTTTGTCTGGTACCCGCTTTGGGTAACCCACCCAACCAGATCCTTGATAAGCGCTTTCGTTTCGCCGTCCTCCCCAATATCGAGATGCACCTCGATCGGCAGTTGCGGTCCACCGACGCCGAGTGCCGTCTCCAACTCCTGAACAACCTCAAGGGCCATGGACGCCTCCATAAAAATCCTTTGTCGAAATTGTATGGGCTTCCGATAGGAACGTTTCAGAAAATAGAAACGCGCACCCTTTCCCACCCTGTGAATGACGATAGCCGTCACAAAGAGCGTCGATTGGCGCGCCGAATGAGGTTGCGAATCAGACCCAACAATCAAGCGGTAATGCTCATCCGCCCCTTCCTCCCGATACTGCCTGATGTCCGCCGCCACCTCGCCGATCGTCATGGGGCCCTTGCTGGGACTTGTGAATCTCATGTTCAATCACCGTCCAATCGAGTATGGACAATGCTCATCGGATAGTTCTCAGCCAGTATGGCGAATTCCTGAATGCCGAGCGTTTCACCCCGTCGTCGTCCATCGACCCCCGCCGCCGCCAACCAGTCCGACAACTCAGACTTTGGGAAAGGGAACTCGCTTGCCAAAGCGTTGACCAGCGTTTTGCGGCGCTTTCCAAACGCGGCCCGCACGATGCGAAAGAATAGTTTCCGGTCCACATTCAGCCAGTCAGCCTTGATGGTCAGGCGAATCACCGTCGATTCGACAGCGGGAGGGGGAATGAAGCACGTCGGAGGCGCTGATGCAATGATTTCCGGTTGCGAGTAGTATTGCACAGCCACGGTCAAAGCGCCATAGTCTTTTCCCCCAGGCGCCGCCACGATGCGCTCTGCGACCTCTTTTTGCACCATCACCACCAGCGCAGTGAACGGCAACGAAGACTCAAGAACACGCATGATCAGGGGAGTCGTAATGTAATACGGGAGATTCGACACGAAACACATGGTTGCCTGCTCAGGCACATTTTGCAACAGACTGTGGAAATCCACCTTGATCGCATCCGCCAGGACGATCTTCAGTCCATCATAGGACTGAAGCGTATCTGTCAGGACTGGAATCAGCGCGCGATCCTTCTCGACTGCGATCACCCGGTCAAATCCGCCTTCCAGCAGCGCCTGCGTGAGCGTTCCGATGCCAGGCCCCACTTCGACGGCCACGCGGGGGCCTGGACCCGCTCCGGCGGCCAGCGCCGCTTCTACAATAGCATCCAGGACGTGCGCGTCAATCAAGAAATTTTGGCCGAGACCTTTCTTTATTGTAAATCCGTGTCGCCGCAGCACGGCCTGCGCGACTGACGGCCGATACAGGCGTTCACTCATCGCTCTTCCTCCTCTTCGAGAGCGGAGAGAGCCGTTTCAAACTCCAGTCTTGACACACTCAGGGCATTTAAACGTTTATGAAAAGATTTGGCGTTCGCGTAACCGATGCGAAGCAGCGCGCCAAGGCGTTCCCGCCGTTTCGCCGCCCGCGGCGCCCCGACAAGCCCGAACGCCGCCATGTCGGTCCAGGAAACCACCTCGTCAGGTCGATTCCACACGCTGCGCACCTTCTCCAAGGCCTCGACAATTTCGGCGATGCTTGCATTTTCGACACCGATGTCTCCGTCTCCCTGATTCAGCGCCGCCACACGGGAGATGTAGGCGTGTTTGGCGGCCGGAAACCGGCGGGCGATCTGTCGGCGGATCTGCTCGCCCGCATGGTCGGGATCCGTGAGGACAATGATACCCCGGCCGGCCGCCACGCGCTGGAGCGCGTCAAACACGCCCCTGCCGATATGCGATCCGCCGGTCACGACCACGTCTGCATTCGTTGCCCGCAGCACCCGGTCACGATCGTGAATTCCCTCCACAACGACCACTTCTCTAATCTGTCTCGCGGCGCTGTCAGCGCTATCGGCGTTCATGGGCCATCACCCTTTCAAGGCAAACACCCGATTGGCGTTGTTGTACGTCAGTTCCGCCACTGCATCAAGAGTAAGTTTCCTGACGTCCGCCATTTTCTGCGCGACGAAGCGAACATAGGCTGGCTCGTTGCGCTGTCCACGGTAAGGCTCCGGGGTGAGCCAGGGCGCGTCCGTCTCGATGAGGAGCCGGTCAGCAGGTATCTTTTGAGCGACTTCCACCGGTTTTTTCGCATTCTTGAACGTAATGGGGCCCCCAAAAGAGATGTAGAAGTTCATCGACAGACATTCTGCGGCCATTTCCGCGCTGCCGGAGAAACAGTGCATAACGCCGCCCACTTTGCCTGCCTGTTCCGCTTTCAAAACCGCAACAATATCCGCGTGGGCTTCACGGTCATGGATGACGACGGGAAGCCCAACCCGCTTGGCGATCTCGATTTGACTGCGAAACACCCGGTCCTGGACGGTTCGCGGCGAATTGTCATAGTGATAATCGAGTCCAATCTCCCCGACTCCCACGACCTTTTCATGGCGGCACCAGGACTCCAGGTCGATCAGATCGGCGTCTGTCACGTCTTTGGCATCATGGGGATGGAAGCCGACGAGCGCAAACACGCCCGCGTGCTTCTCGGCCAGTTCCATGGCCAGAAGCGAGGACTGCCTGTCGTATCCGGGCACCACGATCCGCGTTACGCCATCGGCGAGCGCGCGGGCAACAATGTCATCGGCCTGATCGGACAGCGCCGGATCATTGAGGTGGGAGTGAGTGTCAAACAGCGGCATGGCCAACTTCGATCACTTCACTTTCATGCCCGGCCTGATCGCGTCGGCAAGCGTTGCGAGTGTTAGCAGTTCGCCGTCCGACGCGGCGAGAATCATCCCCTGCGACTCGACGCCGCGCAGCATAACCGGCTTCAGATTGGCTACCAGTATGACCTGCCTGCCCGGCAGCTCTTCCGGCTCATAGTGCTGTGCGATGCCCGACACAACCTGACGCCGTTCGCCCCCGACATCCAGTTGAAGTTTCAACAGTTTGTCCGCTTTTGGAATCCGTTCGGCCGCAACCACCCGCGCGACACGCAGATCCACCCTGGCAAAATCCGCGAGTTCGATCTGTTCGAGCTGCGGCGCCCCAGACTCTGCGTTGACTGGCGCATTCGCGGCCAGCGCATCCGCCGCCGAAGCGTCCACCCCGCGATCGGTTGACGCTTCGCCCGCCATCCGTTGCTCCGCCTCTGCAACGGATGGAGTCTGAGCATTCCTGCCGGCTGTCAGTTCGTCGAGCGCCGCGAGTTCAGCCGCCACGTCAAGTCGCGGAAAAATGGGATCTCCCCTGCTTGTCCGCAGTCCTGAAGGGAGCACGCCAAACTGTTTGGCCGATTCCCATGATGTTGACGGCCCCGGCGTCAGGCCCATCTGCGACCAGATGGCAGGCGGTGTATTGGGCATGAACGGCTGCAGCATGACACTCACCGAGCGAATCACCTCGAAAACGGTATACAGCACGGTGTCAAGCCGATCGCGATCACCCGCCTTGTGCAAGGCCCATGGAGCGGTTTCGTCAATATAGCGGTTTGCGCGCCGAACGATGGTCCAGATGGCCGACAGGGCAGGGCCAAATTCAAACCGGTCGAGAGCGTCTTCCACCTGGACGGCCGTCTCCCCGATCAGCGTCGCATAATCGCTTTCCAACTGCGTGAGCGCGCCAGGGGAAGGAATGACCCCTCCGGCAAATCGTTCCAGCATGGCCAGCGATCGGTGAACCAAATTCCCAAGGTCATTGGCAAGATCAAAATTGAGCCGTTCCATGAGCGCTTCCAATGTGAAGACGCCGTCCTGTCCAAATGGAATTTCACGCAACAGAAAATAGCGAAGCGCATCGGAGCCATAGCGGTCGATGAGCAGGTTGGGATCGATGACATTGCCCTTTGACTTCGACATCTTGCCGTCTTTCATCAGAACCAGCCGTGGCC
>JAJYTO010000215.1 GCA_021793015.1 Bacillota bacterium
TTATTGCGGCTTTGAAGCGATTCCGACGTAACCCACGTCATCCAGGTCTGAGAGTACAAAAGATGAGAGGACGGAAAAATATATGGGAAGCGCGCGCTTCCTCAGATTTGCGCATCCTGTTCCACGTGGATGGGAACGCGATTTTCTTGATCACATGCGGTCACCATGCAATTGAAGATCGGTAATGCATATGGGTGGCTTGGCGAACCGGCTATATTTTCCTAAAGGAAATGATGCTATCTTTGTATAAAAATAGTTTTCGCAGTGATGTGATTCTGGGGGTAAGAGGAAAGATCATCACCAATGCAGCTATTGTGGTAGTCATTATTATGAGCGGTATGTTAAGGTATTGATGGCACCTAGATATCCACATAGTGGAGAACGTCTATGAAACCAAGAAGGCGTTAGCCGTGGCCAGAGCGATGCTGGCGAAGGGTATGGACGATGCGCTTGTGTCTGAGGTCACGGGGTTGTCCATCGAAGAACTGGAACGGCTTCACAGAGAGATGTCAAGCTGAGTTCGGCAGCTCGTTGTGATAGGAGAGCGCAACGATGGTGACGTCTACCGTAAACTGAAATTGACTGTCAGAATTCAAACAGAAAAGCCCTTGGTTAGAAGGGCCTTTCTGTTAGCCAAGCAGCGATATTGTACAATCCCCATCCCATGTTTGGCTACCATAATATTGCCATATCTGCGCTGACACGCCCCCCGAATTCAACTGGATTCCATGCAGGTTTACGGGCGCTGTTGCGCCTGACTGTACAGTTGCATAGTTGTCACGACCGCAACCGCCGCATCGGCGACGGTAAGCGGCTTGGCGGGCAGGAAGCTGCCGTTTTCCGCAGGAATGATCCCCAGCTTCGCGACGATGGCGGCGTCGCCGCGGTACTGGGAGGGAATCGCGGAAGCGTCCGCAAAATGGACGGCAAACAATCCAGTCTGTTTGGCCAGATCATGCCAGCCCAGGAACCGTACGATCCAATCCGCGGCCTGTTCGCGGGTGAGCGGAGAATTGGGCGAAAAGTCACCGCCTGGTTTCAGCCAGCCCTGGGTGACCGCCTGCTGCACGAATGAGTAGTATTTGCTGGTCTGCGGTACGTCCGCAAAAGCTGGCGAGGCGGAGCCGCTACTGTAGAAAACGCCGCCCGCCTCGACCAGCAGCCGCAGGAACTGGCCCCTGGTCATGGCGCTGTTGGGATGCACTTTCCCGTTTTGCACCTTGAGCAGGCCCCGGCTCACCAGGAGATTCATATCCTGTGCTCCGTAGTGTCCTTTGATGTCCGAGGGTTGCTGGGCGACTGCGGTTGGGGGATACCCCTGTGATTCCCACTGCCCTGTGTTGGCGTTGTACATATCCGGCGAATTGCTCGGTCGCGGCGCATAGACGAGCATGGCCGTGGAGCCGATCGTTTGCGGGCCATACCCCGTGACTTTTGAAGACGCGAACTGATACGGCATGACATACATCAACTGCAGCGGGGCTTTCGCGATAAAGGCGGCCTCCGCAGTGTTCACCGGAACCACTGCGCCGACGGCGGGATACGCGGCGCCCGTGTTGAGGAAGGCGTTGTACGCAACCACCTGGCCGTTGTCCGGATTGACGCCGACGCTGATCTGGTTTTCTGTTGCGATGCCGTTGACCATCATCGAGAATGACTCTTGAACGATGTTGCCATTGCCGGACCCGTAAAGCGGCGACGGCCCGTCATAGGCGAGTCCGCCAGTCATGGTCGGCAGCGCCTTCTCGACAAACGACGCCGCGGCCGCCTCCGCCTGCGCCGCGGTGAGGGTGGTCTGTGACGAAGAACCGGAAGACGAACCGGAAGACGAACCAAAGAAAATCCCGGACGACGAACCTGGTCCCATCGAGTACTCATTCATGTTTTGAACGAGGCCCGTGGCAGCGTCTATGGTGATGTTGAGCCCGGTTGACGAGCTCTGGTCGGCGTAGTTGAAGTTCCACATCATCTGCGCGCCTTGCCCTGGGCCCCCATACGACTGGTAGTTGGAATTCGTCAGGGTGAAGTTGCCGGATGTCGGCAAAAAGGCAGACGCCGCCTTTTGCGCCTGGGATTCCGACAGCGGTTTGGCGAGCGGGGCGGGCAGTGTGTCGGGGCCGCCTGCCACCAGCGGGGTCAAAGACGGAGGGCTCGACGCTTGGGCCGCCTGGCCGTTGGTTTGCAGGAGTACGCCCTTAACGGGGTCGAACCACGGCGACATGACCTGCTGCCCAGTCAGCGGACTATACATGGCAAAGTTGTTCTGTGACGACAGATAGGTCACCATCATCCGCGGTTTCTGAGAAAGCGGCGAGTAGAGATAAGCGTAACTCAAATGCAGGCCGAGCGCTGCGCCGTAAGCCTGGTCCAGTTGCGCGGCCGGCATGATATTGGCTGGCGGAGCCGGAAAGACGGCGTGCTGCCAGTTGAATGTGTAACTGGTGAGACGACCGTCCTGACCGATCCCGATCTGCGCATTGTCGAAAGCCACCGTGACTCCGTTTACCTTGCGGGCAAAGACAAACGAATACTGTCCGGCAGACGGCTGATATTGCGATCCCTGGGAATTGTCCTGCAGGGTGAGTTCTCCGGCCTGCGCGGGGGCGAGTTTTTGCAGCCACGTCTGGGCGGCTGCGGCAGCCTTCGCCTTTGTGACGCCAGGGCTCAGGTTCCATCCGGTTTGACCGGAGAAGTTGAAGACCTGCAGGATCTGTCCCGTATCGGCGTTTACAGTGACGGAGATGTTTTGGCTCCCCGGTCCGATCGTCCCGCTCTGCCAGTTGATGATGTATACGGGTGTCTGTCCGCCGTTCCATGATGATTGGTAGTTGACTCCCTGTTGAGTGTAAGTGCTGGGAATGTCCAGCGTCTTGGCCGTCGCCGCGGCGACTTGACCGGCCGTCAGGGCGGACGGGTTGGTCGACTGCCCCGATTGCGGGGAAGTGTCCGTCGACGTGCCGCTTCCGCTGGAATTGCTCGATTGCGGAGACGGGTTCGTCGATGTCCCGGTTCCGCTGGAACTGCCCGTGGCGGCGTTCGCGTAAGCGGGCTGCAGCAACAGCGCCGTCAACAGTCCAGTCGAGGCGGCGACCCAGAAACGGTTGCGAGAAAGCATGTGCATAGATCCATCCCCTCATGAAAATTATTCCTACGACTATTAGACGTTTGTGAGTGATAAAAGGTTGCATGATTTGGGCCGTCTTGAAAAATTTATTTGCAAGCATGGCACTTGTCGCATAGCGCATGGCAGTTCATTGCCTGGCCCGTGGGGATATAGACTGTGCTCCTGATCGCCTCTAAGCTTGATCGTCTCCAGCCAGTGTAATAAACTGCAAGCATGACTCCGACCGGCAGGGGCCATCGTTATTGACGGCTCCGGCGGGCGGTAACGATACAGGGAGAGATGACAGGATGGGCGCTCAGGCGGAACAGACACTGAAAGTTGGCATCATAGGCTGTGGAGGGATTGCCCTCGGAAAGCACATGCCCAGTCTCGCAAAACTTTCGCAGGTGGCGATGACGGCTTTTTGCGATGCGGACGCGGAGCGCGCGCAGGCGGCGGCGAAGCAGTATGGCGGCGCAGGCGCCGCTGTGCACAGCGATTACCGGGAATTGCTGCAGGATCGCAGCATCGATGTGGTGCACATCTGCACGCCCAACGATTCGCATGCGGACATCACAGTCGCGGCGCTTGAAGCGGGCAAGCACGTGATGTGCGAAAAACCGATGGCGAAAACCGTGGAAGGGGCGCGCCGCATGCTGGAAGCGGCAAGGCGGACAGGCAAAAAACTGACCATCGGCTACAACAACCGGTTTCGCCCTGACAGTGTGTATCTGCGCCAGGTGTGCGCGCGCGGCGATCTGGGGGACATCTACTTCGCCAAGGCGCATGCGGTCAGACGGCGGGCCGTGCCGACATGGGGCGTATTTTTGGACGAAGAGAAGCAGGGCGGCGGCCCGCTCATCGACATCGGCACCCATGCACTCGATCTCACCCTGTGGATGATGGATAACTATGAACCGAAACTGGTCGTGGGCGCCGCCTATCACAAACTCGGCGGCAGATCCAATTCGGCCAATGCGTGGGGGCCGTGGGATCCGGCAAAATTCAAGGTCGAAGACTCCGCATTTGGCTTTATCGTGATGAAAAACGGAGCGACCATCGTGCTTGAATCCAGTTGGGCGCTCAACACATTGCAGACGGGCGAGGCGCGCTGCACACTCTGCGGCACGGAAGGCGGGGCGGACATGCAGGAGGGTCTGCGCATCAACGGCGAAGCTTTCGGCAAATTGTACGCCACCAGCGTTCAACTCGAAAGGGGAGGCGTCGATTTTTACGACGGCGCGGCGGAAAGTTCGGCTGATCGGGAAGCGAGGGAATGGATCGAGGCCGTCCAGAACGGCGCAGATCCGGTGGTAAAGCCCGAGCAGGCGCTGGTTGTCACGGAGATTCTGGCCGCCGTCTATGAATCGGCGCGCACCGGCGAAGCGGTGCATTTTAATTAGGGGGTGTTGGCGCAGTCTCCGTGATCACGGCTGCATGGGAACTCGGTCGGCGCAGACCTGTTTGACGCGCTCAACGGCGGCGGCGTATTGCGGTTTGCTCCAATTGTTGTAGGAAGGGTGCGGCACTTGATCGATCACATGCCATAGCGGCGACGTCACGGCGGCCAAGCGAAAGAAGGACTGCGCGAACCGCCCGCAGGGCACAAGGAACAGTTCCTGTCCCTGCAGCTTCGCCAGCTTGCGCCTGATGCTGCCCGTGATGATCTGTTGCACGGCGTGTTTGCGCGGATCCGTGAATGCGCTTGTTCCGCCCGCTGTGCGCACCGTCGCCAGGGCGGAAAAAAACTCCGCGTGCCGCGCCGTCAGCGCCGCGTCTGCATAGGCCGCTGCCTGCAACGGAATCTGGCACACGTTCATCAGTCCCACCCTGTCGATGGAGGGGCGCCTCAGGGCCTCATCGACGTTTTTCTTGACGATGAGGCCGAGCGGCAGATGGGCGTACCGCTCGCCAAAGAGATGCCTGCTCATGGATGCGCCTGACGAACCGGATACGGGCGCGCCGTATTTCAGTTCCTGAACATGCGGACTCTCCAAAATAAACAGCACTTTCGTGCGCTCTGTGACGTAGTCATTGACAAGGTACCGCGTCGCCAGAGTGTTAAATATTCCTCTGTATTCCTCGTGAAAATCCTCCGCACCCATGCATTGTCACTCCGTACGGTTGCTTGATAGACCTTCACGGCGCTGTGCGCCGCCAACAACCGGGAAGAAAATTCGCCTGCGGCGATTTTCCGGGACAGAATTGGCGGCGCGCAAGCGCTTCAGGGCTGGTGCAGTTCCGCTTTGGGGATGAGTTTTCCTATCGGAGTCGTGTTCATGGGTTGAGTATATCACAAAGCCCTCGCTGTCAGGGGGGGGGGATGGGAAATGGCGGGGATTGCATGAGGCGTCCTGCCGGCAGGACGCCCTGGTTGAAATTCGCCGCCGCCTGAACCGATAATAAGAGAGGGGAGGCGAGGGGACGCATGGGAACTGCGGGGGCAGGATGGGACGGTAGAAGCATGACAGGCGGCGACTCAGTATTTTCAATGGATACAGTCGAATTGCGACAACTTCTTGGTCTTCCGGTCTTTCGCGGAAGCGCAGTGATAGCTGGGGCAAAGGGATTGTCCAATCCTGTGCGGTGGGTGCACTCCTCAGACCTGCCAGATATCGCTTATTGGCTTAAAGGGGGAGAATTGATACTTCATTCTGGAATACGACATTCAGGAACCACTCTCTCGCACTT
>JAJYTO010000216.1 GCA_021793015.1 Bacillota bacterium
CTTGAGCGCCTGGGCCACCGCGCGCAACGCCGGTTTCCCCTCCAGCGACCGCCTGTCGTTGTCCGGCGCGTCAGCGTTGGTCGGCGTATCGCGGGTTGCCGGTCTGTGAAGATCAAGCGCCATCTGCGTTTGCTCAGCCTGATCGCCATCCGGCCTGCCTACCCGCAGCGCTTGCCCACTGCGCCGCTCTCCGGTCGCGCCGCGCGCCCCGTACGCGCCGGCCAAACCCTCGCCGCGCGGTGCCAGTCCCCCGGCAAAGCCCCCGCCATCAGGAGTCCCTGGGGATTCCCTTGCCAGCGCACCATCCTGTTCGTCCGACAATCCGGCATACCTCTGCGCATCCGCGCGCGACTCCTCGTGATCGGCCGCGGCCGCTCGCCCGCGGTAGCTCCCTTGCCCCAGCTCTGACCCTGACCCTGACCCTGACCCTGACCCTTGCCCTGGGCCCCGCCCTGACCCTTGCCCTGGGCCCCGCCCTAGCCCTTGCCCATCCACCGGCGCGCCGCCCCAAGCCGTGATGGTGGGTGTGCCCATATTGGCATGCAGCGCATGACGAACGCTGTCCGCCACCACTCGAACAACATCCCGCTCCTCACTGAAGCGAACCTCCAGCTTGCCGGGATGGACATTGACATCCACCAACCCCGCATCCATGCTGATGTGCAGGAAGCAAACCGGAAATCGGGCCTTCGGCAGAAGGGTCTGGCACCCATCCAGCACCGCGCCGCCCAGCTGCAGACTCCGAATGGGACGGCCATTCACGGCGAACCACATCGCGAGCCGCGACGAACGCGCATGCTCCGGCGCCGCGACAAGTCCCGTCACACGATAATCCGCAGAATGCGCGATCGCAGCATATGACTGTTTGGCGATCACGATGCCGTAGATCGCCGTATACACCGATGCGACAAGCCCATCGCCCGGTGTTGACAGCGCCACACGATCGTCGATTTGCAGCCGAAAAGCAATATCGGGCCGCGCCATCGCCGCCCGGTTCACGACCTCCGCGATGCGCGAATTCTCCGTTGTCAGCGAGCGCACAAACTTCAGCCGCGCAGGCGTATTGTAAAATAGATCCCGCACCATGACCCGCGTTCCCTGGGGGCAGCCAACCGGCTGCCTGTTCCGCACAGCACCCGCCTCCAGTTGCACCTCCGTGCCAGCCTCGTCGTTCGCCGCGCGAGTGCGCAGAGTCAGCCGACTCACCGCCGCTATCGAAGGCAACGCCTCACCGCGAAATCCCAGATGCGACAGGCGGGCCAAATCCGCCAGGGAACGCAGCTTGCTTGTCGCGTGGCGCAAAAAGGCAGGCTCGATATCATCCTGTTCGAGGCCCTGACCATTATCCTGCACATCGATGAGCGCCAACCCACCCTCCCTCGTCTGTACGCGAATGTCAGTGGCTCCGGCGTCGATCGCATTTTCGATGAGTTCCTTGACAGCCGCAGCCGGACGTTCCACCACTTCGCCCGCCGCGATCTGGTTCGCGACAAGAGTGTCCAGCACCTGAATCATTCCCATACGCTACGCCCCTTCTTCACTGCGCGCCTTCAACTCATACAGATAGGCAAGCGCATCCCGCGGCGTCCATTCGTCAAGCGGCAGTCCCGCCAGTTCCGTCCACAGCGCCTCACAGTCCCGCGTTGACGGTTCTTCCAACGCGGCCGCAATCTGCTCGGTATGCGCGAACGCGGCGGGCCCTCCAGTTTCAAGAAGCCGCAGGATGTGTTTCGCACGCAGCGTAACGGACTCTGGGAGACCTGCCAGTTGAGCCACCTGGATGCCATACGAGCGATCCGCCGGACGCGCCACGATACGATGCAGGAAGATGACCTCGTCACCGCGTTCCGCGACGGCGACAGACAGATTGAACACACGCGGCAAACGCAGCGGCAGGCTGGTCAACTCGTGATAGTGGGTGGCAAACAGCGTTCTCGCGCCCACGCTCTCGTGGATGTGTTCGGCGATCGCTTCAGCGATGCTCATGCCATCGTACGTCGCTGTGCCGCGTCCGATCTCATCCAGCACAATCAGGCTGCGGTCCGTGGCTCCGCGGAGAATTTCCGCCGCTTCATTCATCTCCATCATAAAAGTGCTCAGCCCCGCCGACACATCGTCCGAGGCGCCGATGCGCGTATACAGTCTGTCCACAATCCCCACGCGCGCTGAGTCCGCAGGCACATAGCCGCCCATCTGCGCCATCAGCACAATCAGCGCCACCTGGCGCATGTAGGTGCTCTTGCCCGCCATGTTGGGTCCCGTGATCAGGGCAATTTGCCGCTGCTCGCACGACAGCGCGGAATCATTGGGCACAAAACCGCCGTCCACATGCCGTTCGACGACAGGATGCCGCCCACCGACAATCACGATGTCCTGCGAGTCATCGACAATGGGCCGCACGTACCTGTGCTGGCTGGCCGCCGCTGCCAGGCTGAGCAGCGCGTCAAGCTCGCCCACCGCTTCCGCGCACGCCTGCAGCCCCCTGATGCATGATCCCGTCTTTTGCGCCAACTGCGAGAATATGCTCCATTCGAGCTCTTTGAGCTGCTCGTCCGCATCGGCGATCTCCGCTTCCCACTGCCGCAGTTCAGACGTCACATAGCGCTCAGCGCCTGCCAAGGTCTGTTTTCGCTCATAATCGGGGGGAATAAGGTGCTCATTGGCGTTCGAAACTTCGATATAGTAGCCAAATACCCGATTGTAGCCGATTTTCAGGGACTTGATACCCGTGCGCGCCCGCTCAGCCTGTTCCAGCGTCGCGATGTGCGACCGCCCGCCTTGCACGATGTCGCGCAGACGGTCCACCTTCTCATTCACACCCGGCCGCACCAACATCCCTTCCCGCGCCTTGGCGGCAACATCATCCAGAAGCGTGCCGACAATCTCACTCACCAGATCGGGAAACTCGCCCAGCCGCTCAATGACAGCGTGCAATCGGCCAACCTGCGCCGAAGCGCCGAGAATGGCTCCGATTCTTCCCACCGCCTGCAGCGAGTGGGCCAGATGCAGCAGATCGCGAGGCGTCACGGAGCCAAATGAGACCCGTGACACGATTCGCTCCATGTCGTGCACATGTTTCAGTTCCGTCTGCATTTCCGCCGACTCGCGCGGTATGGATAACAGATGGGCGATCGCATCCTGGCGTTCCGAAATGGCGGCGAGATCCCTGAGCGGACGCTCGATGATCGTCCGCAGCGACCGTTTTCCAAGGCTGCAGCAGGTGAAATCAAGCGTCTCCCAGAGCGTTGCGCCCTTTCTTCCCGGCGTCATGGGGCGCAACAGTTCCAGACTGGACAGCGCGCTCGCGGTCAACGTCACATAGGCGTCTTCACGCAGTGCCACAGGCTCTTTCAAGTGACCGAGCGCACGCTTTCCCGTATATTCCAGATAACGAACAACAAGCGCTTGACCTGACAGTGCGAAGGCGCCGTCATGCTGGACAGCCGCCGCCGGATCATCGGCAAATAATGAGAACGCGATCTTGGCGCGCAGCGCATACTCCCTGGAGTGCGCAATCACCTGCTCGTCCGCCAGCCGACTGGCCACGACTTCTGCCACGCCCGCCTGCGTCAGCCATGCGCACAACGCATCGAACGTCTCGACGCGCACCCAAATATCGCCGGTCAGAGCATCAGCTACAGCAGCATCCCATTCATTCCCAACAAGAGCAAACGCCGCCACCAACGGCCGCCCCTGTCCGTCACGGACAAAGTCATACGCGGTTCCCGGCGTGATGACGCGCGTCACTTCGCGCCTGACCAGTCCTTTGGCGGCCCGCGGATCTTCCACCTGATCGCAGACCGCCACCTTATGGCCTGCCGCAATCAGCCTGGCGATATAACCGTCAGCCGCGTGGTAGGGAACGCCGCACATGGGCATTCGTTGTTCACCCGCGCCGCGTCCGGTAAGGGTCAGTTCGAGAAGCTCACTGGCGATCTGCGCGTCGCGAAAAAACAGTTCGTAGAAGTCTCCCAAACGAAAGAAAAGCAGCGCATCTTCATACGACTGCTTGATGGCCAAATATTGCTCCACCATCGGTGTGCGCTTTGCCAAAACGAAAGCCGCCTTTCCTCCATGCCGTTGCTCCCGGATGCGCGCACCTCGCCTCACGCCGGGCCGCAGCCGCTGCCTGCCGGCGCCTCTACGTCGCTCTCCCGGTCGCCATCTTTACGCCGTGACCCCTGCCGACGCCCCCACAGGAGAGGAAGACACCTGTCCGCGCAGAGTCCAGGTCTGCGCCGAATCAATGGTCACCGACACAGTCTGGTGGACAATTGTCGTTGGCGCAGTCAATAGCACGACTTTATTCGTCCGGGTGCGGCCAGCGAGCACATGCTCGTTGGTCTTGCTGACGCCTTCGACCAGCACTTCGACTGTCTGCCCGACGAGGCGCTCATTGTAGGCCCGCGAGACGCCATTTTGCAAGTCCATGAGCCGATTCAGCCGATCCTTTTTTTCTGCCGGCGTGACCGGATCCGCAAAGCGCGCCGCAGGAGTTCCCTGTCTGGGTGAATAAATGAACGTGTAGGCGGCGTCATACCGCACATCGCGAACCAGTTCGAGCGTGTCCGCGAAATCTTTCTCCGTCTCTGTCGGAAACCCGACAATGATATCCGTGCTCAGGGCCACGTCGGGAATCGCGGCGCGAATCTTTTGCACGAGTCGCCAATAGTACTCCCTCGTATAGCCCCGGTTCATTCTGCGCAGCACCGCGTCACTGCCGGATTGAACGGGCAAATGGATGTGTTCGCACACCGCCTCTGTTTCTGCGATCGCCGCGATCACCCGGTCTGTAAAGTTCCATGGATTGGATGTTGTGAAACGGACCCGTTCAATCCCGTCCACGCGGCCCACGGCGCGCAACAGGTCCGCAAAGTCCGGACCGCCAAGGTCGATGCCATAATCGTTGACGTTCTGTCCCAGCACGGTAACTTCCTTGAAGCCCGCCTGACCCAGCGCCCGGACTTCCTCCAGGATGCCGGGAAGCGTCCGGCTGCGTTCCCGGCCGCGCGTATAGGGCACCACGCAGTACGTGCAAAATTTGTTGCATCCATACTGAATGTTCACCCAGGCGCGCACGCCTTCTTTGCGCGCCTTTGGCAAATCGTCGATCAGATACCGCGCCTTGTCCCACACTTCCATCACAGTATCCTGACTCGCTCTGGCGGCGTCGATCAGTTCGGGAAGACGGTGGAGATTATGCGTGCCAAACACGAGATCAATCCAGGGATAGGTCTTGGCCACTTTGGCCTGAACCGCTTTTTCCTGAGCCATGCAACCACACAGTCCGATCAACAGTTCGGGATTGCGGTGTTTTAGCGGACGCACGCGGCCGACTTCTCCAAACACCCTGTTTTCCGCGTTCTCGCGAATCGCGCAGGTGTTAAACAGAATCAGGTCGGCATCCGTCTCATCCTCCGTGGGAGTGTATCCCATCACCTGCAGCAACCCCGCCATTACTTCGGTGTCATGCTCATTCATCTGACATCCGTATGTGCGGATGAGGTAACGTTTGCCCGCAAAAACGCCGAC
Source organism: Bacillota bacterium (assembly GCA_021793015.1). Taxonomy (GTDB): domain Bacteria; phylum Bacillota; class Bacilli; order Alicyclobacillales; family SLC66; genus JAKADD01. The sequence goes on from JAJYTO010000216.1 coordinate 5,533, forward strand.
AAGATCCAACCTGACCGCAGGCGTCACGGCGAGCGCATCGCCTTTCTCGATCAGCGGCCGCCTGACGGCGAGCGCGCTCGCTTCGACTGATCCCGCCCCTTCTCGCATCGTCACTCACCTCGCCTCACCAGACCGATATGCTTTATCTATTGTACACAAAAGGCGACGACGCGGCAATTTGCAGACTGACGGCGTTTGTCTACACAAAAGGCTCATCGCTGGCATGTACTG
>JAJYTO010000012.1 GCA_021793015.1 Bacillota bacterium
TCTCATCTCCAAGGCTATCATCTCAGATGGGATTGCGCCTGTCCAGTGGTATTTGCAAGAAAATTTTCTTGGAACCCTCCAACAAACCAAGCCCGTCAAGGGCTCTCAACTTCATGCGTCAGCACTGGACCTACTCACTTTGTGCGAAATCAACGGCCTTCATGTACCTATTCGGCAATTGTTATTACTCGTCGCGGATATGATTCTCGGACACCCGGAAGCATCACGGGACAATATAATGAGTTGTAGCGACGTGCCTCAAATCCTGGACAAACAGAACGTTTCTGAGGGGAGTATTTACCGTAACATCTTTGGCGAAAATCTTTCGGAAAGACGAAGAGAGTCTACCGATATTTTTTCCATGTTAGGTCGATTCGGGATTGGTAACGAGTCAACGAACAGAATAGACAACGTTTTAATCTTTGGTGCTGATGATCCGGAATTGAATCCGCTTTACAAAAAATTAGTGTTAGAGGATTCATACTATGGAGCAGGCCCGAGTTATCAGGCACAACAGAAGGCCTATTTAGAGGGGACGACTGAAGACGAAGGTAAAGAATTTCTGTCTAAGGTCAGATCGCAGCGTCAGAGGTTATTTTTCGAAATACCAGTAGCTGATGCGACCGAACTCAAGCTATGGCAGTTGACTACGTTCCAGTATGCGGGAGAGTTCCTCAATGATGTCTATAGGGCGGTTGTGGCGAATCAAAAGGTTTCTTCTAATATTAACTCAAGATTAGTCCGCGGCCTTAATAGAATCTTCACGGGTCTCTTAACAAGGACTCAAGAGGAATTGTATTTGGCGACTTCAGGAAGCAACTCCCAATCTAAGGTCAGCAAGTTTTTTGAAGCGGCTATTTCAGTACCCAAAAACCGTGATGAAAGTGTTCTGGTAACTCGTGACAATGCGGGGAAGGTGATTCTGCAGGTAAATCTCTCCCGCAGTCCAAATGTACCACCGGTTCAACTTCAATTAAATCTTATCCGATACGAATTCCTATGTAGGGTCGCAGATGGGGCTCTTCCTGGAAGTTTTAGCAAGGAGTGCTACGAGGACATACTAGCGTTCAAAAGTCGGATTTTGACCCAACTACACAATAGAAGAATCGATGAACGTGATGAAGAAGATTCTATAACCAGTCTAGCATTTCAAATTGTTAAATTGACGACTAATGGGATGCTTGAAAAGAAGACTGTAGAGGTGAATACATAATGTCGGAACGATTGCCTCGCCCCCAGAAAATTGATTCTGACATGTGGGTTGATGAAGCGATATGGGGACATCGCTTATACGATGAGCAGACTCCTTGGCTTTGTTTTATGGAATTCTTAAATGTACTAGATGCTGAAATCAGGGCAAACCGTGGACTAGCGGAAGATGTGGGCAACCGTAACTCCTTATTATATTCGCCGAAATCTAGACTTTATCTCAGACATATACTCTTCAATAGCCCGCAGATGTCGTTAATTGTTAAACAGCATCCGAACGACAACGATTCGCAATGGGGTACATGGATTGGGTCAATGATAGGTGTTATGGGTGGGATAGCTAACCCGGATTTGACCTATCTACGTAATCGTTTTCTTGATTTTGACAAGTTTGTTGAGGTTGTTGAGTTCGTACGTTCTTCGACTATTGAAGGAGAAAACAATAAACGTTGGAGTTCCCAATTCATTTTCCCATACGGACCGGATTGTTTGTACGAGGATTTAGACGTGAAGGAAGACAACGTTTCATCAGACAGACGTTTTTTTGCTCGCGCGGGAGAGTTACTGTACTTAATGCTTTGTCGGAGCGGTCGAGGACCGGAGATTTTAGACCAAGTGTCCTCAAAGATTCTAAACTCTGAACATAAACTTAATCGCTTGGTTGCTGTTTTACAGCCGCCAGTTTCAACGCAAGAGTATCAAGGAACTCGAACTAATACTTACTTACCCTATGCTGTTCTTGAGGAGTACCGAAATCTTGCAGAGGACTGGTTATGCCTTTTTAGATGCAACCTTTCGGCGTATGATTACGTCCCGTACTTAGTTGATCTCACTGGGCTGCATATGATCATATACAGTCTACGGCAGGCTCTTGAATTGATTGGGTTTGATGAACAACCTTCATTTGTACTAGAAATTGTCGCACCTCGGAAAACCGTGATAAGGGATTTGGCCTCAGAGTCTTTCGCTGAGAACAACATCCTCTCCCGTAGAGCAGTTGAGGCTTACATAAACAGTATTAAAGAAACCGAGCAATGGACTATTGCAGTTGAGGATAACGATATAACTGACATTAGAGCCCTAATGAAAGAAACCTTTGCGTGGCCAAAAGATAGTAAAGACCACTCCCTTGATCACTTTCATTCTCCGGAAGAAATGTTCGATACATTTGCTGAAGCCGTCGAAAGGCGACATCAGCAACATGTGAGCAAGTTCCATGGGGTTTGGGGAAGAGAGATAGGCCTGTCTTCGAGACGTGGCAGCCGCCGGGTGCGATATGCCCCCCATGATTCACTCTTAAAGACCCTTGTTCTGGTGGTAGTACAGGAGAGGATGGAATTCAAAGAGTTCTTAGAAGCAATTTACCTAAAGTATGGATTCATTATTGGCCACCGTCAGGCAGGTAAGTACATTGAGAATGGCCGCGCTGACCAAGCTGATTTTGAAGAGAATTCCAAACGCCTCGAGCAACGGTTGTCGAGTATGGGACTGTTGAAGAGATTGTCGGATGCCTGCGCATACGTCGAAAATCCTTTTGCTATTCGGGGGACTAATAAATGAGCCATGTTGACCTAATTGGACGGGTTGCAACTGAATTTTTACGCCGCTCACTTCTACGAGACAACGCGGATCAGAATGACGGGGTATCTAGATATCTCTTAGATCGACTGACGGGCGAACAGGTCGCATGCATCTGCAATACACTTTTGGAAGATCCATTCCTGAATTCAATGATTGATTTAAAGGTCCCCCGAAAGTTAGTGGGCGGTTTCGAGTTACCAAGTGAAGTACTTACGGATGAGAGAACTACTTATTGGCGTAATGCCCCTTGTGATAAGGACGCAATATTATTAGCCAATACAAGTGATGATCAAGGGCAGTCGCTTCGAGATATCACTGCAATTAGTGCAAGCGATTTAAAAGGCACGCCTGATCTTTGGGTAAGCGTGGCGGCTAAAGACTTACCGCTAACTGAAGATCAAAAAAAATACTGGGAAAAAGCCTTGAGTGGGCTTAGAGAGGCCAATGATTGCAGTCTTGAACAATTTAGTGCATATGTGGTTAAGGTGCACGACATTATTGCTTTAGAGGGGATCCCGGTGGTGCGGGCTTTAGGCTGGGCGCTTCCAGCATTACGTATCCCTCGTGACTCTACGTTTTTTGAATCTATTTCTGAGAAGTCTCTAGGGTACGTTTCAAAGTGGCGCCAAATGTTCGCTAATGCCTACAGCAAACGAGGATGTTATCTTTCTAAACAAAACCCTAATCGTCAAATAATCAACAATGAAGATATTTGGGAACCCTATCAAAATGTAAAAGACCAAATATCAGCAGATTACCATGAGTTTATTGAAGAGTTCATTCAGTGTAAGGAAACGTGGTCATCGGCGACAGATCGTTTGGCAGAGTTGGAATGGGAAAGTGATAACATTGGTCTCATTTTTTCGGGCCTGCGAGTCGTGAAACTTGACTTGTCGTCCAGAACGATTCAGTTTTATGCTGATGAATTCCCGGATTCACTGTCCCAAGATGACTTGCAATATCTTGAGGCTCTTCGTAAACGTAAAGGCTCACGTGATGAAGATAAGGACTTTTATGAAGATCACAGACATGAACTTGAAATGGATCGTGCGCTGAAATCACTCTGGGAGAAATTCGTTTATGGGAAGCCCATAGAGTGTACAGATTTTTTGGTCGGTCTAGTCACAGCCGTGCAAAGACTATTTGCGCAATGTGACTACACAACAGGACTTAAGGAACTCAGAATTAAGACCAGCAAGGGAAAAGGTCAAAAACAGTGGCTCGACATCAACGAAGATGTTGGCTTGTATTTTTGTACTGCATATCGTGGAATTGAAAAACTAACCAGCAACCATGTCGTATGGGATACCAACTGGTTATTTAAGTATGATGAATTAATTGTACAAAGAAGGAACCGAAACGACTACAAAAAGAACACTTCGTCAAGCAAAACTTCCACAAAAATTGCATTTCATGTGGAACTTGTGTATACGGATCTTCAAGGTAACCATCACAAGAACATTGTAAGCTTAGACTGGAACTATCGGGTTGCTGTAATCGGCCTGGAACTCTTTGATGACTTAGAGAGGCTTGCTAGTCACCCATTTTCGTATTCTTCGGTTGGCATAAATCCAATTAGTAAGAAGGGCAAGTTGCAAAATATATCCCTTAACGACATCACTACCTTGCGGGCTGTTTATGGGCAGGATCGTGGTTCATTAGTCTCCACTTACAAGCGGTCAATTGATTTGAACAAGATCTTTTTGAAAGAAGTAAAAAATGGACTCGACCACGCGCGTTTGTCACAGCAGCAATACGTGTCTCTTCAAACTAGGTGGAAGACGTTTGCTGAGCTGTATTCTAAGGCTATCTCTTCTTGGAAGGATGAGGGGATATCATCTGAATTACTCATAACCCAAGTCGATGCTTACGAGGCCTTGCTTGACGAACTTCGAACGAGTGCATTAAGAGACACCAATAGAATTCATCTGTGGCATCCTGTTATTCAATTAGGCAACATCCAAATAGAAGGTAACAACCCTGCTTCAATCATCGCGCCTTGGCACCCGCTTCGCATGGCTGAAAGGGCTGTTAAAATAAGACAGGTTGTTGCATTGATCAACTATGTTCTGAAGTCAGACGATGTGGATTTCGGAGATCCACAGTTATTTTTTAGTGATCTTTGTTTGGAACTCTCCCAGCCTTACTACCCGGAGGTCACGGTCGGCTTTCAAGGGGATCAGGCATATATAGTTGCTTTGTCTGATACGGTAAATGACTACAGCCTCATGGAGTCTCCAGTACGGGAATTTGACGATAATGAGACAAACGAAGATCCTCGTGAGGCGACCGAAAAAGTACTGACGGTGGTCAATAAGTACATCGACTTGCAACCTCATGAGAAGGCGAACTTGAGTATCGCACTGTTTAACTGCGACTCCACCCGTTTACCTCAATCTATTGTCAATGGTATTTCAGCACTCAATGACCACGAGGAAGAGGTTCGATGTCAGGTCATTTTGAGGCACCGAGACCTCAATAAATTGAGTGACTTGTACATGAAAATGATTGAAAGTGCAGACCAAGACCCCGACCTGATGGTTGCCAGTGAAATCTCCAAGGATTTTATGGCTCGTTTACGGATCGGGGTCATGGCGGATGCTGCCCCTATTTCAAGTAATGCAGATGGTAAACCGGTCGACATTGTGTTCCTTCAGGACGTAATATCCAGAGAATCGAAATTGGTTTGGGTTGAGGTTCAGCCAACCGTGATCCCACGTTTGTTGGAGCATGTTCCACCACGTTGGGGAAAGCGAAAGTCTGCGGCCAAAGATGAATTGAAATCTACCGCCTTTCTCGTGTCGCCAAGCCAATCTTCTAGTGGTTGGTCCTATCTGAGGACTGTGCATGCAATTTTAGTGGGGGAAGAGTCAAGGGAAGATGTTTTCTTATTACCTGCAAGACAGATTTCTTTTCAAAATGAGAAAACGAAGGGACTGTTTGAAGAAGCACATACTCTTGGCGAGTGGGTTATAAATTCTGACTCACTCCTTGAACCTCGACTGTTAAAGAACCAAGGGGTTCAAGTTATCAAGTATCAACATAGTCGTACTCAAGGCCCCAGTATGGTTGTATCTTCCAAGTCTCAATTAAACATGCTTAAAGTACTAGTGAAACGCAGGTTAGCTGCACTCAATCTTGCGCTTACCGATGAAGACTTAAATCAGCTCACAAGCGATTTTATTGATGATGCCAACAGTGTTTCTGGAGACATAGTTTTACGTGCTGCCAAGAGAGGTGTTTTTGCCAGTGAATTGCTTGGGGTTGTACTCAGCAAGACTTTGATCACTAGTGACATTGTCGAACGAAGTCCAATAAGTTGGTTTTTTTTGGACGATTACGCTTCGTGGTTGGGACAGAAAGAAGAGCAAATTGCCGACATTTTGGCGTTGTCTCCATACATTAAAGAGGGTAAACCCTGTCTCACCGTGATCATCTCTGAGGCTAAGTACGTTGATGCTAAGGGAGCGGCAGAAGCCAAGCGAAATTCTCAGAAACAGTTGAGGGATACAGTATCCCGGATGTACAACGCCATTTTTGGATCCCCTGGGAGGCTTGACCGTGATCTGTGGCTGTCGCGCCTCAGTGATCTTGTTAATGATAGTACGGAGATCCCGGCTGATTCAACATTGACCATCGAGACATGGCGCGAAGGGATACGGAATGGAACTATACCAATTGTGCTGAAAGGATACTCGCACATCTTTGTTTCTTCGCCGGACGGTCACGTGGACAGCGAGCGATACCAACTCAGCAATGTCGAGGGATGTTTTCAGGAAGTATACTCACGGGATAAAGTGAGGGAACTTGTTCTTGCCTACGTTAAGGGGCAGACTGTGCTTCCAGTTCGTGAAAAAATCGGAGATGACAAGCCTTGGTTAAAGGTTAATATGCAACTTCCCGCGTCACGTGTTAATTTGCTCGGAGACAAGTCAGAATTACCAATACAATTGAGTGGAGAGTTAGCTGACACAACCAATGTAGGTCATGCGGAAAGCAATTCTCTCGGTTTGACCAATGGAGTTGGCAGCAACTCAGGCACACACTTTGAAGAACAGGCTCCCGAAGATGATACTTCTAATGTCGAGGCTGGCTCGATAAACGAACAATTGATTGAATGGATTGCAGACAATCAGGATTCACATGAGTCAAATGCCGAAGCCGAGACTTGGGCGACTGAGGTTGTAAACACCTTGAGAACTGCACTGATAAGTTACAGTCTGCAGGCCAAGGTTTTGGACAAGAGACTAACTCCCAACGCTGTCATTGTGCGACTCAAAGGTTCGGACCAGCTTAAAATTGACGATATAGAAAAGAAGCGTTCTCAGTTACTCACTACTCATGCGATTAATATCATTAACATAATGGCTCACCCGGGGGAAATTGTTGTATCTATTGCTAGACCCAAGCGTGAAACAATCACACTGCCTGAGGTTTGGAGACGTCGTAAACTTCTTGAAGACAGCAAGGGTATGAACATGAGTTTCATTGTCGGCATAAAGGAAATTGACGGTGAAATTTTGTATTTGAATCTTGGTGGGCCTTTTTCAGGACTAGAGCAGCATGCACCACATACGTTGATCGCAGGGGCGACAGGCAGTGGGAAGTCCGTGCTTCTTCAGAATTTGATTCTAGATATATGTGCGACAAATAGCAAAGAATTAGCCAAGATTTATTTAATTGACCCGAAGTTTGGTGTTGATTATCAGCATCTTGAAGAACTGCCTCACTTATCTGAGGGGATTATTATCGAACAAGATAAGGCCATCGAGACACTAGAATATCTCGTTCAAGAGATGGACCGAAGATACCTTGAGTTTAGGAGTCAGAAAGTGAGTAACTTACGCGATTATAATGCAAAGATGCAGGATAAAGAAAAATTACTGCTCTTGTTCCTTATTCACGATGAGTTCGCAGAATGGATGTTGGTTGACACCTACAAGCAATCTGTATCTGCCTCAGTTCAACGGTTAGGAGTAAAAGCACGTGCTGCAGGAATACATCTCATTTTTGCTGCCCAACGCCCGGATGCCAATGTTCTGCCTGTCCAGTTGCGCGACAACCTTGGGAATCGATTAATTCTGAGAGTAGAAAGTGTTGGTACTTCCGAAATCTCATTAGGTGAGAAAGGGGCGGAACGTCTCTTGGGAAAAGGCCATTTGGTAGCAAGGCTTCAGGGCGAGTCTAGTTTGATATATGCACAGGTTCCATTCCTGTCCAGCGAGGGTTTATCAGAGATAGCAGATTTAATTGTGCGAAAGGCATAGAAGAAACTTTCCCTTAAGCGTGTCAGCAAGCTGTTGAATGAATACGGTGATATTTTGTAGACTACGATATCAGTTAGTAGCCCACATCGCGTGTGACGGGAGAAGTCGCACACCGGACGCGGGAGTTGATCCCACACTGTTGTGCGGCGCGGCATATTACGATCAACAAGGGAACGGCGGCGTATCGGCGGAAAACTGTTCGGCGCATTTGTGTAACCAGTGCGCCGTTTTCATCGTCTATATTGAAAATGTGGGAGGGACGTGACGGCCATCATGAAGGTTACCAGCCTGCGATCACTGCTCTATGTCACATTGTGCGCCGTCTTCGGAGGATTTCTTTTCCATAGCGCTGGCGCGTGGAAGACATCCGCTTCCCCTGCGGCGCATGCGCGCCAGAGTGGCCGGTTGCATGCGAAAGCGACGACGCTGGGACTGCCTTTCGGGGTGCCCAATCCAGACTTCTGGTGGGCGATTCCGACGTTGGAACGCCAGGGTCTTCCGGTTATTTTGCCTGCGTGGCTCCCCTATGAAGGCCCATACAGCTATACGTTCAATCCAGCCTTGTACAACGGCATGCCGCCGATCAGCATCACCCCGCCGACGCGCTGGCTCGCGGCCGGCATTTCCGGCGTCGGCTACTCCATTGGCGTCGGCAATGTCCGCGAAGAGGGCGCCGCACCGCTTTTGGGTGTAACGCCCGCCGGCAAAACCCTGACGCCTCCTGCGCATACGACCGTTCCCTTGACCCTGTCCTCACCGTATACGCAGTCGACTGACGGCCGGATGACCCCTCCTTTTGGCGTCACCGTCATCAGGCTGGCAAAACCAGTTCTTTTGTACGGACTGCCCGTATCCATTGACCATGGGATCACCGCCCGCGTGAGCTGGTCCGTGTCTTACGGCACCATGGGAAATTGGACCACCGTCAGCTTCGAAGATCACGGATACCTGGTCATGTTGCACTGGCCCCATTTCAATGACAGGACCGCCGTAGAAATCGCCCGCAGTCTGGTCATTGTGAAAATGCCCAGTCGCCTGCGAATCACATTTGGCCATGACAGTTTGACGATGCAGCCCATCCTGGGATGGACACCCCAGATGACATTGCGACGGGGGGAGGCTTGGGGATATCGATATCAGATCAACCATCTGGTTCACAGCATGCCGGTCGAATCTGTGCCCGCCCTTTCACCTTCGCCGAAAACACCCTATCTGCCTGCGCTGCCCGCGTCTCAGATTGCCTCCAGCACTGGAGGCATGTCATACGTCGTCGAAGGGATGCGCACAGGTCTCCATACGGTCTACGGCAACGGTCGTTCCGTGGTGCTAATGCCCGCAGTGTTGCCCAAGCCGTTCGCGTCATTCTGGCCAGGGGATTTCCAGGGGGACAGCGTCTCAAACCGCTATCTGTTGACGGCGCATCAGAAAGGCAGTTCAGCCGCCTTCTCGCTCGCGGGTTCCGACGGATCGCACATGCCGAGGCGTGGTTTGACGGTCCACACGAAGTTTGGTCCGGGCGCACTCAGCCGCACAGCCAACAGCGCAACCATCGCATTTGCTTCCTACGGGGCAACATTTACGATCACTGTGAGTGGCCTGGGCGCCGCTAACAGCAAAGTGGCTCTGGAAATTGTCGATGGTCTCACGAGAGTTCAGTGACTCTCGCCAACGCCAACGTGCGCCAACGTGCGCCAACATGTGCCAACATGTGACAGCGGCAGACAGCGGCAGACAGCGGCAGACAGCGGCAGACAGCGGCAGACAGCAGCAGACAGCGGCAGACAGCGGGAACACTGCGCCCTCCCACAAGATTGCTCAAGCAACCTTGGAGCGCGAACACTGCTTAGGTCAGACCCTTCGGGGAACCTATTGCGTCTATTCATCTGCAAGACGCAGAGGATGGTGCAAAACAATGGAAATCAATAAGATGGATTTATATGGATTAGCGTTGACGGGATTGATGTTGGCACAAGTGATTTCAACTCAACCAACAATGGCAGCAACCATGGGTTACCATGAGCAATTAAAACATATTGCGGGTGCGGACAAACACCTGGAAATCGAAACCATGAGCATGACCACGGCCAGAAACGGCTGGGCCATGGGCCACCTATCTGTGTCTGCTGGCTACGAGAACATGGTGTTAAGCACGGCAGATGGGGGCTTGATCTGGCAGAACGCGACCCCAAGTCACATGGTCAGCGGGCAAAGGGCTTTATCTGCCGGTTTCGCGGGGACACAGTCGGCAGTGATCGCCGTAAACGGATCATCCGGCATCGTTGCATACGTCACGACCGACGGAGGACGAAAGTGGGTGGTGTCAAAGCCGCTCGCAACCGCCTATCCAAACGGCAATTTATACGTGCAGTTCGTGAACAGGCGGCGCGGTTTCATAGAGGTGTCCACTGGCGGCAATGGCACCTTGTATGGAGCGCTGCTGACAACAGCAAATGGGGGTCAAACGTGGCGTCAAGTGTCCGGCAGTTCGATTGATACGGGGCGGAGTGGATGGCTGCCTTTTGCAGAGGGTTTTTCGTTTGAGAACGCAAAGGACGGCTGGATGGGCGGCGTACAGAGGGATTTTTCGGGAGGAAACTTCGGCGGTTCTGGATTCCTGTGGATGTACAGAACAATCGATGGTGGAAGGGATTGGAGGCACGTAATACTTCCGTTTCCTGATGGATTTGCCGGTGCCAGCACGGAGGTCTCGCAGCCGCAGTGGTTCGGACGGACGGGATACCTCGTGATCCGGTACACTACTGCCAAGCAAAATCGCACAGGAATATTCTTGTACGAGACTCGAGACGGTGGACAGAACTGGGTGCCTGTGCGCACTTCACCGCCGGGTTCAGTGGATTTTGTCAACACCCGGGTGGGGTATGCCCTATCGTCTGGTCGATTGTTTCGCACAGGGAACGGAGGCGTTACTTGGGAACAGGTGGCGGCGCATGCTGCATGGAGAGAGTACACCAGCCTTCAGTTCGTCACACCTTCTGACGGTTGGATTGAGTGGTTCGATCAATACGGCCCACATTGGGAGCGAACCACAGATGGGGGACGTGTGTGGAATGCCTACACGGCCGTGGCAGGAAAATCGTTGATCGCGGGTGGTCGTGAACAGGCGACGCACATTTATTTGGATGGCGCGGTCATTTCCAAACCAAGACACACTGTAGCGAAAGATCCCGCTTCTGGAGTGACCGCGCCTGCTTTGCGGACTTTATCACTGCTCCCCTGATGATGGTTCAATCGATCTTAAACCTCGTCGCTGTTTGAAGCGGCGATGAGAGGTGTGCTTCCCGCAGTGCACCTTTGTCGCAGGCATCCGGGAACGATCCTACGACTATTAGAGTATTGCCTACTCAATGAACCTCCTGTATGGTGGGTTCAGACGCTTTCTATTGGATCGGGGCCGACTGTCATTGATGCATATCGCGGCAACGAGAGGAGAAATCGCATGATAAAGGGTTTGTATGAAGTTCATTTGCCAGTTCGGGATTTACAGCGATCAATTGCGTTTTATGAAAATATTGGGTTGGAATTGGCCTATGAATATGATGGCGTCGCTTTCCTGTGGATTGTGCCAAATAAGAGTTGGATAGGGCTGTGGCAAACAGATATCGCTAGAGACCGTGAGCCAGCCAGTTTTCCTGGCCATGGTCGACACGTAGCCTTTCAAGTGGATTTTGAGGACATCAAGAAAGCCAGTTTATGGCTTGCTGAAAAGGGGATCACTCTCCGTTCTCACGGAGGATTGGAGCCGCTGGAACCGATAGTTAGGCCCCATCAACAGAACAGCTCAATTTATTTTGACGATCCTGACGGGAATGCCCTTGAATTGATATGCGCTTTGCCAGACGGAAGCCCAACTGAGCCGAGCAAAATGATGTATTTGAGTGAATTTGAACGACTCGCTCAGGAATATGTCACACTAAGATCTCGGCTTATCTCAAACGATTGAAGCTATAGAACGTTTCGCTTTCAATCGATATAATGTCATTGGATTTGGATTCGCGCTCCATGCTGACTATGAAGCTGCGAAAGGAAAGGGGCGCAAATATGCGGGAGAAAGATGCCCTCAGGCGAGTCATGGAGCGGCGGGAAATGCTGAACAACGGGCAAGTGCATGAAAATAACGCTCTTGTGGCGGATGACTTTTTCGCTGTGTTTGCCCTGGGCAACCCAGGCGAATTTGAGACCTACAATGCTGAACAATATCGCGCCGGGAACCTGCAAGCTGTGGAGCTTTACCGCGGGAAGAGTCCGCACTGGGGGTACACGGATCACAACTGGGGTTATCGATCCGATACAGAGTTCGTGATTTCTTCCAGCATAGATTTTTCGCTGAACGGAGAACTATTTATGCGCGCTATGGTGATGGAGGTCTATCGGCGACGGGATTCCGAGTGGTTGTTGGTGCGGCAATATATGGAGAAATACAAACCGACGTGACTCTCTCCCATACCCAAAGACTTGTAAAGCCGGATGTGGGTGCTGAACGACGACCAACCCAGCGTTAGAGGGAGATATGCACAGCGATTCTGTTTAGTTGTTCAAACAAGCGGGCGCGAGTTCAGAGTCATGTGGAGGTGTTCTCAGTGGAAGTGGCCGCATTTTTTCCCTTGGTCATGTCATTGGCCATTTTAACGAGCAAACGGATGCGTTCCATCGTGAAGGTGTGGTCAGTGACGGGGTTATTGTTGTTCTCATGTGTGGACTTGCTGGCGTTAGGGATGTCAATTGACAGATTTGTTTTTGGCGGACTTGTCCTCGTGAGCACGGCGTTGCTTGTCGTCGCATTCGAGGTGAATCGGAGGCGCACACGAGATATATGGTGAAATCTCTATCTAAAAGAGCCTGTTCAAAAAGGGGTCAGGTCAGACCCCTTTTTGAACAACCTCTACAAGAAAGTGAAATCGAACCAGGGTAAGTGTAATGCGACCATGGGGGCGTGAACCGAGCAGCGTCTAACTGCCTCCCTCGTGGCGGCGGGCGATCGTTCTTTTCTGAAGACAACATCATTGAGGACGAGGTGGTTTCCGAGTGCAGATCTTTAGGTTTGGTCAAGAAACTGCGAGAAGTATCACTCAGTTCGATTCAAATCTCAGTATGTCGCGAATTTTGATGACTGCTAAACCTGCACGGATCGGTTGCATGTATCTTGAAACCAACGGAATCATTGGCTTTCACCCGGCAGCCACTCCACAAATACTGCTTGTTGTATATGGACATGGCTGGGTTCGAGTCGACTCTGAAAAGAGAGTTCATGTTGAAACTGGGGATGCGGTTTTTTGGGAAACAGGAGAAGAGCACGAAACGCGAACTGACACTGGATTAATTGCGATTGTTATCGAGTCAGACGAGTTAGATCCCTCACAGTTTATGCCGAGCAGAGCATAGGTTCTTGCCGAACAAACGGGGCTTGGACTAAACCGCTAGCGCGGTGGAAAACCCCCTCCCTCCGTCACCCTAGCTGACACAATGTTGTCTGGTTTCTCTTCGTAACTCTCGCTATCCTATTCGTGCATCCCCATGCAACAATAGGAGGAGAGTGCCTTATGAGATCCCATCAACACCTGATTCAGCGGATGACGGAGGATCTTCGACTGCGAGGGTTGTCACCGAACACCGTCGACGCCTACATCCGTTCGGCCCGGATCTTTCTCGAGTTTTGCGGATGTCCAACAGATCAACTGGATGTCTCAGATGTCCGCCGGTTCCTTTTGTTCCTCATCCACGAGAAAAAGCGGTCTCCAGCGACGGTCAAGCATCTACAACGCGGCGGTCCGGTTTCTTTTTGCAGTCACCTTGAATCGTACCTTCAATCCCTTGCAAATTCCACGCCAGAAAACGCCAAAGACCCTCCCGCAAGTGTTGAACCGCCACGAGATCGCGTCTCTTCTGGAGCATTGTCACAACCGAAAGCACAAGGCGTTGTTTGCTTTGATCTACGGTTCCGGGCTGCGGGTGAGCGAAGCGGCCGCCATCAAAACGGAGCACATCGACTCCCGTACCATGCGGGTGTTCGTCCAAGGAGGCAAGGGAGCCAAGGATCGGTACACCGTGCTTTCCCACACCGCTGTGCAACTTTTGCGGGAGTACTGGAAAGCGTATCGTCCGGCCCATCCGGAAAGCTGGCTGTTCCTGGGCACGTATTCGCCGACTCACATCACCTCAGCGGCCATATCCCGTGCCTTTTGCGATGCGCTGAAGCGAGCGCAAATCTCCAAAGAGGTTTCCATCCACTCTTTGCGCCATTCGTTTGCGACCCATTTGTTGGAGGATGGAGTGTCCCTGCTGCAAATCAAAGAACTGCTCGGACATGCCAGCATCCGCTCCACGACAGTGTATTTGCACTTGGCGAATGTCGCCTCTGGGATACTTAGTCCGCTCGATCGTGGGCCGTTCAAGGATGAAGGAAGAACCAGCGCCGATGCCTGAACTCCAAGACATCTTCGCCCAGTACGCCGACGCCTACGCACAGAGGCACCCGCTCTCCCTTGAACAGGGGAAAGTGGTCCGGGCCATCCAGAACTGCCGCACCGCCGCCTTAGGGGGACATGTGGATGAGTGTGACCATTGCGGGTTCACGCATATCTCCTACAATTCCTGCCGCAACCGCCACTGTCCGAAGTGCCAAACCCTGACCAAGGAACGCTGGATCCAAGCCCAGAAGGCGAACTTGCTGGAGGTCGGGTACTTTCATGTTGTGTTCACCCTGCCGGAGGAACTGAATCCCGTCGCCTACCAGAATCCAGAGGTGGTATACAACATCTTGTTCAAGGCCGCCTCAGAAACCTTAACGGAGTTGGCGGCGGACCACACCTATTTGGGGGCGCAGATCGGCTTTACCGCCGTCCTGCATACGTGGGGACAGAACCTCATGCTCCACCCGCACCTGCATTGCATTGTCCCAGGCGGTGGGTTGACTCCCGATGGACGATGGGTGAACTCCCGCAAGAAGTTCTTTCTCCCCGTCAAGGTGCTCTCGCGTAAATTCCGGGGCAAGTTCCTGTTCTATCTCAAACAGGCAACGCTTGAGTTCCATGGTTCACTGGAGCCCCTGCGGAACGAGGCCCGCTTTCGGGAATGGATGTCCTCCCTCTACCGGAAAGAATGGGTGGTCTATTGCAAGCCGCCGTTTAAAACGCCGGCTCATGTGGTGGAGTATCTCGGACGCTACACGCATCGGGTGGCGATTTCCAATCAGCGGATTCTTCGTGTCCAAGACGAGTTGGTCACCTTCCGGTGGCGGGACTACCGGGGTGGAAATCGGCAAAAAGAGATGACTCTGACGGCCAACGAGTTCATTCGTAGGTTCTTAACGCATGTGCTGCCCAAGGGATTCACGAGAATCCGCCACTACGGGATACTCAGTCCCCGGAGCCGAAGGACGAAGTTGTCTCTTTGCCGAAAACTAACGAAGACTAAGGTTCACCCGGTTCCCAAACTGTCTGCGGTTGAACTGTTTCTCCAGTTAATGGGCAAGGATTTCACGGTATGTCCCAGTTGCAAGATCGGCCATCTGATGCGGGCGGCTCCTGTCTTCAAAAGTGCATAGCATTGGCGAAGCGGCCCGTGGAGTGGGGAGGGGGAATCTATGCGCATGACGGGGTACAAGCGAGATCTGAGGCCACACCATCCCAGATTCCCCCCATGCGAGCCCTCATAAAACGACCCTTGGCGAGGGGTGGCCAAAATTGACTTCCCATAGTCGCTGACGACCGCGGTTCAGTCCAAGCAAAATATCCAAAGTCGGTGCTCAACCTACAGAAGCGCGCCATTCTTTTCGACCGACTTCGGATATTTCACTATTCATTATGTCCAATAAAGCGTTTGATCCATTGCGACGATCCAGTGGTGTTTCAGGAATTCCTGCGGCGAATTGTTTTTTGGGATCGTTATTACTGGTGGCTAAAATTGCTCTCGATTGGGTATATAATAGACATGGATAATGTCGTTGATAGCACCTGTGGAGGGAAATCAATGAGCGTAGAATCGATCTTTCCGTTTGGTCGGCCAGTGACATCGGGTGATATCGTGGATCGTCGAGAATTTCTGGCAGAAATGCAGCAGCGCCTTTCGGATGGCCACAGTCTCATGCTGCCAGGTCCCAGGCGAATCGGGAAATCCAGTGTCGCTCATGAAGTACTGCGGCGAATGCGCGACACAGGGGCATACACGGCCAACGTCGATCTCTTTTATGTGACCGGCATCGATGAGTTTGCTGCAAAGCTGATGAAATCTGTGTTGGAAAACCGCACCGGTGTACTGGGGCAGGCGATTCGGGCGATGCGTGGATTGCGAACCCTGATCGGTCAAGCGGAGGTCCGTGCAAAAATCCATGATTTAGAATTAGGTTTATCTTTGGGACGCGAAGAGACAGACCTGTTAGAGCAACTTGAGATGGCCATTTCCTTGGCGGAAAATTTAGCGCAACGTGACAATCGCCGGATGGTCATTCTGTTGGACGAGTTTCAGGAGATGGAACGCCTTGGCGGACAGGCGCTCCTGCAGCGGTTGCGGGCGCTCTTGCAGCGGCAAACACATACGGTGTATCTGTTTTTGGGCAGCCAGACCACGCTGATGCAAACCATCTTTGCGGATCGGGGGCAGGCGTTTTATCGGTTTGCCACCATGATGGAATTACCGTCGATTCCGGCAGAGGCTTGGCACGACTATTTGTCAAAACGGTTTGTGGATTTCCGGATGCACTTCACAGATCCCGCCTTTCGGCTCATGATGGACCGCACGGGGGGTCACCCGTATTGTCTGATGGCCGTCGCATACAACGCGCATTTGCATGCGAACCTGCATCACTTGACCACCATTACGGCCGATGTGGTGGATTATGCGTATGAGCAGGCCATGAGGCATCTGCAATCCATCTACGATGTTCAGTGGCAGGAACTGCATCGATTTCGACATGCAGATACCGTATTTGCCGCATTGGTAGAGGGAGCGGCGCCGTATTCCCTGCCGATCTCCGGATCAGTTGTGACGAAGGCCATCCAGAACCTGATAAGGCTTTCGATCATCGTCAAAGGAGAGGGGCGCGGCGAGTATCATCTTGTCGAGCCCATGTTTGGTGATTGGCTCTTGCACCAACAGGGCAGATGACCAAAGCACATGAACTTGCGATTCCGGACCATTCCCTTGCCGCAAGTTTCCGAGAGCAATGCGCCGCAATAATTCGTAAGCGAAATGGCTTTCAAAATTATGCGGGACGGCGGCTACACCCTGCTTGTGATATACTCGGGATACAGGATCCGGAACGGCTCAACACCACGCTCGGACGTTAATGGGCGAAGTCTTCATAGAACGATAAGGCGCAGATATTTTGGGAGGTTGCAATGCCCAAACTCATTTCGCGTGTTGATATCCTCCCAAGACCGCAACGACAGCTTTGGGGAGAGCTGGGGCAAACGCCGAAGCGATTTGGATTCGTGATGTACGGCGGAACGGCGCTGGCCCTGCGTCTTGGACATCGACAGTCCGTAGACTTCGATTTCTTTGCCACTGCTCCCTTTGTATCGTCGTCTCTGCTTTCCGAGATTCCCTATCTCGATGGGGCGACGGTGCAGCGATCTTCCGAAAACACTCTGACCTGCCTGGTGGATAGAGGCGGTCCTGTACAGGTGTCTTTCTTTGGGGGTCTGAGCTTAAATCGGGTAGAGGATCCCGACGTCGCGGAGAACGGGATCAAGATTGCCTCACTTCTGGACTTGGCGGCCACCAAGGTCAAGGTCATTTTGGATCGTGCCAGCGCAAAGGATTATCAAGACATCGATGCGTTGCTTCAGACGGGGATGAATCTGACGGAAGCTTTGGGAGCTGCAGTGGCTGTTTACGGTCCGCAATTCAATCCCTTGTTGAGCCTCAAAGCTTTGACCTATTTTGAGGACGGCGATGTGAAGCGGCTTGCTCCTGACGCGCAAGTGCGGTTGCGTACGGCTGCAGCGGCAGACATTACTCGCATCCCCAAGTTTCGGCCGCTTCGTGAATTGGATCCGGAACGGCTAAGATCATGATGGACCAAGACCTGATGGGCGTTGCGTCGAGGGTATGTTGGTTTAAGGCTCCGGCCGAGGTCCTTGCCGACAGCATCTTCTTTCTCGGCCATGTCATGACTTACGGTACCATTGAGGACATCCTGACGGTGAAGCGCCATTACACAGACCAGGAGTTCGTGGATGCCTTGGAGAACGCGCCGTCAGGCGTCTTCGACCCTCGTTCCTGGAGTTATTGGCATGTTGTTTACGGGAAATTGCCTGTGCCGCCTCTGCCGGAGCGAGGAATTCCGGGGCTCTGACGGTGGAACGCCGGGTTCCTGCACGAACCTGGACGAGGGGGTTGAAGTCCGCCCGCTCAGGATGGTTCGAGAGCGGGTTCCCCAGGGGGCTGGATTGAGAAGCTGCTGCCGCATAGGCCAGCGAGTAACAAGTAGAATCGACCCAAATCGATCCCGAATTGCTCGTGAGGTTTCCGGATTTGCTCCAAGGGGGGCTTTGGGGGCGCGTCACGCTCTTTTGCGATGAGGCGGCGAGGTCGGACTGGGATGATGGGCCCGCGTCGCCCGTCTTTCTTGGAAATCTGGAGGTGGCGGGATGTGCTGGAACGCACCCGTATCAACCGGAGATAGCGCAGCGGGATCAGACGGCGGCGGAGAGAGTCGCGAGAACTTTCTTCAAGCTCGTATTTCCGGACGGTCGCGCGACGGAGCGGCGTTTGCCGAACCTCTTGCTGGATGAGTTGCGGATTGTCCCTGTGGGGACGGTGGTGGACGCGCTGAAGTCGGCGTTTGGAGACTGAGACTGGACGGCTGCGTCGGGCCCATCTGATATCTTCGCGCAAAGGATCAGAGCAGCAGGGGACGGGAGGCTGACCGAATGCGGACGATCCTGATCGTTGGCGGCAGCGGTTTCGTGGGAAGAGAACTCGCAGCGGAATGCGTTCGGGAAGGGTGGCGAACGGTGGTCGCCTCGCGAGACCCCGTGACGGCAGAGAAGACTGCGCCGATGGGCGTGACCGTCTTGCCGCTCCAGGCGGCGGCAGACATCGAGCGGACGTTGGGCGATTGCCCGGACGCGCTGGTCAATTTGGCCGGTGAAAATTTGCAGTCCGGAAGATGGACGGAGGAGCGAAAACGCGCAATCTTGTCCAGCCGCGTGGAGACGACGCGCGAACTGGTCGCTTCGATGAGTGGCTGGCGGCAGGCTCCGGGTGTCCTTGTGAATGCTTCTGCGATCGGGTTTTACGGAACGGACGCGACAAGGGTGTGGACGGAAAACGATCCGGGCGGCGATTCGGATTTCCTGGCAGACGTCGTGAGGCGCTGGGAAACAGAGGCGATCCGCGCGGAGGAACTCGGCGTGCGCGTGGTCCTGGCGCGCTTTGGCGTGATTCTGGGAAGGGGAGGAGGGGCGCTCGGCAAACTGGCGCTGCCTTACCGACTTGGGATCGGAGGCACCGTGGGCTCAGGGGAGCAGTGGGTGTCCTGGGTGCACATGCGGGATGTCGTGCGCATGGTGTTGTGGAGTATTGACGAAAAAGGGATCGAAGGGCCGCTCAATGTCACTGCACCGCAGCCTGTGACGATGCGCGCGCTTGGGCGGGCGATGGCCCGCGTGACAGGCAGACCGCACTGGCTGACTGTGCCGGCGATCGCCCTGCGTTTGGTTTTTGGGGAGATGGCGAGCCTGATGCTCGAAGGACAACGGGTTTTGCCGCAAAAGGCTGTAGAACAGGGGTATGCGTTCTATGCGGAGGAAATCGACGCCGCTCTGCGCGATCTGCTGGGGGTGAACTCCTGACTTTGACTGATGCCTCAAACGCCATGTGTGCCCAGTTTTCATTCTGCTCCGGACTTTTTCACAGGTTTCGGAGATAAGTGCGCATGGAGGGGACTGCGTTTCACGCGGCAAAAGAAACAGCGCCGTCCTCGCCTCGATTGCGGCAACAGGATCGGCGCTGCTCTGCCTTGCGGTTCGGAACCACCTGTGTTTGCGGCTTGCGATTCCATTCGTTTCGCAACAGCGTCGGGTCGGGCCTGCCTTCCCGCATCATCTTCTTCCGCCGTCTCCGTGCTTTCGTGTTCATGATCAACCCCCCACACACATACTCATCATGGTTATCACTATTGTACGACATCTTCAATAACTTTGCCTGCGATTCCGCCCGCGCGATATCAAAATCCACAGTTCGGATGCAACGCAAATCCGGGAGGAGGTTGCGCAGCCAAACGTCCGCCCAAGCGCCCGTACCTTCATTCAGCGGCCGAATTGCCGACATTGGGGCGGCGGAAATGGCCGGAATACGCAATTCAGCGCAGCCAGGCGGACAGATCGCGGTTCAGCAGACTCTGCAGTTGTGAGATGTCGGCGGCGAAAAACTCCTGAAGGGAGGCGCGGGTTGCGGGATGCATCTGCGTCTTTTCGAGGAGCATGGATTTCGCGCGGTTGCCCAGCCGCTCCCGAAGGTCCGCCGGCACAAACGGCTTGACCATTTCCTTGAGCGCATTGGGTTTCGTGACGAAGTTGAACAATGCCCTGGATTTTGGCATTCCCGATTCGTTGTAGCGAATGGAACTGTCAATGGCAAAACGCGGGTTGACGCCGAGAAATGCAAACAGTTCGGACATGACGGCTGCGTTGTCGCGGCTGAAATCATCATAGAGGATGACCTTCACCTGCTCCCGTCCAAATACGTCCAGATAGCGGCGCACCTGTTCTGTGTACAGGCCCAGTTCCCGGTACAGCCACAGCGGCTCATAATCCAACCGCTTGCGGTTGGCCTCTTCCCGCAAGCCATCCTCGAAAGACAACGTTTCCCGCTCATCGCGCAGCAGGTGCATGTAGGCGGAAAAGGCCCGGTCCACAGGGTTTCGCAAAACGATGACGATCTTCATGTCCGGATTCTCGCTGTGGATGCGTTCCGCTGTGCCGGGATAATAGAGATAGAACGCGGACGATTCGCCGATTGCGATTTCATTGCCCACAGCGTCAAACAGGCTTTCATAGCGTTCTCTTGAGCCGATCGTCTCGGTGTTCATGCCCTCGTCTCCCCGCCCGTTGAATCTGGCCGGAAAGCTTGGCATCGCGAAGTAATGCGCCTCCTTCTTGACAGGCAAGTAGACTTCCGGATGCTGGGCAAGATAGCGATCGATGGAACTGGTGCCCGATTTGGCGGCGCCTACGATAAGAAAGTTGGGTAACATGATTCTCCTCCCACAAAAGATTGGACCATGGGTCGTCTCCGAGTGCACGTTGGCAAACGCGTGTTCCGTGGTGTGCATGGCTACCGCTGTCCCCACACGCCGACCGTCGTCAGGCGGATGCTGCATCAAGCAGGTTTCTGGCCGCCGCGAGCAATGCGTCCATGTCCGCTTCTGTTGCGATCACCGCGCCAGCTCGAAATTCGTGCCCGCCGCCCCCGAATCGGCGCGCCAGTTCCAGCACGGGAACTCCACGCCCGCGCAGGCGCACGCGAATTTCAGTCGGACTCTGCTGCACGAAGAGCACGAAGAGCCGGCCGGGGAGCCGTTCCAGTTCCTCCGTCATCTGCGCGGCCTCATCGGGAGGGATTCCGGCCTCCCGCATCGCCGCCAGATCCAAATAGGACGCCATCAGACCGCCATCGCTGCGCGCGTTTCTTCTGAGTGTTTCACCGAGTCTGAAATACCCGAACGAACGGGTGTCCAAACGCTCTGCAATCGCGATTTTGTCAATCTGCGCCTTGGCTTCCAGAAAAGCCGCGGTCGTATACGTGCGTGTTGCCGTATCCCGCTTAAACCATTGAGTGTCCGAGACGATGCCAGTGTACAGATATTGGCATATTTCTGCAGTGAAAAGCGGGGTGGCGGTGATGCGTTCCAGTTCCTGCAGCAGAAGCGTCAGCATCTCCGCCGTGGAACTTGCCTGCGCGTCGATCAGGTTCAGAGTTCCGTAGCCCAGGTTGGACTCATGATGATCGATCACAATGTCAATGGCGCACAGGTCGCGTAACAGTTCAGGCGGTGTCGCCGTCTCGTTGCCGTATTTTGCGATCAGGCCAGCGATCCGCTTACGGGTGTCGCGATCGAGTGCGAGGCGACCGACATTGCCGGTGTCAAGCGCCACCAGCAGAGCGTTTGCGAAGGGGTGCTCCGGGATCTGCGCGGCGGGCAGAAGCCAGCGCAGATGCTCCGGCAAATCGTGCGCAACGCTGACGGTTTTGCCGATTTGCCGCAGCGCCAGCGCCAGCGCGAATACGGACGCGGAATCGGCGTCGCCGCGCACGTGCGTGATCAAGTGGATGGGATTGGAAGCCGCGAGATTTGAAGCAATCTCGTTGTACGTCACCTTGCAGCACCTCAGTCAGTGAATGGCGTTCTTGAATCATACTTGCGCCGCAAATTTTTCATAAAACTCCATCAGGACGGCCACCACTTCCGGACGGCTGAATTCAGGCGGGGGCGCGATGCCCTGGACGAGCATGGAGCGCACCTTTGTGCCGGAAAGAATGACTCTGGATTCCTCGCCGTGCGGACACGTCTTCGTCGTTGACATCCCTGCGCAAGATGTGCAGTAGAATGCGTGTTCGAAAAACAGCGGGGTGATTCCGACTTCTTCCTTCGTGAACGATTGAAAGATGTGCTGGGCGTCATAGCTGCCATAGTAATTTCCGACGCCCGCGTGATCCCGGCCGACAATAAAATGTGTACAGCCAAAATTCTTGCGCACCAGCGCGTGCAGGATCGCTTCGCGCGGCCCGGCGTAGCGCATGGCGGCGGTGTAGGCGCCAAGCAGCACCCGACCCTGTGGATAGTAGTGGTCGATCACTGCGTGATAGGCCCGCATGCGAAGATCGGCAGGCACATCGTCGTCTTTTGTGGGGCCGACCAATGGATGGATGTAGAGGCCGTCGACTGTTTCCAGAGCGCATTTTTGAATATACTCATGCGCCCGATGGATCGGGTTTCGCGTCTGAAATCCGACGACCGTTTTCCATCCGCGCTGCTCAAAATAGCGTCTCGCCTCTTCCGGGGTGTGCGCATACTCGGCAAATGGGTCAGCATCTGGCGTGGGTATGACCGTGATGGGGCCGCCCAGGTAGGTGTCGCCCCTGTGCAGCGTGACGTTGACGCCCGGATGTCCGGTTTCGTCTGTTCCATAAATTCGGCTCACGTCTGCACGGAGATTTGGACGGTAGACGCTGTTCGCGGTAAGAATCGCGTGAGCGACGCCGCGTTGATCGCAAAGGGCCAACTGCTCACCGGGCGCAATGCGCGAAGCGATATCCTGCGTCACAGGAAGCACCACGGGAAGAGACCACAACAGTCCGCTTGCCAGACGCATGTTTGCGACCACTTCTCGGTAGTCTGATTCCTCCATAAAGCCGGTCAGCGGCGAAAATGCGCCCATGCCGATCTGACGGATGTCAGACAGCGCGATCTCGTCCACCTGGATTTTTCGCAGAGTCGACGCCTCATCGACTGCACGGTTTGACAGACGGTTCACCAGCGTGCCGCCGTGGGGTGCGATTAGAGTCAATACGTTCACTTCCTCGTGGATCAAGATGAATGGCTCGCGGTGGATATGCTGCCCATCTCCGCGCCGTTTTGCATAGACACCGTACCGCTCACATAGTGCGCAATCCAACGAGTGGCGTCTTCCGCGGACTGCCTGTCCGTATGAATGGTTATTTCTGCGTCCAGCGGCGGCTCGTACGGTGAACTGATGCCCGTAAAGTCGCTGATGGCGCCAGCCTGCGCTTTCTTATACAGGCCCTTGGGATCGCGTTCAATACAGACTTCAAGCGGGCACTCCACAAAAACCTCAATGAATTCACCGGGAGCGAACAGCGCGCGCGCCGTGTTGCGATCCGCGCGAAGCGGCGAGATCATCGCGACGATAACCACAATGCCCGCATCCACGAACAATTTGGCAGTGTGCGCGACACGCCGAATATTCTCCTGACGGTCGGCCAGCGAGAAACCCAGGTCCTGGTTCAGGCCGTGCCTGACGTTATCGCCGTCGAGCAGGTATGTACGGATGCCTGCGTGGTGAAGTTGCAGTTCCAGCGAGTTGGCGATTGTTGACTTGCCCGCTCCCGACAGACCGGTGAACCAGACGGCGCAACTGGTGTGCCCGTGCTGCTGTGCACGCGCGGCTCTCGTGACTTTATTGTCGTTCCAGGTCAAATTGCGCAAGTTATCCACATGTAGCCTCCTACCCTGTATATCCGGGCTCGTCCGTTCTGTCGCATGATCGGCGTTCCGATCAATTCGGATATGCATGTCGCACGTGCGATTGGCAGCAGTCAATCATGCGAATCCAATACAATGGTGTGAATCAAAATTGTCATACCGAATCCAGTATAACCGTAAAATCTCGAAATTACATTAGCGTTTTTTTGGAAGACTGCGCAGGGGCGCCGCAAAACCCGGGCATGGCAGTCTATCCCGAAAATAATGATGGTCCCTGCCGGTCGGAGTCATATATTGCGCCCCTGCTCAGACAGCGCTGTCGCTAAACTCGCGACGGGCGCAATATATGACTCCTCCCCGAGCGGGCCTTGCATTCGCGAAGAACACTGCTGGCGCGTGAGCGCCATGAAAGTCTATCCCGAAAATATAAGATTGTCCCTGCCGGCCGGAGTCATATATTGCGCCCCTGCTCAAACAGCGCTTCGCACAACTCGCGACGGGCGCAATATATGACTCCTCCCCAAGTGAGTTTTGCACCTGTGAAAAACTTCGCGGCGGCTTTTGGTCATGGGTTGTTGGCAGACGGTCAGTTCGCGGTGGCGCTGACCGTCTGATTGTGAACGCTGTTTAGAAATTGGGCGATCGTCGATTGATAGGCGGGATTGGACTGTTCATTGTTGACGATGATCTCGCGAACTCCCGTCGGGATCGGCGAGATGTACAGGGTATACGTCATGGAACCTGGCATGAGGAAGGACAGTTCCGTGCCGTAGGCGGTCTGCCGATCGAGGATCAACTGATCCTGCGCGAAAGTTTGCTTGAGGCGGTTTATCTCCTGTTGCGCAGTGATGCCGGGTTGTGAGTTGATTTCAACCCCCAGCAGCAACTTATACGCGGTTTGCGCAGAATTTAAGAGGGCGCCGCCAACCAGTTGAACGTTGGGGCCGGCGTCGCTCGCGTCGACGAAATTGGCAGGGTAGGAAAATGTCACCGCATTTGCGACCGTGTGCGCGGTCCACGGCACAGCACTTTGCGAAGAGCGCAAGGCCGCGTACGCTGCGGACGCCGGCACGGCCAAGCCGACGCACAGCAGCAGGGATCCGAGTGCAACATTCCTGCGCCGCCAAGTTCTGCTGTTCCATCTATTGGTCAACATGTGTCATCGCCTCGTATGATGATGCATGGCTGTGTTCGGAATGAATTCTTTGCTTATGAGTTCCTTACTATATGTCGGTCTTTACTCTATAGACGATTGCCGACAGAAAAAGTTTCGGCTTTTTTGCCGATTTTCAAACCGGATCGGCAATTTTTTTGGTGGGCTGAGCGTCCATTGGCAGTCTCTGCATATGGATCTTCGCGAATTCGCATACTGCCTGTGAGGGGTGATGTGAATGACGACCGCTATGGAGTCTCTGGATAATATTATTATATCATCTGACCTCAAGGAAAACGACGATTTCCTAAAAGAATTGCTTGGCATCGGAGTCAGTTGGGATCTGATCGCGAAGCCGTTTGTCTTTGCGGATGTCAAAATGACGGCCTACACGGCGAATGGCTATTTTTTGACGATGAACATGGTGCTGATCGTTGAAAACCTGGAGATGACGATCAAGGAATTTGTCGCACGCCATCCGAACCGATCGTTTTCCATGGCGGAGCTTGCCAATTATCTGAACGTCACGGTGGGTTTCGTGCAGGTGCAGATCATCAAGAAGATGAGGGACGCTGTGCGCTTCATTCTGTCGGGTCCTCTGGTGATCTTTATCGATGGCCATGAGGAAGTGCTCCTCATTGACACCCGGATCTACCCGATGCGCAGCATCCAGGAACCGGAGATCGAGCGTGTCGTGCGAGGACCGCGCGATGGCTTTACGGAAACCATGCTTATGAATGTGGCGCTGATCCGTCGGCGTCTACGCGATCCCCGCTTGCGGGTTGAACTGCTCCAGGTGGGCGCGAGATCGCAGACAGACGTCAGTTTGATCTATTTGCAGGACGTGACCGATGATCAACTCGTCGCGCAGTTTCGCAAGAAACTGCAGTCGATCTCATCGGATATCGTAGCCATGGGTGAACAATCCGTCACGGAATGGCTGGGCGCGGTAAAATGGAATCCATACCCTATCGTTCGTTTCACTGAGCGCCCGGATGTGGCGGCGACCGGCCTTCTTGAGGGACAGGTCGTGGTCGTCGTCGACACAACGCCAGAAGTGATTGTCGGTCCGACAACACTGTTTCATCACATCCATCACCCGGAAGACTACCATGTGTATCCCGCTGTGGGTGTGTATATGCGGATCGTGATCATGGTTGGCAGTCTGCTGTCCCTGATGGCTCCCTCGTTATTTGTGGTGCTTGCCGCCGAACACGACAATCTTCCCAAAGTGCTGTCATTTCTCGGAACGCCAAAAAATCTGCCGTTGCCGTTAGGGTTGCAATTTCTGCTCGCCCAACTGGGCGTTGACCTCTTTGAGCGCGCGGTCGTCAACACGCCCACGGCCCTCGGCGCCGCCATAGGCGTTGTGGCCGCTCTGGTGTTCGGCCAATTTGCGGTCATGATGAATCTGGTTGCTCCGGAAGTCCTGGTATTCATGGGCACGGCGGCGATCGCCCAATTTGCCACGTCATCGAGGGAACTCGCCGCAGCAAACCGGATGATGCGGGCGCTTTTGATCGCGCTTGCATGGCTGTTTGGCGGGATCGGGTTTGCGGTCGGCATGATCTTTATCGTTATCGTGTTGGGCCGCACGAGGGCAATGGGCGTCCCGTACCTGTGGCCTGCGGCTCCCTTTGACTGGAAAGGATTGAAAGCGCTGTTTGTTCGTGTGCCGCTGCACTCTGTCAAAGACAGATCGGCCGTCTTTCGTTCCAAGGACTGAGCCATGCGCATGACTTCAGGCGCATGTTGCCGCATGCGGGCGTTTGCGGGTAAGATAGTGCCAGAAACTCCTGTGGATGTGCTGAAAGCGAGGGACATGCGTGTCAAATGTTGTGGGGAATCTGTTTCTGGCCATGCTTAAATCAGGATTGTTGGGTTACGGCGGCGGGCCGGCGTCGATTCCCATCATCCAGTCCCAGGTTGTTGAGACGTATCATTTTATGACACAGGAACAGTTCACCGATGCATTGGCGTTGGCTAACACACTGCCGGGGCCGATCGCAACCAAACTGGCCACATTCATCGGTTACCAGACGGGCGGCCTGTTGGGCGGACTTGCCGCGCTCGTAGGGATGGTGGGGCCTACTTCCATTGGAATTGTCCTGCTCGTCAATGTGCTCGCCTCATTGAAAGGAAATCCCCATCTTGCGGGATTGATCGCCGCCGTGCGCCCGGTCGTGGTCGTGCTGCTGCTGCAGACCGCATGGATGTCGTCGAAAGGCACTTTTCCGGATTGGCGATCGTTTGCCATCGCCGCCGCCGCCGCGCTCGCTCTTTTCGTGTTTCGTGTGTCGACGCCAATCGTTATAGTCGCGGCGATGGTGTTGGGGGTGTTTTGGCTGGCGCCTGCCAAATAGGTCCGCTGCGAATCATGAATATCCGCGTCAAGCGACGCGTCGATCATGCGTTCAACGAGGTTGCCGCCGACAGAAAGGATGGGCGGAGGGTGCGACTGCAGCGCGTCGGAAAGCGGTGCAACGCCCCTCTGCGTCAGGATGGGCGGGTTGCTCTGTTTACGCCTCGCGGCTATCGCGAAACAGCAAGCCGATGCTGTAGATGCCGGCCAGGCCGATCACAGTATATACGATTCGGCTGAGCAGGGCGGCTTGCCCTCCAAAAATGGCCGCCACCAGGTCAAACTGAAACAGTCCCACCAGCAACCAGTTGAGCGCCCCTATAATAACGAGAACCAGCGTGAATTTCGTCATTCAATAATCCCTCCTGTCCTTATGACAGTATCTCCAGACGATGTATAATAGATGCGAAAGGTGGGGTGTGCACATGGAACTCTTTAAGCAGAGCATGCTGGAATTGATCATTGATACTTCCACGAATTTGCCGCCTGACGTGAGACGAGCGATCGCGCGCGCGCAACTGCGGGAAGAGGTGGGTTCGCGGGCGGCGCTGGCGCTTGGAACAATCGCGGACAACATCATCTCCGCAGAGACGGATCAAGGGCCTATTTGTCAGGATACGGGAATGCCGACATTTGAAGTCCATACGCCGGTGAACTGCAATCAGCTCGCTCTTGAACGGGACATGAAGGAGGCGGTTGCGGAGGCCACGCGGTTGGGAAAGCTGCGCACGAATTCCGTCGATTCGCTTACCGGGACAAACAGCGGCGACAATCTGGGACCTGGAACGCCTGTGATTCATTTTCGTCAGTGGGAGCGAGACGATATCGAAGTCAGGCTCATTTTAAAGGGGGGAGGGTGCGAGAACAAAAACATCCAATACAGTTTGCCGACGGAACTGGAAGGGGTGGGGAAGGCCGGGCGAGATCTCGACGGCGTGCGCAAGTGCGTGATGCACGCGGTGTATCAGGCGCAGGGGTACGGGTGCTCTGCAGGGTTTATCGGGGTGTCCATCGGAGGAGATCGCACCAGTGGATATCAGCATGCGAAGGAACAACTGTTCCGTCCGCTGGACGATGTCAATCCCAATGCCCAGTTGCGTGAACTGGAACAATACGTGATGGACAACGCCAACGAACTGGGCATCGGCACCATGGGTTTTGGCGGCGCCGTGACGCTCATGGGATGCAAGATCGGCGTTCAAAACCGCCTGCCGGCCAGTTTTTTCGTGTCTGTGGCGTACAATTGCTGGGCGTTTCGGCGGCAGGGCGTTACGGTCGATGCAGAGACGGGAGCCATCACCTCCTGGCTGTATAAGGACGGCGATGCGAAGCTTGCGAAGAGTCCCGGCATGGCTGGCGAGGGAGCGATCGTTCTTAAGGCGCCCATTTCAGAAGAACAGATCAGGGCGCTCAAGGTCGGCGACGTGGTTCTTATCGACGGGGAGATGCATACGGGTCGCGACGCGCTGCACAAATACCTGATCGATCACAACGCACCTGTGGAGTTGGACGGCGGGGTGTTGTACCACTGCGGGCCCGTCATGCTGCACGATGAGTCCGGCTGGCATGTGAAAGCGGCGGGCCCCACCACGAGTTCGCGGGAAGAACCTTACCAGGCGGACATCATTCACAAGTTTGGGCTGCGAGTCGTGATCGGAAAGGGCGGAATGGGAGCCAGAACGCTGGATGCCCTGAGCGAGCATGGGGCCGTCTATCTGAACGCGATTGGCGGCGCCGCGCAGTACTATGCGCATTGCGTATCAGAGGTAAGCGACGTTCACTTCATTGACGAATTTGGCATTCCCGAGGCCATGTGGCATCTGCAGGTCAAGGGCTTTCCGGCCATCGTCACCATGGATGCGCACGGCAACAGCCTGCACGCGGATGTGCTGAACAGTTCCAAGAAAAAACTGGAGGTATTTGTCGAGCCCGTGTTTCAGTAGACATCCATGCCTGAGTTTTGTGAAGCAAAATCTCACTTGCGCGCCACCATCAGTGAATGAAAATGGCGCCGCGAGCGTTCTTCGCGAATGCATGGCCTGCTCTGGAAGGAGTCATATATTGCGCCCGTCGCGAGTTGTGCGAAGCGCTGTTTGAGCAGGGGCGCAATATATGACTCCGATCGGCAGGGGCCACCGTATTTCGGGATGGACATCCATGCCTGAGTTTTGCGAAGAAAATCTCGCCGCTTCGGAGTGGTTCAGAGGAATGGCCATAGGGGCGACAGGATAAGTTCTCCAAGTTTTTGCACAAGCGGCCGCCTCACCCATTCATCCAGAAGCAGTTCGCGACAGTGCTGCAGATCGTCGGCGAACACTTCTTCCATCTGCTGCGCAACGGCCGGATGGATAAATTCGATATTGAGCTCGTAGTTGCCAACCAGGCTGAGGCGGTCAAGGTTGGCCGTGCCGACGGTCGTCCAGGCGCCGTCGATCGTTGCCGTTTTGGCGTGGATCATGGCCGCCTGGTATAGGAAAATGCGAATTCCCTGCCGCAGGCAATCGGTGAAATAGGTGCGCGCCAGCCAGTCAGCCAGCAGGTGGTTCGATTGTTCCGGCACCATGAGACGCACATCCACGCCGCGGCGGGCAGCGCCCACCAGGGAACTCAGGACATGGCGGTCCGGGATAAAATAGGGCGTGGTGAGGAGTATCCGCTCGATCGCGACATCAATCGCTTCAATGTACATGGAACGGATGGGGAACATGAGCCGTTTTGGATCATTGGCGTACAGTCTCATGTAGGGAAGGAGAGACGCCGATGATTTGACCAGGCGCCGTTTCTCGTCCACATGTTCATTCCAGAAGTCGACAAACGAAGAATAGAGATTTTTTGCCGCTTCTCCTTCGATCCGAACATGCGTGTCTCGCCACTTTGCCCCATACAGGTCGCCGATGTTATAGCCGCCGCTGTATCCGATTTTTCTGTCGATCACCAACAGTTTACGGTGATCGCGGGCCAGGTTTCGGATGTCAAAGACATCCCAGAGCCGCGTCCACGCCTTGTAGCGCAGCAGATGGACGCTCGACGGGAATTTTTTAAATTCCCGCGCCACCACCAGATTGGCGAAATCATCGAAGACGGCGTATACCTTGACGCCATCCTGCGCCTTGCGGAGGATGGCGTCCTTAATCTTGGAGCCGATCGCGTCACCTTTCCATATGAATGATTCAATGCAAATGGACTCATTCGCCGCGCGAATATCGGCGAGCATTGACTCGTACAGGCTGACGCCATAGGTAAAGATTTGCACGCGGTTGTGTCGGATGGAAAGTTCTGAAAGTGATTGCTGACCCAGAGTAATGCTGGTTCGACGTCGGCGAAAGCGCGTGCTGACGGCAGAACTTGCGACAACGACAATCTGCAGGGTCAATATGATGGCGACGGCGATAAAAAAACCGTCTTCGAGGCGCGCCGTGAGTGACACGTTGTCATCGCTCCTTAACGCAATCCTGAACTACACCATCCTACCTTATATTGTTACATACTGTCAAAGGGTGTTTGTCTGTTGCGCGTCGAACAGTGCGATTGCGCTGCCGGGAGGGAGGCACCGTCAGGAGGGCAGGCGTATGCGCGTATGCAGGGTCCGGGAGGAGGGAGGCAGCAGGAAGCAGGAAGCGTCAGGCGTCGGGAGGCATGGCGCCGGCGACTGGAGGCCGCAGTTTGCGCATGGTCTTTGCCGCCTGTGTCAGCACGCGATGGCGCGCGTTGTCATCCCGGTCGTGCACCTGCAGGATGACAACGATTGAATAGGCGGAGGGGTAGAGGTCAGCCACCATGACCTTTGGGCTGGATGGGCCCCGTTCCGGGAATTCCCGCGCGAGGGCCGCTTCCAGATGTTCAACAAGGAGGCCTGGATCATAGTCGAAAGACACGTCAAACCGCACACGCAACAGATGCGAACTGGGTTTGGACCGATTCTCGATGATGGCCTGTACGAGAATTCCATTCGGAATGACCTGAGGATATTCTTCGACCGTTTCGAGCAGTGTGTACATGAGATTGATGTCCTTGACGCGGCCAGAGTAAATGGGGCGCATGGCTTCGTGTGGAAAACTTGGCATCAGGATCGGATACTGCCAAGTGATGAAAGAAATCGAATCGCCCACGCGAAACGGATGAAAAATCACGATCCAGATGCCCGCGATCAGGTTCGAAAACATCGTCTGTCCGGCGAGGCCGACGATGACGGTCAGAAAGGCGCCGCCAAAGACCACGCTTGAAAGACCGACGCCGACCGCGCCCAAAGCGGCGAGCGCGATGGTCACATACAGAAGCAGTCGAGTCGCGTAACGGACGGTTGTCGCCGACTGCGGGCCGAGCCTGTCCACCGACAGTCGAAAAACATGCCGTTCCAGCGCCTTGGACACGACGACGCCGATTGTCAGGACGAGCGCCAGCCGAAAGATCTGCACAAATCCGAGCGGCACATGCTTCAGCAGACCGGCCTCAGGCCCTACCAGGATGGTGATGAGAATACCCCCGATGATCAACAGGACCAGCCAGGACACCGTCTTTTTCCATGAGGGCTTTTTCGCGCCCTTGTCCGGGTCGGTGTTTGGCATGTCGGTTCCTCCTTACACTTCGATCACATTCATCTCGTCAGGCAGTTTGACCTTTTCTACATTGCCACGAAACAGCGAAATGAGCAAGGCCGCGACGCCAAACAGCGTCACTCCGATGAACGTCCAGCGAAAACCGGTGACAAGCGGTGCAATAGGAGCGTTGTGCGGAGTAAAGTGATAG
>JAJYTO010000013.1 GCA_021793015.1 Bacillota bacterium
AAAATAGTCCACGACTGAGGCCGGATAGTCAAACTCTCCGGCTCGCTCGCGCAGTTCTTCCGGCGTCAGTCGATTCTGCACCAGAAACAGTGCGAAGTCTCCCACCATTTTGGAAGAAGGCGTCACCTTGACGATGTCGCCCAACATGTCGTTCACGTCTCTATACGCCCGCTTCACCTCGTCAAATCTGTCGCCAAGACCCAGGGATTCCGCCTGGCGCTGCAGATTCGTGTATTGTCCGCCGGGCATTTCATGCTCATATACGTCAGAAGCGCCCGCCTGCAATCCGCTGTCAAATGGTCGATACAGTTCGCGGACGCGCGCAAAATATTCATTGATCACAGAGAGGCGCTTGATGTCAATGTGTGTGTCGCGCGAGGAGCCTGCGAATGCGGACGCCACGGCGGTCATGTTGGGCTGGGAAGTCAGCCCCGACATGGAACTGACGGCCACGTCCGCAATGTCCAGCCCCGCTTCCGCGCCCTTGATGACAGCGGCCACGCCCGTTGACGCCGTGTCATGCGTGTGCAGATGGATGGGAATGCCCACATGTTCCTTGAGCGCCCTGACAAGCTCATGGGCGGCGAACGGTTTGAGCAAGCCGGCCATATCCTTGATCGCGATGATGTGGGCGCCTGCGCGCTCCAGTTCTTTGGCCAGCTCCACGTAGTAAGACAGCGTGAATTTTGTGCGCCGCGGGTCCAGAATATCACCGGTGTAGCAGATGGCGGCTTCCGCGATTTTTCCATTCTCGCGCACGCGCTCGATGGATTTTCGCATATTGGGCAACCAGTTCAAGCTGTCAAAGATCCGAAACACATCGATGCCGGCAAGCCCTGCCTCATCAATGAAATGAGTCACGACATTGTCGGGATAATTGCGATACCCGACCGCGTTCGCGCCGCGCAACAGCATTTGAAACAAGATATTGGGGATTTTGGTCCGCAACCGCGACAGCCTCTCCCATGGGTCCTCTTTGAGAAAGCGCATCGACGTGTCAAATGTGGCCCCGCCCCACATCTCCAGTGAGAACAGGCCGGGCGTCTCATGCGCAATCATCTCGGCAATCTGCAACAGATCATAGGTGCGCACACGCGTGGCCAGCAGGGACTGGTGAGCGTCGCGCAGCGTCGTGTCAGTCAGCCAGAGGCGGCCATCCTGCTTCATGGTCTCAAGCAGCCCGTCGACGCCCTTTTGCAGAAACACATCGCGAGTGCCGGGAAGCGGTTTGTCAGACAGAGAGTACACCGGCAGTTCCGGCCATCTCACGGCCGGTTTCTTGGCGCCCGCCTTGACGCCCTCGCCGCCGTTCACACTGACCTCTGCGATATACTCCAGAAGTTTGTTGGCGCGGTCCTGCCGTCTCTTGAACACGAACAGTTCCGGATGAGTGTCAATGAGGTTCACCGTGTACTGGCCGTTCAGGAACTGCGGATGGCGGACCACGTTATCGAGGAAGGGAATATTGGTTTTCACGCCGCGTATGCGAAACTCGGCCAACGCGCGACGCATCTTGGCCGTCGCCGATTCAAATGTCAAGGCCCACACGCACAGTTTCTCCAGCAGAGAATCGTAGTACGGAAGCACCCTTGCGCCGCTGTACCCGTTGCTGCCGTCAAGCCGCACGCCAAAGCCGCTCGCCGGACGATAGGCGATGATCCTGCCCGTGTCGGGCGTAAAATTGTTTTGCGGATCTTCTGTTGTCAGGCGACACTGGATCGCATATCCGCGCAGCGCAACATCCTCTTGTGAGCGAATGCCAATGGCGGGAGCAGAGAGTTCCATTCCCCCGGCGACGAGAATCTGCGCCTGCACGATATCGACGCCGGTCACCAGTTCAGTGACGGTGTGCTCCACCTGAACGCGCGGATTCACTTCGATAAAATAAAATTGGCCTTGCTTGTCCAAAAGAAACTCGACCGTGCCGGCATTGTAATACCCCGCGCTCTTCATGAGCGCCAGGGCGACCTCGCACACTCTGGCCCGCCCCTCTTCCGGCAGCATCGAGGGAGCGACTTCCACCACCTTTTGATGCCGCCGCTGAATCGAACAATCACGCTCGTATAAGTGAACGATATGACCGTGTCGATCTCCCAGAATTTGCACTTCGATATGTTTTGCATCCTCTACAAGCTTCTCCACATATACACTGGCCGCGCCAAATGATGTTTGCGCCTCTGAACTGGCGCGGGCAAATGCTTCGCCCAACTCTTCATCGCTATGCACCACACGCATGCCGCGCCCGCCGCCGCCGCTTTGCGCTTTCAAAATGAGCGGATATCCATGCCGCGCCGCGAACTCATGCGCCTGTTCGACCGTCACTGCGCCATCGCTGCCCGGCACTACGGGCACGCCCGCCCTGATGGCCGCCTGGCGCGCGGCCGTCTTGTCTCCGAAGAGCGTGAGATGCTCAGCAGAGGGTCCGATGAAGACGATTCCCGCTTCCACGCAGGCGCGGGCAAAATCGGCGTTCTCGGACAAGAATCCATATCCAGGATGAATCGCGTCGCACTCGTGCCGCTTTGCCAGTTCGATAATGCCGGAGATGTCCAGGTATGCCTCAATCGGCCCCTTCCCCGCCCCGACAAGATACGCTTCGTCCGCTTTGTACCGATGCAGAGACAGGCTGTCCTGTTCCGAGTATATGGCGACCGTCCGGATTCCGAGTTCCGTACACGCCCGGCACACGCGGATCGCGATCTCACCGCGATTGGCAACTAAAATCTTGCGGAACTGCACGGTTCGTCCCCCTCTGTGAGCGCCCTGCGGCCCATGGCCGCCTGTGGCCCGCCGATTATCCCTATTCAGATGCTATTGTATCACAATCATGAACCTTCCCCGGCCTAAGCAAGCCCAGAACAAAGACAAGAGCCAAAAGACAGTCCGCAGGAAGTTTACCCCGTTCACCGCCCCCCGCGCGCGCCGGCCGCGGCCGCGATCCCATCCGATCTCGTTCCTTCCGCTCTGAACCGTATCATGTCCTGATTATATCGCGCGAAAAATATCAAGTTACTTACTTGATATTTGTACCTTTCATATTGTAATATAAATGTGGCGCAGTCAACGGGAATGTATTGACGTGTCGCAATTCGTTTTACATACACCATACCCCAGGAGGTTGACAAGATGGCTGTTTCCAATTGGACGCTTGACGAAGCGCACAGCAGTGTAGGCTTCACCGTCCGTCACATGATGATCTCAAATGTTCGCGGCTACTTTACCAGGTTCACCACAACGGTGACCGCCGATCCGGACAATCTCGCCACGGCCAACATTGCGGTCAGCATCGACCCGACCAGCATCGACACTCGCAATGAACAACGCGATGGTCATCTCCGTTCCGCTGACTTTTTCGATGCAGAGAATCACCCGAAGATTGCGTTTCAAAGTTCCAGACTGCAAAGCGCAGGCGATGGGCAGCACAAACTGGAAGGTGATTTGACGATTCGCGGCGTGACCAAACCGCTGACGCTCGAATGTGAAATCATGGGCCCCGCCAAGGACCCCTGGGGCAACGACCGGATCGGCGTGACTGCCGCCGGGAAACTGGACCGCAGCGACTTCGGTTTGACATACAATTCGGTGCTGGAAACCGGCGGAGTTTTGATTGGGGACACGATCAAACTGAACATCGAGATGGAATTCGTAAAGCAGGCCTGACACAAGACCCGCGTGTCGGCAGCAAAAAAAGCGCTCTGAACCTCCCCGGAGGCTTTGACCGGGGCATTGCGCCGGGGGCTTTACAGCCCTTTCGGACAAAAGTGCAAAGAAGCTTTGCCAGAGGCCATCCTCCATACACTGGGGATGGCCTCATTGGCGTTAAATTCCAAGAGACTTTCGAAATTCCGTTCAGATATATGTTACAATAAATTTTATCCAAGCCAGAAGATGCGTAGGACGTCGACAGAAAGGCAGAGTGGCCGCATGCTATCTCTGGAGAGAGTCTGCGTGGCAAAGGAGGAACGGGCGATCCTGCGCGATGTCTCCTTCGCCGTTGCAGCCGGCTCGATTCACGGACTGATCGGGCGCAACGGCGCAGGCAAAAGCACCACTGTGCGCGCCATTCTGGGCCTGCAACCGCTGAATTCAGGAACAATCCGGGTTCTTGGCCGCACATTGGCGGAAGATGCAGCGACGTACAAATCCCCGCTCGCTTACATTCCAGAACTTCCGATGCTGTACCAGGGACTCACAGTGACCGAGTATCTGCAGTTTACCGCGATGGCCTATGACGTTCCCGAAGCGGAGTTTCACAAGCGCCTGCCACTGCTGCTTGAGCGGTTTGACATGGCGGCGCACGCCCATGACATCCCGCTGCGCTTCTCCAAAGGAATGCGGCAGAAGATGAATGTGATGGCAGCCCTCATGCATGATGGACGCGTGTTTGTGGTGGATGAACCCTTCAATGGGCTGGACCCGCTCGCCATCCGCGCGCTCAAAGAAGAACTGCGAGCCGTCGCCGATCACGACGGATGCGTTCTGTTGACCACACACGCACTCGACATTGCGGAGGCGATGTGCGATTCCTTCACCGTGTTGGAACAGGGTCAGGTGCTGACCACCGGAAACGGCGCACAGATACGCGACGAATTCGGCGTTCCCGAGGGCAGTTCTCTGGAAGATGTATACATGAAAGTGTTGGGCAGACGCGGGGAGAATTCATGAAACGGCGAGCAAAAGACCCAGCCCTGAGCCGCAAGACAACAGACAGGACGGCGGCTGCGCCGCCTGGCTATGAGTTGGGCCCTGCGGCCATTGTGCGCCAGGCGCGATTCGCCCGCAGGCGGTTGTTTGATCTGCATCTGCGGCGTCTGATCGACACGTCCAGTGTTTTCACGGCGCTCCTGGCCCTGACCGTGGCCGTCCTGTGGACTCAGGGACATCTGCAAGACATGGCGACGCTTCCGGGAGCAGCGGCGATGTTGCGTTCCCTGACCACTCTGCTGTTTGCAGTGGCGTTATTGGCCGACTCCGCGAAGGTATGGGTGCGGCCCAGCCCGGCGATCTGGCCGGAACCAGGCGATGTGGTGACGCTGTCAGGAGCCCCTGCCCTGACAACCGCGGTGACGCGCCCGTTGCGTCTGCGCGCACTCGCCTATTCGCTGCTTTGGCGCTGGCCTGCAACGCTTTTATTGGCGTTTATCATCAGCGGTTATGAGACAATCACTCCGTTTGGGTTGGCGGCGGCTCTCATCTTCGTGACCGCGCACGCCTACTTGAGAGAGTCGATTGGCTGGCGAAGGTTTCACCGTCATGCCCGTCGCGCGGAGCACAGACAGACAAAATGGCGACGATCGCAACCGGGGCGCGCCAATCAGGACGATCCGATCGACTGGACGGCGTTTGCACGCCATGGCGACATTCACCTGGAAACATGGGAAGCGCTCAGCATTGGGCAATTGCACCTGTTGCCAGCGGCAAAACGCTTGCGTTCCGGACCGTATTCCCCAACGAACACCACCATGGGCGCCATGGGCGGGCGCTCATCCGGACAAAGAGACCTGCCGCAATCGCCGACGGCAGCAGGGGCTCAGCCATCCAAGACTCGAAACTACTCCCCAACCGGCCGCAACATGCGCTACAGCCTGCGTCTGCCGCTGCTCTCCTACGCAGCCGTCCAGCTTGATCGAACGCGGGCGCATTACCTGTTGATGGGAGCCATGGTTATCGGGGTTCTCGTCATCCACAATGTGTCTGCGCTCGGAAGCGCTCTGTATGCAGGCATGAGTCAAGTCCTGATCGTCTGGCTCCTCACGTCTGCGGCGCTGCGCGAACAGCACGCTCTCCCCTGGCTGGCGTTATTCCCCTGGCGCCCGGAACGGATGCGGGCACAGGTGTTTGTCGGTGGACTCGCGGTCGTACTGGCACAGGTTCTGGTATTTACGTTGTTCGCGATACAAAGCGGATCCGCCAACGCGGGCGAGCTCGCGGCAGGGCTGCTTGTCCTGGGTCTGGTCGAGACGGAACTCGCAACCAGAGGGGCGCTTGCAGGTCGCTCGCGCATGGAGTGGAATGTGTTGCTTGGCTTGCTGCCATGGCTCGGACAAATGCTCATATCAATCTGGCGGGAACCTTTCATTCACCTTGCATGGCTGCAGCAGGGCGCTGCGGGCGGTTGGACGCTGACCGCGGCGGTCTGCGCCGTGATCATGCTCGCGCGAATTCGGCAATGGCTCGCGCTGCTTCGGGCGGTATATAAACTGCTGTCATAACGCGGTGATCTGAATGGGAATGCATACACCCCCATTCACGTGGAATCGATCTGTCGCAATCCGCGCAGCGCGCGACAACCGCTCCGCCTGACGCATCACGCCCGGCGCGGCATCATGACACGAACAGCGCCCGATGCGGCATCGCGACACGGACAACGCCCGACGGCGGCCGCTCAGCGTTCGTCCAAAATGATAAACCCTTTGTGAAGGAGGTTCTGCACCGCCTCGTCGATCGCCGTTTCCTCCCTGGCGGCGAGCGTATGCCGATGGACGCCGCCAGACAGACTGAGCAAAAGGGGAGCGGCGTATTCCCGCACCGACTTGGTGAACGCCAGCACATCGCGGCGTGAGCTGAACATGAGACTGGCCACGAATTCGCCATAGATCGGATGATCTACGGAGACGTCCAGCACCTCAATGCCAGCATCCACAAGCGTCAGCAACTCCTCCTCCGTTTTCTCCGGCGTATGCCGAATCGTCAGAACCCGGAAAACGCGCTCTGTTCTCTGATGCGGATGCTGTTTCGGTTGAAAATACCCCTGCGGCGTCGCCACGATCGCGAACCCTTTGGCGCGCAAGACAGCGATATCCTTGACAATCACCTGCCTCGTTACGCCAAAGCGCCGCGCGAGATCAGCCCCAGTGATCGGTTCTTCGCCCTCGCCAAGGATGTTGATCAACGCCTCTCGCCGGTCCACCGGCCACTCACCTCGCCCCCGGTCAGATCACAATCAGTTCACGAGTAAACTGAGTCAGGATCTCCGCTCCGCTTTCTGTCACCAAGATATCGTCTTCGATGCGCACCCCAAATCGCTCAGGAAGGTAGACGCCTGGCTCAATGGTGAACACCATGCCCGGGAGCAGCGTTACATCGCTGCCCTGAACGATACTCGGGTGCTCATGGACATCAAGTCCCAGACCGTGTCCTGTTCGGTGGGTGAAATACTCCCCTAAACCAGCTTCTGCGATCATGTCACGGGCGATTCGATCGATGTCAGCCACGGCCATTCCCGGACCGACAGCCGCCGCTGCGGCCGCCTGCGCCTTCTTCACCACCCCGTAGACGCGCTTTGCATCCGCTGCCGGCTCGCCAAATGCCACCGTTCGCGTCGTATCGGCCGCATACCCGAACTGGCGGGCTCCGTAGTCCAGCACAACGAGTTCCCCCTGCTGGATCTTCCGATCCGTCGGACCGCCGTGCGGCAACGCGCCGCGCGGACCAGAACCGACGATCGTGCCGAACGGAACTCCGGCAGATCCCAATCTGCGCATCTGATACTCCAGTTCCGCCGCCACTTCGAGTTCAGACATGCCCACCCGCAACAAAGGGATCGTGGACGCAAGCGCATCGTCCACGATCTTCGCGGCCGCCCGAATCAGGCGGATCTCATCCTGATCCTTGCGCACGCGCAGAGACATGACAACATCGTCGCCGGGCAGAAGAACGCATCCCAATTCACGGAGATGGTCGGCCTCAAACAAACGCATCTGACCCTTTTCAACGCCCACCCGACTGTTTTCGCGAATACCCAGAGCGCGCGCGAACTCCTGAACGGCCGCCTGCGGCCCCGCCGCATCTTCGTACGCGCAGATGGTTCCATACTTCACGCCGGCCGCGGCGCTGGCCTCCAGACGCGGAAGCAGCAGGGCGACTCTTCCGTCCTGCCCCAGACCCAGCAGTGTCAGCCGTTCACTCTGATGTGCGCCAAGTCCGGTCAGATAGCGAAAACTGGCCCCCGGCGCAAACACCATGTGCGTCAGGCCGCGTTGCTGCAACGATGACGGCAAACGCGCCAAGCGTTCCATACGATCCACTCCCCAAGATCATTTATTACGAGAAGTTGTTCAAAAAGGGGTCAGAACCCCCGGCGCATTGCCGCGCCAGCGCCAAGGGGAGTTCTGACCCCTTTTTATACGGCAACTTGCCTGCCGCTTCCGGGAAGCTGCCATAGCTGGCGGTGGCCGTCAGGCCATGTTGGTTTTGAACAGGCACTACGAGACCTGCAAACTGACGGTCTGGCCCGCAAACGAGGCCACCAACTGAAGCGAGCCGCCTGGGCTTGGCAACAGCGGTGTACCCACAGGCTCCAGATACTGTCCATCCACCAGAACGACAGATTGCGCGACACCTGACGAAGTGACGAGTCTCCAGGTTGCAAGCGATGCCACATCCAACACCTTGCCATTCGCATAATGCGCTATAAGATCGGGCAGCGCCACAAGAACGCGCCCGTTTTGCACGACTTCCTGCGCGGGCCCCGCCACCAGTCCTTTGAGTGCAACGACTCTGAAATACGCCAAAGCGGGCAATCCATGATTCCAAATGGACACTGTAACCAGTCCTGGCGTACGGAAATCAGCAGTCGCTCCATGCCAAGTCACAGAATCATAAGGCGCAAACCACCCGGTGGCGTTGGTCAACGTGTCAGTCTTCCCTCCGTGCTGAAACTGCGCGACCAGCGCAATCTTCTGACCCTGATATACGGTCATCCCCGTTGGCGGTGGAACGATGATGAGCGAGGAACCGGACTGTGCATCGCGCACATCAAAGGTCGCCACGCCATTTTTTTGCACGGCGATATGAGTGACGTCCATGCCCAGAGACTGACCGTTCCACAAATCGTTGTTCGGATTGCTGGTCGCGGTGAAGGCGTTATTGCCGCTTGAACTGGGATACGTGTCGTTATACGTTCCCGCAGTGTCCAGGGGCGCATGCAGATCGCCTGTATGTCCAGCCTCCACGATCGCAATATCGTCATGATGCGTCTTGTTTTGACTGGGGGTGTTAAGAACGTCGTTTCGCCAGTCATAGCTTGCCGGGATCGCTTGCGCCCCGTCAATATGCCAGATCAGCACGCCGGATTCCGGCAGCGCCCGATCGTAACTGATCTGCTGCTCGTTGGAGATC
Organism: Bacillota bacterium; assembly: GCA_021793015.1. Taxonomy (GTDB): domain Bacteria; phylum Bacillota; class Bacilli; order Alicyclobacillales; family SLC66; genus JAKADD01. The sequence goes on from JAJYTO010000013.1 coordinate 9,121, forward strand.
AGGAAATAGTCCGATTGATTCCCGGTCGGGCGCAGTTCATACACGACAGGGCTTGTTTCGATCGGCGGTAAAATAACGCCCGTTTCGCTCTCTGAAATCACTTGAGGATCGATCCATCCAAGAAAGATCCGCGAAAATGGATCCAACTCTGCAGGTGAACTGCCGGCGGGGTAGCCATTCCAGTTGCCGTCTCCCATCAACGACCACGGACCCACGCCTTGCCCTGCTTTGGGCGAACTCGACGTGTCATACAGGTCGTCAAGACCCAGAATGTGCCCCAATTCATGCGCCAACACACCGATCGTCGTCGGAGTCATGCTGGCATCAGAGAGTTCCGGAACAAGATCGTATGCACTGACCGTCGCCACTGCGGCGCCATTTCCCCCGTTGGCGCCGCCTCCTGAACCACCCGACTGTCCTTGTCCACCACTGCCTGCACCACTGCCTGCACTGCTCCCTGCACCGCTTCCTGCGCTGCTCCCTGCACCGCTTCCTGCACTGCTCCCTGCGCTGCTGCCTGCACTGTTCCCTGCACCACTGCCGGTGCTGCTGCCCGCGCCGGTCAGAGGCACCCGCAACGGCGTGGGAAGTTGATCTTCCACCGGCCAGATCAACCTGGTGTCGGTCGGCTGGACATCCGCGCCGTAACCGGTGAAAACGAACGCAAGATACTGAACGGCGCCGTTCGCCACATACGGGGAGAAATTGAAGTGGTCGGCCACCAACTGATGGATGACATCGACGACGATTGCGTTGTCATTGTGCGGATACGGGCTGCCTGTCCCATTGTCTTTCCCCGCATAGTAAGCCTCGGAATGAGGCAGTGTGAGAAAGGCGCCGGGATGCAGGGGATCTCCAATCACAGTTCCCGTCAATTGAAACTTCCCGTACGACACTTGTCGATAATAGTCGGCGACCGATCCTGTTTTGCCGAAGTAGAGGCGCCTGTAGACAGACAACGGCTCAGTCGCCGGCTTCCCCTTGAACGCCACACACACAACGAGCATCTTGGCGAGCGCCGTCGTCGTCGGCAAAGTGTACGCGCCGGCCTTCTGTGTGTGTGCGGCGCCGAGCCGCCTCTGCGTCCGTTTCCGCGCCAAGGCAGCCTGCGGCGTCAACCCGCTTGCCCGCGCAATCCCTCTTGCAGTCTCCCCCGCGGCAGTGCCTGGGATTGTCAACCCGGTTGCCTTGGCAGTCGCCCCGGTGTTTGCCATAGCGCTTGTCCGCAGCGCAGGCGGCGCCTTCATGGCCGCAGCATGGTCCATCCAGGACAGATTCACAGTCATGCCAATCATGAGAATAACCAAAAATGATCCAATATAGCGTTCCCGCATCCGGCCTGAGACACTCCCCCGTGTATGATTTGATCATACACGGGGGAGTGTCGGCTTACAAGCCTATGAACCTTCCAACAGTTTCATGCCGCAGACTTACTGCCGTCAGTGGAATCATTCGCTGTGCGCCTGTCCCGCTCACTTCGTGCTTTGATCCTGTGAGAGACGGGCCCACAGCGTCTTTGCGGCACTCTCCCCCACCAGCGCGAATGCCTTGCGCAGCACAGCACTCGCAGCATGTTCACCAAGGTCGGCGAGGCTCTCGCAAAACAACTGCAAGGACCCGTACTCACTGCGAAGTTCCAGGCAGGTGCGAGCGTTTGCGATCGTGGCTCGCACTTTCCGAACATTTCGGATGATGCCGGAGTCATGTTCGAGCATCTTTTCCACGATCACTTCGTCAAACGCGGCCACATCTTCGATCCGAAATCCCTGAAAGGCGCCGCGAAACGCTTCCCACCGCTTTTCGACAACGGATCGACTGAATCCGGTCATAAACACCACTTTCGTAAGCAGTTCGAAAAACTCTTCGTCCGTACCGCTCCACCACAGCCTGTCCACAGCCATCGCCATACCGCTCCCCCCACCCGCAAGTGATGGGATGAGCGTAACGAACAAACGCGGTTTGCACCATGCCGCTTTGCATAGAAACAAAACGCATGACAGAAAGGACGCCCTATCCCGTCGCATGATCGCGATGGCAACACATCGCCGTGACTGCCTGCTCGAGTCTACTTCCAAGTTAGACCTCCGTTTATTGTTTTCAATACTCTGGTAGATACTGCTGAACTGATTCCGTTTACGTTCTCCACCATCATCCACCCGACTTCCGGCGTCACCATATTCAACTGTTGAACGCTGTAACCATCGTAAAGCATGCTGGCCAAAGCGCCCGTGACCGGAACCGACGACCATGACTGTCCGGCATTATGCGTACGCACGAGATCAGTTCCCGTACTGCCGACAATCCAGCCGATGTTCGGGTTCAAAAAGCACGATACCAAAGGCAACTGATTCCCGAGCGAGACCGTCGTCCCGGCCGTCCACGCTTTTCCGCCATTTGTCGTATGATAGCTCACAAGTGCATTGGGACGGCCCATGAACTCAAACGGAATGGTTCCCGACTCACCTGAAAACACGGGCTGGTATCCAACCGTGGCAAAAAATTTGCGCTGAAACGGCCTGGGAACAGGAAGCCGAATCGGATACCAGGTCCTGCCCGCCGTTGTCGAATGGTACAACATGGCAATAGACTTTTGCGTCAGCATGAAATTCCCTGTCGCAATCCAACCTTCATTGGCGTTCGTGAACACCATGGGCATGGGAACGTCGAACTCCGGCAAAGCATGCGGAGTAGCCTTCTTGTTCGGGACGTATCCGCCAGTTGACGACATAAGCTTCCACGACTGACCCCTATTGGTTGTCCCGAAGATAGAGGTATCGCCCTGGTTCATCGCTCCACCGGAAAAAGTCCGGATCCATCCATTTTGATCAGAACTGAAACTGATTTGCTGGACGTAGTTGGCAACCGGCAGAACTTCCTGCATATGCCGCGTCCAAGTGCGACCGCCATCCGTGGTTCGAAGCACGGTGAGCCTGTTGACTTGGCCCACTTTCGCAATCCAGGCAATCCAGCCCATTTTCGTCGACACAAAGAGAACCGTCGGCGCCGGACTACCCTGATTGGGGTCGTACTTCGGAACCCAGGGCACCGCATGACGAACCCAGCGAGAACCTCCGTCGTCCGTTGTCCATACGCTGAATCGGTTATGCCAGTACCCCGCATCGAATCCCGTTTGAGGATCCGTCATGTCGATAGCGGTCAGAAACGATGCTTGAGTGGCTGACGACAAACTGCCTTGCAAGGCTAAGGGAGGAGGAGTTGCGGACATGGCGGTATCTTGCGCCAATTGGTATCTTGGCACCCCTCCAGTGGTAAGAACGCTACAGGCAAGCAAAGGGCAAAGCAATCCTACTGCCCAGGATGTCCAACTCATGTCAATCACCTCAACCATCTGACGATGCGGACGGTCCTGAGGTTACGTCAACCAATTCTGCGTAACTGATTGCCGCACCTTCCTGCCCCAGCGACATCACGCTGGCCAAGCGGGAACACCTATTCATGCAATTACCCGCTTGGCGGGCTTATTCAGCATTTGCACCCAATAGCGACATAGAACGTGCTGCATTCAGCGCGACACGTGGCTGAAACTGTCCAGGAATTCTTGGGAAGCCACAATCCGAGCCCCCCACCTTTTTAGGTTCACAAGAGCCTTGTCTCGTTTAAAATCAGAAGCGCCAGCAACGGCATCACTTAGCACCGTAACTTCAAACCCACTCTTCAGAGCGTGTTTTGCCGTAGCCGACACGCATCCTTCCGCGAACAAACCTACAATTACGAGACGGCGAAGTTTGTTTTTCGTGAGGTATTCAAGCAAGAGTGGGTTAGTTAGCGCACTACCCACCTTCTTGGTGAAGTACACGTCATTGATGACATGTAGACGATCATCCAGTTTGGTGCCTGATGACCCTTTGATAGCCGCGTTATTACGAAATAGGTTTGAAATCCACTGCACTCGTTCAAATTCATTCCTAATATAGATGATGAGGAATTGATTGCTATGCGAATAGTCAATCACCCTGTTTATTTGTTGTAGCATTGAAATACCTTGATGTTTTGCAACAGGCATCCGTGCATTATTAGCCAAGAAATCATTCTGAACATCTATAACAAGGACTGCTGTATTCACTTGCCCTATCCGCCCATCCCGTACGTAATGTAACCGTATTAGAAAAAACCCAACTATACCTATTTATAGCAATAGACTCGATATTGCACACTTCTCCCGAATGCGCACACAACGGTCTGTTCCCATTCTACTGCATTTTTGCACCCATTACCTGAAGAAGGGAGCCAATACTATCCGACTTAATCCCATATGTTCGGGCGTGATATTCCTGTACTTCTCATACATTGAAGGAACTGACCTGTATGCACGGATTCATGGTACGCAATGCGATTCAACATATCCCCATAAGTTCTAACGTATCCAACGTTCGAACGGTCAAGTTCCCGTGTCATTAACTCTTCTTCAGAAAGGCTTCGGACAAAAGAGATAAAGTCCTCAAAATACCGGATAGACCTGGATATTTCAATCTCTACGCTTGTTATAGGATCATGTTCGAATGGTTCCTCATAATGCGGTAATGACCGACCCAACTTTAGCGATTCATGATAGTACACTTGGCTTGTCCAAACATGGCGAATGGTCTCACCAAAAGAAAACGCCTCGTCATCTGGCTTCCATGTCAACCATTCATCGGGCAGGGCTCGCCACAGTTTGATTGACCTTCTTCGAACCTCTTGGAAATTTAACACTGCCAGTTCACTCGCATTCATCTTAACTTGCCTCCATTCCACCCCGTCTTATAAAATACTAAGGGAATTTACCTCACATGCTGGGCGCAGGAACTAGGGCCCGGTGTTTTGTGGGGGAGTCGATTCCCCCACAAATTGACGCGCATGATCCAGAATTGTTTCGGCGTAGCTAATAGCCGCCTTGGCTTCCTCCAAATCAACATCGGTGAGCACCTCGGGCTCGTAACGCATATCTATGGAGTACTCATTTAAGACGGCCGATTCTAACGTGTATTCCGGAAACGCAGGCTGGGAGACGCGGATGGCATCGACCAATCGACTCAAGTCATGCGTCTTCGGAAAGGTTGTGATTTCGTGCAACAACACCGCCTTCAAAGCTTTCTCGGCGGCTTGTTGAGCGTGATAACACGCGTTATGGTAAAGACCCGGAACGAGCAGTCGACGGGCGGTTTCCAGGTCCGCCGTCGCTAGATCAAGAAGGCCGGAAGGCACGGGATTCGCCATACACCCAACATCCTTTTTGAAGAATTTCTTGAATCACGGGATGTCCTTCGGATACCGCCTTTTGAAGTTCTTCCGGCGTGCGCACCAAAATGTCCGCCGCGATGACTCGCGGCCGGAGCGCCATTTGATATTTGATTCCCCGCTGCCGACGGATGTCTGCTTTGCGTTCGATAACCAGGAAATCGAAGTCGCTGTCGTCATTTGCCGCGAGGCTCGCTTCCGACCCGAAAAGAACAATGGCTTCCGGGTGCCCCGCTGCCACCATCTTTTGGACATAGTCGTTGAGAATCGCTGCGCGGTCCATTAAGACACCTCCCTGCGCCTTAGTATAGCATGCGCAGTCAAAAACGCATGTTCATTTGTGCATCCTGATCTGTCTCTTTCCTTCAGCTACAGAGCAGGCGAAGCGCGGCCAGCGACGGCTGACCGCTCCGCTGGAGGAGACAAGCGGATGAGGCAACGGTCGGCCGCACGCCACGTCCAGCAGGGTGCCGAAGATGGACGGGTTCTCCACCACGAAGAGATGCGCGGGCGCTTGGCAAAAAGTCAGGCGTTCCACCTCCCACAGGGTCAAGGCAACCGGGTGCTCCGCGATCTCCGGGAAACCGGCAATCCACACGATGGAACAGATGTCGTCCAGCACCAGTCCAAATCGGGCATACAGCGTGCGGACAGCATCGCTGTCCAACTCCGGGCCGGGAGTGCCCCCCGCCGCAGCGTCATCGCGGTCCCTCTCCGTTTCTGCACGAGCATCGCCTGGCCCATCCTCCATCTCCCGCAGCGCAACCAAGCCCCAGAAGAACATGCGCCCCGCCAACCCCGACCGATCCAACCCATGCGCGTCCCCGGTCGTCTTCGCCGCAAACACCGGAAGGCGAACACCGCTACGGCGCCCGCCTGGTCGACGGAGCAATGCCTCAAGTGCCGCGATGGCGGCGGTCCAACCGAGAGAGTCGCCACGCTGTAAGAACTCCTGCCAGCACTCCCGAAACGCCCGATACCCGGGTCCGCTGCCTCCAGCCAGCGCCTGCCACCAGACAGTCAGCGGCGGGTTCGAAGTCCGCGCGCCCGCCCATGCACAGAACGTGTCCCATGCCGCAACTTCCGTTTCGCGCTGGCGCCTCCTGCTGATAAATTCGCCCGGGTAGAGAACGTGCATGCAGTCCTCCAGCGACACGTCAAACCGTGTCCGCCGCAGCGCTTCGTCCAGGCGTTTCAGATCCACGTCGACGCTGCTCTCGCCGTGCAGGTTGTCGGTGAGCACCTCGAGATCGCGCTGACACAGTTCCTCCGTGTAATCCGCCAACAGTCCCCAGGCCATGACGTCGGCAAACACGTCTTCCGTCTTCAGCCAATACTTCATCTTGCTGTGATTCTCATAGAAGAGCCGCATGATCAAGCGATACCGCGCTACGTGGTCCGCGTTCAGATACTTTAGTTCCGGTACGGGTTTTATCCAGAGCTCACTCGCCTGGTTTCGGCTCAAGGCACTCATCCTCTGCAATACGACCGACTCCACATCACCAGTATAGTGAATGCTTAACACACCCGCCCCCCTATGCAATGGAAAGTATAGGATCAGTGTGGACCGGCGGCAGCCCCATGCATACGTCTACACACGTCGGATTCGCCCCGCCCGAAAATCCGGGCACTGTCCATCCCACGGCGGAGATGTCTGTCCGCCGCTGTGATCCGGGTGAAGAATGCGCGCGTACGCTTCGTATCCCGGCGGCACGACCGAGTTTTCCAGTTGAGTGTTGAACGGATAGAGACGGTTGACAAGCCAGTCCGCAACCGACACTTCTTCTGACGGAACTCCATGTCACACAGCGCCCGCGCCGCCTCTGTCGCATATCCCTGTCCCCAGAAGTCGGGGTGCAGGCAATAGCCGAGCGAACCCTGGGCGTGCGGGTGAACATCCAGTTTGCGCCTGCCAATGAATCTCCCATCAGTTCGCATAGAAAAGTGGCATCGTGGACGATTGGTTCGTGGTACAATGCTTGGCAAGTAGTGTCTCTGACGGTCACTGGGATCGAACTCGGCGCATAGCCGACCGATGAACGCCACCACAGGAACTGAGGGAATTCCCATGCTGAATCCGGGATTGTATGAGCAGGTCGTCAATCAGTTGATAAGGACCGGACTGGACAAATTGGACAAGCAGTCCCTATACGCCGAAACGGATCGACTGGACGAGGCTGAATCTGCAGGAGCATTGGCACAGTACATGGGCGAGGTCGTGAAGGCGGCCCTTTCCGGTGTAAATCGCGGCAATGCGCTTCACGACCGCATCGACCTTTGCAACCGGATGATCCATCTGCTCGCAGAAAGGACAGGCGACCCACGTCTGCGCGACTATCTCATTCACGCAGATGCACAACTCCTGCTCGCTTTGCTGAACAGGCGCGACACCGCCCAAGGTATCGTACGCGGCGCGGACATGGCCAAGATCCGGCCTGTCACGTCCATTGCCCACAGTTCCCTGTTCACCGGCGCCCCGAGTGAACCGAGCATGGTGGTCGAGCTCAAGAGAGAAATCCTGACGAGCGATCGGATTGACATGCTGGTCTCCTTCATCAAATGGAGCGGACTGCGACTTCTGATGGACGAACTCCGTGAATTCGCGAAGTCGCGTCCCCTGCGCATCATCACCACTCCCTACATGGGCGCGACTGACATCAAGGCAATCGACGAGTTGCATGGTCTTCCGAACACGTCCATTCGCATTTCCTACGATACCGGCCGCACCCGCCTTCACGCCAAGACTTACATCTTTCATCGGATCACGGGTTTTTCGACCGCCTATGTGGGATCGTCCAACCTGTCCAATGCAGCGCTCTCCAGCGGACTGGAATGGAACGTCAAGGTCACAGCCAAAGATCTGCCGGAGACGTTCGACAAGATCGAGAAGACATTTGACAGCTACTGGCACGACGAACAGTTCACTGCGTATGGCGACGCCCAGCGGCCATTGCTTGTACATGCACTGCGGGCGGAGAACCGTCAGGGCGAGAATGCTGCAGGTTTCACGTTCGATATCACGCCATACGGATATCAGAAAGAGATCCTTGAGGCGCTGGACGCCGAGCGGCGCATCCGCGGACATCATCGCAACCTGATCGTAGCCGCTACGGGTACTGGCAAGACGGTCATCTCGGCATTCGACTACAGGAGGTTCTGCGAAACGCACCGCTCCAGTGCCAACCGCCTCCTGTTTGTAGCGCATCGCGAGGAAATACTGACGCAGAGTCGCGACTGTTTCCGCACCGTCCTGCGCGACCAGAACTTCGGCGAACTGTTTGTCGGCGGTCACGAACCATCCAGTCTCGACCACCTGTTCGTCTCGATCCAGATGATGAACGCGCGGGACTTCACCGCCGCCACATCGCCAAAGCACTTTGACTTCATCATCGTCGACGAATTCCATCACGCCGCAGCGGACACGTACCAGAAGCTACTCGCCTACTACCAGCCGTCCGTACTGCTTGGCTTGACCGCCACACCCGAACGCCTGGATGCTAGAGACGTAACCGGGTACTTTGACGGACGCATCACCGCGGAGATTCGCCTGCCGGAGGCGATCGACAGGAACCTGCTTGCCCCTTTTCAATATTTCGGCGTGTCGGATAGCGTCGACCTGCGCAACCTGACGTGGCGACGGGGCGGCTACGACGCAGGCGAACTGAGCCATCTCTATACGGGCAATCGGCAGCGCGCCGACCTGGTGCTGCGTTCGCTCCACCGCTACGTCTCTGACCTCTGTGCCGTCATTGGCCTCGGCTTTTGTGCGTCCATCAAACACGCGGAATTCATGGCCGCCTTCATGAACCGGCATGGCATCCCATCCCGGGCGCTTCATGCCGGATCGCCTGCCGCAGAGAGAGTAACCGCAAGACAGGCGCTGGCGCGCGGAGATCTGAAGTTCATTTTCGTCGTCGATCTGTACAACGAGGGGATTGACATCCCTGAGATCAACACGATTCTCTTCCTGCGCCCCACCGCGAGTCTGACGGTCTTCCTGCAGCAACTCGGCCGGGGCCTGCGCCATGCCGCGGGAAAGGACTGCCTTACAGTCCTCGATTTCATCGGCCAGTCCCACCGCAAATACCGCTTTGAAGAGAAACTGGCCGCGCTTCTGGAACGCTCCCGGCGCAGATCACTCCTCGCCGAGGTCAGAGACGGATTCCTGAACGTTCCCCGCGCCTGTCACATCCAATTGGAAAGACAGGCGCGGGAATACGTGCTCGAGAACATCCGGCACGCGATCGGTTCGCGTCAGGGGATTATCGAGCGCGTTCGCACGTTTGCAGAGGATACAGGCGAGCCGATCACGATCGCCAATTTCGTCCGGTACTACCACATGACGGCGAGAGATCTGTACCGCGGCGCGTCTCCCCTCAGTTTTGCGCGCCTGTGCGTGCAAGTCGGGGTTCGTGACAAATTTGCAGATCCAGATGAATCCGTCCTCGCCAGAGCCCTCTCCCGCATCAGCGCGATCAATTCCCGCCCCTGGATCGATTTTCTCCTGAACTGCCTAGAGGGACCGTCCATGTCAGGGCGTGACGCATTCAGCCCGCTTGAGAGACAGATGCTTCTGATGTTCCACTACACGGTCTGGCAAAAACCGCTGAACCAGTGCGGCTTCGGCTCTATGTCCGAAACGGTGGAGTCGACGCGCAATAATCCTGTGCTCTGCGCCGAAATCTGTGAGATTCTGCGGTTGAACCTTCTGCAGATCGACTTCGTGGAGGAACCGGTTGAACTGGGATACGAGAGCATCCTCAATCTTCACTGCAGCTACACGCGCGACCAGATCCTCGCCGCGCTCGGATTTTACACCGAAGACAGGATGCCGGCCATGCGCGAGGGCGTCAAGCGTCTTGAGGAGAAAAAACTCGACGTGTTTTTCATCACTCTGAACAAGTCCGACAAGGACTACTCTCCGACCACCATGTACCAGGACTACGCGATCAGCGACGTACTGTTCCACTGGCAATCGCAAAGCACCACGCCCGCCGATTCGCCGACCGGACAGCGCTACATCCACCACAGGGAGACGGGTGACCGCGTTCTCCTGTTTGTGCGCGAATGGAAATCCGACGGATCAGGATCGCTCCCCTACACCTTCCTTGGGACAGCGAGCTATGTGCAGCACAGCGGATCACGACCCATGAACATCACCTGGCGCCTGCACCGCCCGATGCCTGCGTCCATGCTGCGCAAGGCCAATCAGCTTGTCGTCGGATGACCCCTGCTCCTTAGACGCTGGCGAAACTCCCGCACCTCATCAGATCTCCCGCCCCCAATGCAGACGGACACGTCACAGCGCCAACTCGCGCCTAAGAAAAACGGCGATGGCCATAACGCGCAGGACCACGGTCAGGACCGCCCGTAAAACCGAAGCGGCGGAAAAACGCTCGTGACCATGAAGCAGGTTCTACGGATCGAACACGGTGAACAGGAACAGAGGAAGACACAGCTCATGCCGGCCTTATCTGCGAAAGCGGGCAGACTTGGCGCGCGTGCGAAAGCGGCTGGCCGTTGAACTGCGATGATGACCGCCGCGCCAGAAGGCGACGACGCCCGCCGTCGCGAGGAGTCCTATCCAGAGAGCTATCGCAGGCCCGATCGTCTGCGATTCATAAGCGGGTTCAAACGTAATCGTCGTGGGCGTGTGCGCTTCAATGCTCACGAATTGGCCATCCGCCGCAAACGTCCTCGCGTCGCCGGGCAACAGCACCGATTGGTAGGCGTCATAGAACTTCATCTGCCCTGACGAGTCCGTCCCGCCATAACGCCAGTCTCCGAGCACACCCTGCCCAATCGTTGTTTGCCGCAAAAATGGGTTGGCCGTTTGAAACGGGTCGGCGGCGATAAACATCCACAGCAAAAAAGCCAGAATCGCCCCGCCCAGGAGCATTAAAGACAAATGTGGACGCGAACCGGCTTTTTTTACACGTTTCTGTTGCGGACGACGAAGCATTTTTCCCGCCCCCTGCCATTCATCAGAGACAGGCGCCACAGCGCGGCGCCTATGAATACTCTATGACAGGGGGCGGCCGCATATCCTCTCCATTTGACATACCTATGGCCCTGCGACGCGACACACATTCGGTCCTTCATACCCTTGCGGCTAAAAATCGACGCCTCCGCAGTGACACGGAAGAATAGACGATTCGGGCCAGTCCGGACCTTGGAACAATCAATCAGTCCTCGGCGCTGACCATTGCAGACAGACGTTCCACCGCCTGTTCTCCATCGCTTCCCACCGCGCGCAGTGTGACCACCGCGCCCCGTGGAATGACCAATGACATGACGCCCATAATGCTTTTGGCATTCACCGACTTGCCGTCTTTCTCCAGAATCACATCACTGCTAAACTTGTTGGCCTCTTGCACAAACAGCGCTGCGGGCCGGGCTTGCAAGCCCGCCTTTAGATGAACCGTCACCGTACGTTCCGCCATGGATTGAAACCTCCTGTTCAACACTGTCTAGGGGACATGTGATAAACCAAATTTCGGCAGGCGCAGCGCGGTGCATATAGTGTTTGATTAAAGCCTCAAACACTATATGTGAGATCATAGCGCCTGCTGTACGGACTTTATCACATGTCCCCCTAGGTCGCCCTTTGTTGTTTTCACATTATACCAAAACGGCCAGTTCCATGCTACGATCAATCGGGAATCCCGCGTTCTGCACGAATCTTTTGAGCCATTTCGTCCAGTTTTCTAAGCCGATGATTGAGTCCAGACTTGCTCATGCGGTCGGAGAGCAATGCACACAGTTCCTGCAGTGTCACATCCGGATACTGCAAACGCTTCTCAGCCACTTCGCGCAATTTGAGCGGCAACTGCCCAAAGCCAATCTCCTTCTCCAGCAATCGGATATTGTCCAACTGTCGAACCGCCGCCAGAATCGTCTTGTTAAGATTGGCCGTTTCGCAGTTGACGAGACGATTGACCTGATTGCGCATCCCTTTGACGATACGCACCTCTTCAAAATGCAGAAGCGCCTTGTGCGCCCCGATGATGCCCAGAAACTCGATAATCTTGTCGCCCTCTTTAATATACAGGATGTGGCCCTTCTTGCGCTCGATCATTTTCGCGTGCAAACGAAACGCCCGCAATATGCCAAGCAGGTCCGTCGCCTGTTCGGACGTCTTGTTCGTCAGTTCCAGATGGTACGAATGACTGTCCGGATCATTCACTGACCCGCCCGCCAGAAAAGCGCCGCGCATGTACGCCTTTTTGCAACAGGGAAGGGCCACCGTGTCCGGCGGTATGTGGCCGCCGATGTCTTCATCTTCTGTCCACACGCCCAGATTGCTCAGAAATCCCCGTGGATCATGGCGCATACGCACGATGTACACGTTGTTTTTCTTGAGTCGCATCTTGCGCTGAACCAGCACCTCCAGGGGATGGCCTGCGCCAGCCTTCAGCAGCGTGTACATGCGACGGGCGATCGCAGCGTTTTCAGTGGCGAGTTCGAGCACCGGCGGCTCCATGTCATTGTTCAGTCTGCCGCTGTGCTGGACAAAGGCGGTCAACTCGGCCCGGTCGCAGCACGGTTTCGCCGCCACCTGAGTCAATTCCTTTTTTGTTTGGGCAGCAAACGACACACCGCATTCCTCCCCGTCTTCAGCCAGCCATCAGCGCTCATTTGCGCTTATGTTCCCGGCCGATCAGAGACAGCACCTGCATCGCGACCATATCCGCGTCGTGACGCGCATACATGGAGTAGTGCAAAAAGTTGCGGGCAATCACGGTCAGTCCCAGCGCATGCAACTTCTCGACATCGGCGAGTACGGGATGCGACCCTTTCGATTCATACTGATCGATGACCGACTGCGGAATGGCCGCCGAGTTCACGATGATCATATCGAAAAAACGGGCGCCCACGTGATCGTAGATGGCTTTCACATGCTGCGACGCCGAATACCCGTCGGTCTCGCCAGGTTGGGTCATGACGTTGCAGACGTAAATGGCCTTGGCGCGACTGTTCCTGATGGCGTCCGCAATCCCCGGAACCAGCAGATTGGGCAAAATGCTCGTGTACAGACTGCCCGGCCCGACCACGATCGCATCGGCCTCCGAGATCGCCGCGAGCACCTCTGGCAAGGGTTCGACATCGTGGGGAATGAGCTCCACTCTCTCAATATTCTTATGGCTAAGCGGAATCTGCGATTCTCCTACCACTCGCGTGCCGTCGGAAAATGTGGCCGCAAGCGTAATGGCCCGCCTTGCCGCCGGAAGCACGCGGCCGCGCACCGCCAGAACGCGGCTGGTCTCCTTGACGGCCGTTTCAAAATCGCCCGTGATGTTGGTCATGGCGGCCAGAAAAAGATTTCCAAAACTATGGCCGCTAAGTTCCGAGCGCACATCGAAACGATACTGGAGCAATTCGGCCAACAGCGGTTCCGTATCAGCCAACGCGATGAGGCAATTGCGGATGTCGCCCGGCGGGGGCATGAACAGGTCAGAGCGCAGACGGCCTGAACTCCCCCCGTCATCGGCGACCGTCACAATCGCGGTAATCTCCGCGTCCAGTCCCTTGAGTCCCCGCAGCAGCACCGGCTGTCCCGTACCACCTCCGATGACGACAACGCGCGGTCTGCGGTCAAGTTTGATTTGCTGCAGTTTCTCTCTCGTGCGGTCGCGCACCCGCAGCAGAAGCAGGACTGCGCCGCCGATAACGACGCAAAAAAGGCCGATGATCCACCAACGCAGTGCGCCAGTCCGTCCCGCATAGTTACCGATCAACAGTCCGACGCCCAGTGCGAGCAGCAGCCAGGGCCACTGGCGGAAATGAGTTCTCATCGCTCATCGTCCTTTCCCAGATCCCTATGTGCCACGGACACCGCAAAAGATCTCTGCAGATGTTCTCTGAGATTCTCCGCGATCGCCACTGAGCGGTGGCGGCCGCCTGTGCAGCCAACGGCCACCACGATCTGCTTCTTGCCTTCCTTCACGTATTGCGGCAACAGGAAATCGGTCAGATCAAACAATTTTTCCATAAATTTTTTTGTTGTGGGCCATTTCATCACATAATCGTAAACATCCGGATCCCGCCCTGATCGAAAGCGCAATGTGTCGATATAGTATGGATTGGGCAAAAAACGCACATCAAACACCAGGTCCGCGTCGATGGGAATGCCATATTTGAATCCAAAGGAGATCACGTTCACCGACAGGGTTTCCCCATCGTCCATTCCCCGGTACCGATTGGCGAGGATCTCCTTCAATTCGAGGGGCCGCAGACGGCTGGTGTTCAGCACCAAGTTCGCCCGGTTGCGCATGTCGGCGAGCATATCGCGCTCACGCGCTATGCCGTCGACGATGCGGCCGTGATCCGGCGCCAGTGGATGCTTGCGGCGCGACGCCTTGTAGCGGCGGACCAATGTCTCATCGTCGGCCTCCAGAAAGATAATCTGGTACTCCAACTGATTTTGTTCTTCAAGATCCTTTAACGCGTCAAATAACGCGGAAAAAAACTCGCCTCCCCGCAAGTCGCAGACAAGAGCCACGCGCCTGACACTGCCGTCAGACTGGCGAACAAGCTCACTGAACTTGGGAATCAAGGCAGGCGGCAAGTTGTCCACGCAGAAAAAACCCATGTCTTCAAGACACTGCACCGCAACGGTTTTCCCAGCGCCTGACATGCCTGTGATGATCAACATTCGGATCGCCTGCGCCATGCGACACCTCTCCTCTCAGGGAAAGAGCGCGAGTTTGCTCGCGCCAACGACGCCGGCGTCGTTGCCCAGCGTTGCCGGAACGATTGTCACAACATCGGCCACGCGTCCAAGCGCATACCGGCCGAACGCTTCCCGCAGAGGCCGGAAGAGCGCCTCACCCGCACGGGCCATGCCGCCGCCCACCACGATGATGACTGGATTGACAATATTGGCGCCGATCGCGAGTCCGCGTCCAAGATCTTCGACGGCCTTCGCGACCACGGCCTGCGCCACGCTGTCACCTCGCGAAGCCGCGGCAAACACATCCGCCGCGGTGAGGTTTGCCTTCTGCAATTCCGTTTTCTCTCCGCGTTCGATCCGTTCTGTCGCCAGCCGGACCACCCCTGTTGCAGACGCCACCGTTTCCAGACACCCCCGGTGACCACAATTGCACGCCGCCCCGTCCGGGTACATGACAATATGCCCGATCTCGCCCGCCATGTGACTTGCGCCGCGCAGAACCTGGCCATCAAGGATCACGCCGCCGCCGATGCCCGTGCCCAGAGTGATGCAAAGAGCGCTCTCGCACCCTTTTGCTGCGCCCGCAAACGCCTCGCCGAGAGCCGCTGCGTTGGCGTCATTCTCCATGTGGACGGGAAGCCCCAGGGCCTGCGCGAGCGGGTCGCGCACACGCACATTTTTCCACCCGATGTTGACCACTTCGACCGCAACACCCGCGTCTGTATCGATGAACCCGGGAATTCCGACACCCACTCCGGCGCAAGCGGCGGGCGCGATTCCCGTCCGTTCGATCAGGGATCGCACCAGTTCTTCCATGCGGCGCAAAATGTCATCGGGACCCCGTTCTGCATGCGTCGGTATCTCTTCCTTGACCACTATCGTTCCCTCTTCGTCAACGACTGCCCCTTTAATGAATGTGCCGCCCAAATCGATGCCAACCGCTGTACGCAACGATGCTCCCCCTATTCCCGGAAATATTGATCGTCCCTGCCGGTCGGAGTCATATATTGTGCCCCTGCTCGAACACGTCTGCGCCAAACTCGCGACGGGCACAATATATGACTCCTCCCTGAGCGGACCTTGCATCTGCGAAGATCATCGCAGCGCCTTTTTCTCATAATAAGCATTGTAACATGCGCAGAAAAAAAAGACGCGACGTGAGGCAATCGCCTACGCCACGCAGAAACAATCATCAAAAGGGGGTCAAATGTGCTACGGTCTCATCGTAAGCCAAGGAGATTGCATCCCCATTACATCAAGATGAAGATATGATTACCGTTTTCTTTCATTTTCGTATGGCTTGTTCCAGATCCCGAAAAAAATCCGGATAGGTTTTCGCCGTACACCCCGGATTCTCGATCAATGTGCCTGGCACCCGCAAACCGAGAATCGAGAATGCCATGGCAATCCGATGATCGTCGTAGGTGTGAACTGATACACCCGATTGCAGTGATGCGCACGGTTCGATGCGCAGTCCGTCCGCGAACTCGCTCACGCTCACGCCGAACCGCCGCAGTTCAGTGACGCAGGCGCGAATGCGATCCGTTTCTTTCAGGCGAATATTGGCCACATTGCGGATGATCACCGGTTCCTTTGCGAGAGGAGCAATGGCGGCCAGCGTAGGCGTCATATCCGACATTGCAAACAGATCCACGTCGATGCCGCAGAGGCCGTCTGTCGGCCCGGTGAGGCTGATTGTCCCGTGCCTGTACCGGACACTGCAACCCATGCGTTCCAACACCTGGGCAAATCCCGCGTCACCTTGAAGCGAATGATCGGACAGACCGGCGATCTCCACCGTGCCTCCGCAAACAGCCGCAGCCGCAAGAAAATAGGATGCTCCCGAAGCGTCCGGTTCTATCTCGTAATCGCGAGCCTGATACGGTTTGGTGTACACCGTATAGCGTTGTCCCGATGCGTCCACATGCGCCCCAAACTGTCGCATCATGGCCACAGTCATGTCCACGTAAGGTTTGGACACCAGTTCGCCCCGAACCTCCAGTTGGACTGGCGATCTGGCATACGGTGCGGCGATCAGCAACCCGGACACGAACTGGCTGCTGTCCTTGCCGCCGACGACGACCTCCCCGCCGCCCAGGCCGGACGCCTCAACCACGAGCGGCGGACATCCCGTCCCCATCTCATCGCAGGCGTCTACGCCCATCTGGGTTAACGCCTCCACCATGGCGGCCATCGGACGTTCGCGCATGCGCTTCACTCCGTCCACGCGATAACGCCCCTGCCCGAGACTGACTAACGCGGTCACAAACCGGGCTGTGGTTCCTGAATTGCCCACAAACAGGTCGAGACCGCCTGGATGGACAAGCGGTCTGACGCCCGCTCCCTGTACGGTTACTGCGGCCTGCTGTTCATCAGTCTCTATTGTGTATCCCAAACGGCGCAAGCAATCGATGAAATAGCGACTGTCGTCGGAAAACAGAGCGCCGCTCAGATGTGACTCTCCAAGCGCCAGAGCCGCCATGGGCAAAGCGCGGTTCGTGATGGATTTGGAACCGGGCACGCGCACGGCGGCGCGCAACGGATGATGGCAAACTGGCACGCGATAGACATCTTGGGTCATCCGAGGAAACATCCTCTCTCGTGTTTCTGCGCGGCGGCAGGGCTGTCCCGAAAATCGTCGCAGATGTATTTTCTTCCCGGTTGTTGGCGGCGCGTGAGCGCCATGAGGGTCGATCCCGAAAATGCGGGGGTCCGTGCCGGTCGGACGGATCATGCATGCCTCTGCCGGCGCTTTTTTCATTTATTGATGGCGGCGCGGGGGCCTCAGAGGCACTCTCGTGTGTCTCCGTTGCGCCGCGTGATTTTTTGGCGATCGAGATACTCCAGAACAGCAACGGCGAATTTGCGGCTTGTCCCAATTCGGTCCCGGAAATCGGCGACAGCAAAGCCGCCCCGCTCCGCGCCCAGTTGTTGCGCGACTTCGACCGACCTTGCGACGGCGTGGACGCTGGCGTACATGTCGGGACCGATCGCGATGATCGCGTCTTCCTGGATCAGCAAATGAAGAATATTGCGCACCATGCGTTCCCTGCCCTTAAACCACCCGTCCATTTCCGACAGACCGGGCGGAGCGAAGGGGTGTTCCCGGAATTCCTCCACGATTTTCGCCTTGACCTCCAGTTCGGGGGAAGACAATGCAACGCGGCGGTCCTTTGTGCGCAGCCGATCAGCCTGAACGTCCAGATCATCATGTTTGGCCGCGTCCGCGATGACCGCCTCCGCCAACCGAACCTCTGCCCCAAGAGCCTTAAGGGCATTCTGCACCACTGATCGGGGCACCCACACGTCATATCTATTTTTCTGATAATAGCCGTCGACAGCCCGCCGAAGACCATCCTTCCACAAGCGAACCGTGTGGAGAGACGCCAGTATGGGCGGTTGGCCGACATACTTCGCCGCGCCGAAAGCAAGGAGATCCTGCAGCGCCTGCTCGACGGTCTCTTCCGATTCGCCCACCACGGCTGCCAGATCGTGAGCGCTCGCGCCCGGTTTCGCCGTCAGTGCGTCGAGCGTTCGTTCACTGGGAGTCCCGCTCTCCTTGCGCCGCAACTTTTCAAGAATCGCCGGACTGTGGCGACGATGGTTCCGCCCCGGATGCGGGTCGATCACCTGACCGCCGCCAATGGTATGCATGGGTGAATAGCTCCGCAACACAAAATGGTCGCGCGCCTCCACCGCAACCTGCTGCTCCAGGCTCACCTGCACCAGCGCGTCGTCGCCAGGCGCGATGTGCGCGCCGTCAAGCAACAGCACTCGACCGATTGCCTCGGCAGTGCCAGTATAAAATCGCACCCGCAGTCGATGCGTCAACGCAAACGGCGCATCGGGCAGCACCCTGACCCGCGCATCAAGCAGCATGGTGGCGCTGAGCGTCCCAGGGGCGCCCAGCGCCATACCACGCCGGACCTCCGTTTTCACGCCCGCAAGAGCCACGGCGGCGCGCTGGCCGGCAACCGCCGCCTCCACCGCTTCGCCATGCACCTGCACGGAACGCACCCTGGCCGTCTCGCCGCCAGGCCACACCTGCAGACTGTCTCCGACTGACGCGGCGCCGCGCCAAATGGTTCCCGTCACAACCGTTCCAATCCCCGGAACGGAAAACACCCTGTCAATCGGCAGTCGCAAGGGACCCGCGCGCGGTTTGGGACGAACGAGAGGCAACATCTTTTCAATGACAGCTTTGAGATCTTCCATGCCAGCTCCTGTGACAGCCGACACATTGACCATCGGCGCAGTGGCCAGAAACGTCCCCTGGAGTTCTGCCGCCACTTCCTCGCGCACAAGTTCGAGCCATTCGGCGTCCACCAGATCGATCTTCGTGATCACGACAATACCGCTGGATACATCGAGCATCTGCAGAATCGCCAGATGTTCCCTGGTCTGCGGCATGACGCCTTCCCGCGCGTCGATCACCAGCAGGATCAGATCGATGCCGCCGGCCCCCGCCAGCATGTTGCGGATAAAGCGTTCGTGACCGGGAACATCGACAACCCCCAGACGCCTCCCGCTGCCGAGCACAAGAGGGGCAAAACCCAAATCAATGGAGATGCCCCGCTCCCGCTCCTCCCGCGTACGATCGGTATCCGCACCCGTCAACGCTTTGACCAAAGCCGTTTTGCCATGGTCAATATGGCCGGCGGTCCCCACGATGACAAAATCCACGTCGTCAACACCCGTCCTTTGCGCGAGGATTACCCTATTCATCCAAGTTGGTCAAGCTGTTTCGCATGTTCGGCGTCTTGATCCACCGGATACCCACGATTCCTAGGCGGGCGGTGGACGCCGATCATGCCGGATTACCCTATTCATCCAAGTTGGTCAAGCTGTTTCGCTTCAGAGTGTGAGTGTGATTGCCTGCGCCGCTTTTGCGAGCGCCTTGACCGACACGTCGCAACGTCGGGCCACAACAGCCTGCGGCTCCGTGCGCCCGGCGGTCCGCCGGACCACGTATTCGAGAGCGGCCGACCATACACTGCGCTTCACGATCTTTGGCAGATCCGTATAGGAAAACATGAGATAACGCAACCAAATATCATAGGCCATGTCCGCCAGATCCGGATCGCGAGACGCAAGAGCCGTCTGAACGTCCCGCAAGATCGCCTCAAACGTCGGATTCCAGGCCAACATGCGACTGTCGCGGGTTGGCAGATCAATCGCTGTGAGTTCCCCCGCCAGTTGAACCTCCACCGGGCCAGTCACACGCAACAGTTGCAGCACAAACACGCCGTTCCACACCAGATCGTCGCTTTGCGTCGGGTCACGGACAAACTCCTTCAAAATATGCAGGGACTCTGCGTCATTCAGGACAGCCAAAGCCTGAAGGGCCTCCCGCTTCGTGGATCGCGGTCCCCGAAACAGCGCAAAATACACGGATGACCGAACGCCGGGATCTTTCGCCCAGGCGCCCAGCTTCGCGAATCCGGACGTCTTTGCCGGCCCGCTGCCGTGCGATCGCAGATGGAACGGCAACTGATAGCTGTAACTGAAAAACATCCGGTCGCCTTTCGCCAAAGCGCGCTCCAATTCCTCCAGATAATAGTCGGCAATCCCGCTGTCCGGATCAAGAGCCTGCACCTCAAGCAGCCACTGTATGGCGCGCTTTGGCCGATTCATGTTGGCGCTTGCGGCGCAAAGAGCAAAATACAATGTCGGATCATGCCGATCCCCAAACTGGACCAATTGCAAAAAAATGCGGTAGGCAGCCTTGTGTTCTCCCAGAATGCCGAGTGTCGTGGCCAGTTTGTAGCCCTGGTCAAATTGCAGCGGCATCAGCTTGCGCAATAGTCCAATGAGTTGCTTATACTCTTCGTGATCGCGTCCCTGATGGCGGATAAACACAGCCAAATTGCACAAGGCGTGAATGTTGCGCGGTTCCAGTTCAAGCACCTGACGCGTGATGGCCACCGCTTCTTCCATATGTCCCAGATAATACTTCGCCAGAGCGAGATTGTTCCTGGCTGCAGTGGCCTCCGGTTGCCGTTCAATCTCTTTCTCAAGCAGCAGACTCGCCTCATGAAATTTGCCTTCCTCAAGCATGCCGCGCGCGACGTCCCGTTCCCGGTTGGATTCGAGTTGCTTGCGCCGGCTCTCGCGCAAAATCTCGCCGCCGCCATATTCATGAATCAGAACATCGAGCATCTCATCCGCATCCGGCGCAAACTCGCCAGTCGGATCGACTTCCAGATACTTGACCACATGCACTTCCGCTAGCTCATATTCCCCGAGATTGGCATAATTGTTGGCCATATAAAAGTAGCATTCCGCCATATCCGGCGCAATGTCTGCCAAGACGCCCTGCAACACTTCATTCGACTTTTCGAAATCGCCCAGTTCCGACAGCACACCGGCAAGATTGCAATGGTTCACCGCATTGGACGGTTCGCATTCAACCGCGCGCTCAAACGAGTGAAGCGCGCGAGACAGATCGTGCCGATTCAGGAAACGGACCCCCCGTTCAAAAAAGAACGCGGCGTCTGGCTGAAACGGCAATACCTTCGTCGAGCCTTTCTCCCGTCTGTCCATGGAATACCTCCTCACTGGTTTCCTGGGAGCCTGCACAATCAGGTATAAGCGCAGTATAGCACAGCCGGTTGGCACTGTCATGCCTCGACAACAGAGCGAATTGCGGCGCAAAATTGCCGATTGTGCACTATTTGTCTATAATAATGAATACTTTACCACGAAGGGACTGACTGGCAGTGCACCGCATGAAAGGCATCATTGCAGGGGAACTCGCCGAGTATCTGCCGGCAAGCCGGGCCATGCTCGAAGACTGGCTGGAGATCCCTCCGGACTCAGGCATGGGAGATCTCGCCCTCCCCTGTTTTCGGTTGGCCAAGGAACTGCGCCAGGCGCCGGCGGCAATCGCAGGCGATATCGCAGCGCGCATCGCCTTGAGTGACTTCCTGCAGGGAGCGGAGGCGGCCGGACCCTACGTGAACATGCGTTTGCGGCGCGATTATGCCTGTTCACTCTGGTTGCAGGCGATCGAACGGAATGACGCTTTTTTTTCGAGTGGCAACGGCGCCGGACAGACGGTTGCGATCGACCTCTCGTCGCCAAACATCGCCAAGCCGTTTGGGGTGGGACATCTTCGCTCCACCATTATCGGAACAGCCCTGGCAAACCTCTTTGAGTCTGACGGATTCGCCGCGCTGCGGATCAATCACATCGGTGATTGGGGCACGCAGTTTGGCAAAATCATTGTCGCCTATCACCGTTACGGCGATCCGGAGCGGGTGCGGGCCAATCCGATCCAGGAGCTGAACAGCCTCTACGTGCGTTTTCATGAGGAGGAAAAGACAAGCCCGGAACTGGAAGCCGAGGGGCGTGCCGCGTTCAAACGTCTGGAGGATGGCGAGCCCGCTGAGACCGCCCTATGGCAATGGATCGTCGATGTCAGTCTGGAAGATTTCAACCGCACATATACACTGCTTGGCACAAAGTTCACCCATGTCCTAGGCGAAAGTTTTTATAACGACAAGATGGACGACGTGGTTGACGAACTGAGCGCAAAGGGGCTGCTGACGCGCAGCGAAGGCGCTGAGGTCGTGTCACTGGAGGATGTGGATCTTCCCCCCTGTCTGATTCGCAAATCAGACGGCGCCACCCTCTACGCGACCCGGGATCTCGCCGCCGCGCTGTATCGGTATAATGTGCTGGGCGCAAACCGCCTGACCTATGTTGTCGGCGGCGAGCAGCGTCTGCATTTTAAACAGCTCTTTGCCGTTCTCGAACGCATGGGATATGAGTTTGCGGCGCACTGTTCACATGTGGCTTTTGGCATGATGACCATCGGCGGCAAAAAGATGTCCACCCGCAAAGGACACATCGTCCGTTTGCAGGATGTTCTCGACGAAGCCATTTCCCGCGCCCGTTCCATCATCGCGCAAAAGAGTCCTGACCTGACAAACGCTGAGGAAGTGGCCAAAGCAATCGGGGTGGGGGCCGTCATCTTTAATGACCTGAAAACAAACCGGCTCCACGACATCGAATTCGCCATGGACCAGGCGGTTGCCTTTGACGGAGAGACCGGCCCGTACGTGCAGTACACGCACGCGCGTGCGTGCTCTGTGCT
>JAJYTO010000014.1 GCA_021793015.1 Bacillota bacterium
GTCCTGTCCAAATGGAATTTCACGCAACAGAAAATAGCGAAGCGCATCGGAGCCATAGCGGTCGATGAGCAGGTTGGGATCGATGACATTGCCCTTTGACTTCGACATCTTGCCGTCTTTCATCAGTAACCAGCCGTGGCCCACGATCTGCCTGGGCAAGGGCAGATCGAGAGCCATGAGGATAATGGGCCAATAAATGGCGTGAAAGCGGACGATTTCTTTTGCCATGACATGCACGTCAGCAGGCCAGTAGCGTGCGAATCGCGCCTCTTGTTCAGGATCGCCTGACATATACCCCAAAGCCGTAATGTAGTTGGTGAGCGCATCCAGCCATACATAGATCACATGCTCAGGGCGGTCCGGCACCGGGATCCCCCAACTGAACGTCGTGCGCGACACACACAAATCCTCCAGCCCCGGCAGCAGGAAGTTGTTGAGCATTTCGTGTTTGCGCGACACCGGGACGATGAAGTCCGGATGCGTCTCATAGTACTCGATGAGACGGTCCGCGTAGCGGCTCATCCGGAAGAAATAGGCCGGCTCGCTGACCAGCCCGACAACGCCTCCGCAGTCGGGGCAGCGCCCATCCTTGAGCTGTCTCTCGGTCCAAAAGGACTCGCACGGGGTGCAGTACCACCCTTCATATTCCCCCAAATAGATGTCCTCTTTTTCCAACAATTTCGCAAAAATGCGCTGCACGACCGTCTTGTGGCGGACTTCTGTCGTCCTGATGAAATCGTCGTAGGAGATATCCAAGCGCCGCCACAGCGCCTGGATCCACACCACAATGTCATCGACAAACGCCTGCGGAGCCTTGCCGGCAGCCTCCGCTCTCTGCTGCAGTTTTTGGCCGTGTTCATCCGTGCCGGTCAAGTACCTGACATCATAGCCGCGCAGACGTTTGTACCGGGCCAGCGTATCCGCCACCGTCGTCGAATACGCGTGGCCGATATGCAGTTTGTCGTTCGGATAGTAGATAGGCGTCGTAATGTAAAAAGTTCTGTTGTCCACTGTTTGCAGTCCCCCATCGAAAGCCAAAAGCGCCAAAGCCTTTCTTGCCGCTCATGGTATCAATAATGGACTCGCACTGTCAATTTCATTCGCCGCGCATCCGTCATCGCAGGGCTCGCGCTGATTGGGCCCTTCGTCCAGTCAGTGCGGTTGGGTCGCGCGGGCGGCGCGGATGCCGCCGCGCGGGATGCCTTTTGGGCGTGGATGCAAGGCGTGCTGCAACTTCGTCAGCGCGCGCGCCTCAATACGCGATACGTAGGATCGGGAGATTCCCATCTGCTCGGCGATTTGATGCTGAGTCCACTCGACGCCGTCGATCAGCCCATAGCGAAGGCACACGACTTTGCATTCCCGCGGATCGAGAATGCGCAGGAAGGAGCGCAAACGCTGTTGCTCCAGCCGCTCGCCGACATAACGCTCAAGTTCGTCAGAATCAGAGCCGAGCACATCGCGCAGCGTCAGATCATTGCCCTCTTTGTCGGTTCCGATAGACTCGTCCATGGAAACATCGCGACTGGATTTTTTGCGCGAACGAAGGTGCATCAACATCTCATTCTCGATGCAGCGCGCTGCGTAGGTAGCAAATTTGGTCCCCGCGTCAGGTCTGAAACTTTTGACTGCCTTGATCAGACCGATCGTCCCCAGGGAGATCAGGTCATCCTCGTCGACGCCTGAATCGCGGAATTTTTTCGCTATATACGCCACCAAACGCAAATTGTGCTCAATCAGACGATGATACGCTTCCTCGTCGCCTTCCTGCAGCCGTGACAGGCACAGTTTTTCCTCCGTCTCGCCCAGAGGATGTGGAAACGCCTGATTTTTCACGTAGGAAACCAGCGACGCCGTATCCCTGATACATAGGGCGATGAGTGAAACGAGTTCGGGCACTCTTGGTCCCTCCTGTATTCTTGACGGCATCAGATCACTGTATGCCCCGCGACACAGGAACGTTCACAAAATATGGCCCATATTTGCCCGCGAAAGTTAGAAAAAACTATTGCATCCTGTTTACTACGGTGGTAGACTTTCACTAGTAAATATGTGGGTGAAGCTTAAAGAAATCCTCTCTTTTGTGAAACGCTGAACATTTTAGCGGATCTCCCTTAGGCCCACACATATATTTGCCAGAGCCTGCGTTTCCGGACTTGGCCCGGTCCGGAGAGACGGCAAATGCAATTTACTCTCACACGTCTAAGGAGGCGTTTTGAATGATGAAGTCAACAGGTATCGTAAGGAAAGTGGATGAACTCGGCCGTGTCGTCATTCCCATTGAGCTGCGGCGAACCCTCGGCATCGGCGAAAAGGACGCTCTGGAGATCTACGTTGACGGAGACCGCATCGTCCTGAAAAAATACGAGCCGGCGTGCATTTTCTGCGGTCAGGCGGATGAAATCATCCACTTCAAAGGCAAGAACATCTGCCCGTCCTGCATTGCGGAAATGGGCAGACAGTAATCTGCGCCAATCATTGGCGGAAGGAAAGCCGCAGGGTTGCCCAAACATGCGCTCTGTGCAGTCTGTGCAACAAGAGTCCTACTCTTGCAAAAGAAGCGATTGGTAGACGGCCCGCCGCGTAATGCTGCGGGCTTTTGCCACTGCCCTCATGGCTTCTTTCTTGTCAAGACCTTCGTCCATCAGCCGCCGGACATGCTGCGCCACCGATTCTCCCTCCAGGAGCCCGGCATCCGCTGTTTCCGGATACTCCGGGGCGGCGGTCATCCCTTCGATCAGAACGACCATTTCGCCGCGCATGGCCTCCGGCGGCAAGAGCGCGCTCCACTCGCTCAGCCGACCTCGCACATAGTGCTCGTGCACCTTGGTCAGTTCCCGGGCCACCACAACCTGACGGTCGCCAAAAACCGCGTGCATATCCTCGAGGGATTTTTCAATCCGATGCGGAGACTCGAAGAACACCAGCGTTTCCCGCCGCATTTTCAGTAATTCAAGAGTGGTCCGGCGCCCTTTGGTCTGGCGGTCCAAAAACCCATGAAAAGAGAACGCCTCGGTGGCAAGACCTGACCCGACAAGAGCAGTCAACAAAGCGCTTGGTCCGGGCAACACCACGAACGGAAAGCCGAGTTCAACAAGATCCGCAATCACTTGACGCCCTGGATCGGATATCGCAGGCATCCCGGCGTCAGAGACCACAGCTCCTGAGCGCCCCTGTTCCAACAGAGCCCTCACCTTTGCACCCGCCTCGCGCGAGTTCTGTTCGCGGTATGAAAAGAACTCTGTGGGATGAATATCAAAATGATTCAGCAATTTTTTCGTATGCCGTGTGTCTTCGGCGGCGATGAAATGCACTTCCTTCAAAACACGCAAAGCCCGCAGTGTAATATCTTCCAGATTGCCAATCGGTGTGGGAACCACATAGAGCGTTCCGCGCGCCGACTGGTGCAAGTCTTTCCTGTTCACTGTCCCTGATCCTCTCCGCCCCTCCATCGGTTTTATCCCGAAAAATCGCCGCAGGCGAATTTTCTCCCCGGTTGTTGGTGCTGCACAGCAGCACGGATGTCTATCCCGAAAAATCGCCGCAGGCGTATTTTTCTTCGCGGTTGTGGTGGCGCGAAGCGCCATGATGGTCTTCTAGGTGCGTTGCAAACTCTGAAGACAAAAGAGGCAATCGCCCTGACGCAAACTCCCGTAATTCACATTGCAGATATGAAAACCATCGTCATACAACTGTCCCAAATAATGAGCGGCTTCCCCGGGTGCTGGCACATGCTGCTCAGTGTACAGGCGAGCGCGATCCCTCAGATGCGCATTCTCGACCGTCAACTGACGATTTTCTTCAACAAGATCGGACACCTGGAGTTTCAGGGCGCCAAGTTCCTGGTAGAACTCGCCGATTCTTTCTTGGAGAAACTCGACTTGCCTCAGGACAGCCTGTTTGTCTGCCATGAAGATTCCCCTCCCGCCTCTCCTGGCCGGCACGTTTCGCCTAGAGGACATGTGGTAAAGTCCGCGCAGCAGGCGTTATGATCCCACATTATGTACCGCACCGCGCCTGCCAAATTTCGGTTTGTCACATGTCCCCAAGCGTTATCACCAATGATTCAAGTGCAGCCGCGGCGTTGACATGACTCGGGAAGCGCCTGCGCACGCTGGCCGTCACAGCCGCATAGCGCGCGAAGTCTGCGACGGGCCTGCGGGCGGCCTCATCCTCCAGACTGGTCGCAAGGTCCGCAAAGACTGCCGGCTGCGATCCGCACGCCATGGCGGCCAAGTCTCGAAAGTAGGCGGCAAGAGCATCCACAAAGGCCGACATTTCATCCGCTGAATAATTCATTTTTGCAATCCTGTCGAATGCCAGATGCCATGCGCGCAATTCCCCATTCGCGCAGTGTCGTCCCAATTCTAGCACCAGTTCCACACTTTCGGCAAACCGCTTGGAATCACCGGCAGATTGGAGAGGCGCCCACAGGGCGGCGGGGTCGACAACTCCCCGTTCCAGACTCGCTCCTTCCACACGCAAGAGCATGCACCGCGACCGCAAGGTCGTCAACATGCTGGCGGGACTAGTCGTGAGAAACAGGAAAAGCCTTTGCTCGCCAGGCTCCTCTACCCATTTGAGCACCGCATTGGCGGCCTCCTGGGTCAATTTGTGAGCCTGTTCGAGAACCACGGCCTGCAGGGAGACGCCGCTGATCAGGCGAGTGTCCTGGCGCATGGCCGCGCGCATCTGCGCAATCTTCAAAGACGCCCCATCCGGCTGCAGCCAGGCGACGCCCATGTGATTGCCGCTCGCGAGACTGCGGCAATCCGCACACGTTGCGCATGGTTCGCCTCCTGGCCCATGTGCGGCGCAAAACAGGGAAGCGAGCACGGAGGAGGCCGCCGCCATACATGTCGCCATGGCGGATCCGGCCAATATATAGGCATGTCCAAGCCTGTTTTGGGCATATAATCTGTATAGTCTTGATGTCATTGTCTGAATGTCCACGTTTGCGATGACTCCCTACGTGCGCAGACTCAATAGCAACCCCTTGACTTCACCGACGAGTCGAAGCATTGTCAAAGAGTCGGCCTGCCCCTCGACAATCGCCTGCCACATGTCAAGGAGCCGGCGATCGATTTCCTCGACGGTCAAATACTGTTTCTGTCGTCCTTGAGCGTCGCTGAACGTTCCGCTGCGAACGGTCAAACTGCGCCGGACCACAGCGTCCACGACCCGCGCAACGGCTTGGCGATAGGCGCGAACAGCGTCCAGTGACCGCACCGTGACCAGTGAATCGCCGAGCCGGACCACAGTCTCAAACAGGCGGTCCATATCGCGGCGCTCAAGTTCGGCGTCCGAGGCCAGCAAAGACCTCACAAACCCATCGGCGGCCCCGGACTTCACGAGGGTCATTGCCGGATGTCCGCCGCTTTGTGCACCGGAACGCGAATAGCGTTCAACCTTCACGGGCGAATCCCCCTCTGGTGGATCAAAACTGTTCGAAGCGATCCACCCGGATCACGAAAACTGTCGCGCCCCCTACCTGCACGGAAACGGGATACGACACGAAGGACTCCACCTGATTGCCAAGGGGAGTCAGTGGAGTTACCAGCTGTTCCCTGGCCCGGCAGCTTTGTTTGATGTGAGCCAGCACCTCATCGACGCGCGAATCCTCGACACCGATCATGTATGTGGTGTTTCCCGCCCTTAGAAATCCCCCTGTGGAGGCCAGTTTGGTCGCCCGGATTCCCGCCTTGATCAGGCGGTCCGACAATCTGGCCACATCTTTATCCTGAACCACCGCAAATATCATCTGCATGGAGGGTTCCCCGCTCTCTGAATCAAGTGTGCTACGGCTTTCCAGACTCGCTCTGCGACGTCTTCCGCTGTACCGACGCCATCAACGGAAGTCACGCGCCGCGGAAACGCTGCGCGCACATCCTGCAACCCATGCCTCACCCGTTCAAAAAACGCCGCGCCCCGCCTTTCGATGCGATCTCCCCGCGCCGCGCCCCCCCTTGTTGCAAGCCGCGCTTCGGCGAGCGCCACCGGGATGTCGATGATCACCGTGAGGTCGGGTAACAACCCGTCGATGGCGGGTCCATTGACCTCACGCACGAACTCGGGACTCATGCCCTGCGGCGCCATTCCATACCCCTGATACGCGACGCTGGCGTCCACGTAACGGTCGCACACCACCACGAGCCCCTGTGCAAGCGCCGGACGGATCACCGTGCGCACATGCTCCGCCCTGCTGGCCGCATAGAGGTACACCTCGGCAGCGGGAGTCATCTCGGACGCAGGGTCGAGCAACAGCGCACGGATCGCATCGCCAATGGGCGTACCGCCCGGTTCCCGGGTTCGAATGTGCGCTACGCCCTGATGCAGCAGGCGATCGCACAGGCGCTCCGTCTGCGTCGTCTTTCCACATCCGTCGATTCCCTCTATGGTGATGAACCATCCCTTATCCAGGATTATACCTCCCAACGACAACGACTGCCTCATCCTTCATGCGAAACTACTCCCAACAGTGAACCGACGGTTCCTCGGAATCGGCAAGTCCGTCCACGCGAACCCCCTGATCCAACATGCGCAGCACCATCTCACAAACCGTGGGCGACAGCGTCTCACCCGGCAATACACAGGGTATTCCGGGTGGGTACGGCGTCAACGGCGCCGCCATGCGTTTCCCGACCGCCTTGTGCAAAGAGATAGTCAGGGGCGCAGAGGACGTCTCCTGCTGCGCATCGATCAATACCGCGTCTGCGGACCACGCGGCCGGAATCCCCCAGGTTTCAGGGGGGCGAATCCGCTTTTGGCCGCATTCTTCAGCCAGCTTGCGTAAGGCTTCAGACACTGCGTCCACATCCCGCCGCGAATTGGCGTATGACCATGCGAACAGGACGTGGTTCTCATGGGACAACTCCGCGAAGACGCCGAACCGTTCGCGCAACGCGCGTTCCGTCTCATACCCGGACATCCCCAGCAGTGAAGAGGAGACCGTCCATTTGAATGGATCCTGCCTCGCGCCTGCGGCGCCAGCGTTCACCAGTCCCGGCGCCGTCGCCTCAAGCCGCCGGGCGGCGGCGGCAAGTCGCCCGATCGCCTTGCCGATCAGATCCGCGCCCTCAGTCGCCAGTTGCGCGCGCGCAGAGTCCAGCGAAGCGAGCAGCAGATACGAGGGCGAACTGGTCTGCACCACTCGCAGCCAATCGCGCATGCGGTCAATCCCCACGCGACCGCCGTTCAGATGCAGGAGAGCGGTCTGGGTGAGCGCAGGAAGCATTTTATGGGCGCTCTGCACCACGATATCCGCGCCGGCCTGCACCCCTGACATCGGCAATTGCGGATGAAAAGACAGATGCGCTCCATGCGCCTCGTCCACGATCACCGGGATGTTGTTGGCGCGGCCCAGACGGACGATCGCCGGAAGAGCGGAAACGATTCCGTGATACGTCGGACTGATCACCACGATGGCCGAGACGCGCGGGAACTCCGCAAGAGCGCGCGCAATCCGTTCCGGCGGCACCGCGCCCGGAACGCCGTAGGGCGCCGTGTCCGGCGTCACCACAACCGCCTGCGCGCGGGCCAGTTTCAGTCCGTGCCACACCGATTGATGCGCATTGCGCGGAACCACCGCCTGATCCCCCGGCCGCAGTGTGGCGAGCAGCGCCGCCAGGTTCCCCGCCGTACTGCCTCCAACCAGAAAAAATGTATGATCGCTGCCCCACGCCCTGGCAGCAAGTTGCTCGGCCTGCAGGATCGCGTCCCTGGGCGCGTGTAAATCATCAAGACCTGGGAGTTCGGTGGCGTCCAAGCGCGCAAGACGGCGCGCGCAGGCGGCAAATGCACCCGGCAGCCCCTGCCCAGCCTTGTGCCCCGGCACATGGACAGAGACACGCTCAATCTCCGCATGCCGCAGTAATGCATCCCATATCGGCGTCGCCGCCTGTGTGTGTTCCATCATACGTTCAGTATACAATTTCGCGACCGCCGCATGGAATCCTTCCATTCTAGGAGAATGTGGACCCCGGCGGCTGATCCGTTTCCATCCGGATCAAATCAAGCCACAATACCCGCATGCGCATGACAAGATAGTCGTAGAGATCATCCTCAACATCGGTGTTTACAATCTCCGCTTCGCAATCGGAACAAATAAACTGCGAGAGGATATGAATTCCGTCGGTGCCTGCGCGTTCGCAAATCATGCACACGTAAACGTCGTCCTCATTCATCAGATTTCACGGCCCTCTAGTTTTTCCGTCTAGCAACCAGTATACCTCTCTAGCGAGCGGTTTATACGAGGATCATTCTCCAACACTGTATGCGGGCGGAAGTGTTGCGGCTACACCTATGCTATACTACGTACAGTTCCGGTGATGCCGTTGTGAGGAGTGCGAATCATTTGTCCGAAGAGGCGGAAGGGAAATTCGGGCGCGGAACGTCGTCAATGGTAACGGCCGTATTTGTGTCGCGGGTGCTCGGACTCCTGTTCATCATACCGTTGCAAAATATGATCGGCGGATACGCGTACGGGATTTATTATCTGGCCTATCCACTGTATACCGTCATGCTGACCCTTTCCACAGCCGGCTTCCCTCTCGCCCTGTCCAAAACCGTCAGCGACCTGGCCGCGCGCGGCAAGCATAAAGAGGCGACCGCCGTCTATCGCATCGTGGGCCACTCCATGCTGGTGTTTGGTTTGGCAGCGTTTCTGCTCATGTGGTTTCTGGGACCGCTCTATCTGCGGATGGCCCTGCCCCATCCCGACGCCGCGCAGATGCAGGCGGCGCTGCCCGCAATCAGGGCGCTCGCGCCTGCGCTGATCCTGTTTCCGCTCATCAGCGCGATGCGGGGGTACCTGCAGGGATATCTGCGCTTTCAGCCGTCCGCAACTTCTCAGGTCGTTGAGCAGATCGCTCGCGTTGCCGTCATACTGATCGGAGTACTCATCGCGGTCAAACTGGGATTCGGCCCGCCTGTTACAGCGGCGGTCGCCACCTTCGGCGCAGCCGCAGGGGCGGCGCCCGCGTTTCTGCTTTTGCGCAAGGCCGTCATCCGGGTGCGCAGTGAGATGCGCCGGAGGTCCCGGTACGCGCCCCAACCGCATCTCAAAGCCAGACGCATCCTGTGGCGGCTTCTAATGTACTCGATGCCTATCGCCATGGGCACCCTCATCCTCCCGCTGTCGCAACAGATAGACGCCTGGACGGTTCCCCGCGGATTGATGGACAGAGGTCTGAGCTTCATGGCGGCCACCACCGAGTACGGAATCTACAGCGGCGAAGCCCTGAAACTCATTCAGCTCCCGCTGTCGTTTGCCAACGCGATTGGCGTCGCCGTGATGCCCGGACTGACCGAGGCGCTGTCGCTCGGCAACAACTCGCTCGCGAAAGACCGTCTTGTCATGACGCTGCGCATGACCGCTTTCATCACTTTGCCAGCCGCCGCGGCACTGAGCATACTCGCCCTGCCGCTCAATATCGCCCTGTTCCGTTCGTCCGCGGGAACCGGGGCCATTGCGCTGGCTGGCCTGATCAGCATCTTTAGCGCGATCGAACTGGTCTCCACCTATATCCTGCAGGGATACGACCGGTTTTACACTCCGGTCGGGCACATGGCCGTCGGACTCCTGATCAAGCTGGCGCTCAATGTCATCCTGGTTCCGATCTTCGGCATTGACGGCGCTGCCATTGCCAGTGTGTTCGGCTATATGGTTTCATCGTGGCTCAATATGGGAGCGATTCGAAGGGTCACCGGCATTCGCGCATCCATGCCGGCGCTGTCCTGGCGGACCATGGTCGCAACCGCTGCCGCCGGGCTTTGGCTGTACGCCGTCGAAAGACTGTACGTGAGTTCGGGCGTCTGGGTTCCCGGCATTCAACAGTCGCGCCTGTTTTCTCTGGGAGTCGTCTTGGCGGGACTCGCGACCGCCGGACCCGTGTACCTCGGTGTGGCGCTTCTGGTCCGCGCCGTCAACACTCAGGAACTCTCGCGCATGCCCGTGTTGGGCCGTTTCTTCGTGCATCCCGAAATATCGCCGTAGGCGTATATTGTTCCCGCTAGAGAATCCATCGCTGCGCCACAGCGAGCGCAGCGACCCCCGGCAGTCCAAGAACGCTGGCCACCCCGGCCGTTGCGAAGTTCAGGGGTACGTGAAACCCGTATGCTTTCCCGACGTAATCGACAGCCACAAGGCCAAATCCCCCGATCACCAGATTGCGCAGCAACCCGCCAATAAACGCCAGCGGATTTTTCGCCGCCCTAATAATCACGAGCAGCAGCAAAACGGCTGCCAACCCCAGCCACATCACAGGTGACACCGACATGCCGATCCCTCCACTGTCATATTCACATTCAGTGCGCCTGCCAAAATTGGGTTTATCACTGCTCCCCTAGACGCCGGGTCTTTTCGACGGCCTGTCAGACGACGACGCAAAGCTTGGCCGACGCCTGGCGAATGGCCGAACCGCTCCCTGAACATCGACCGACAGTTGCAGCCTCCGCGCCACCCGCATGAGACCCTCATAACGCATTTCCGCTGCGGTCAGCAGATAAACGGCGTCGTCGACAACCTTCGGGTCAACGGCATTGTTGAACTGCTGCATCGCGAGCTCCCAAGCTGCATGCGCCTTGGCAATCTCCTCGAGCAGTTCTTCATTCAGTTTTTCGGAATAACCGTCTATGTTGCCCAGCATGTCCAAATCATCCATGGCCAGCCCTCTACTTTCCTGCCGCGAATAGTAGAGTATAGTCGGCTGGCCTGAACAATATGACAAAACCCAAGAACAGGCTCTTATAGAGGTGGTTCAGGCTCTTACAGTGGGCGGCGGAACTCGAAGGCGCGGGCGAGAGTCATCTCGTCCGCGTATTCCAAATCGCCTCCCACCGGCAACCCATGCGCGATGCGCGTCACCTCAAGCCCATCGAACCCGTGGGCGAGTCTGGCGATGTACTGCGCTGTCGCCTCCCCCTCAATCGTTGAGTTCGTGGCGAGAATGACCTCTTTCAGGTGATCATCCGCCATGCGGACAAAGAGTTCCCGTAAATGCAACTGATCGGGACCCACACCGTCAATCGGCGAGATGGCGCCGCCCAAAACGTGGTACAGTCCTTGGTATGTCCGCATGCGCTCAAGCGCAATCACATCTTTTGTATCCTGCACGACGCAAATGGCGCTGCGATCCCGGCCCGGATCTCCACACACGGCGCAGGGAGAGACATCGGTCACGGCGCAGCACTGCCCACACAGGGTGAGCCCATGCTTGACCTGACGCAGAGCCTCAATCAGCGTCTCCACCTGATCTTCCGGCAGCGAGATGATATGAAAGGCCAGCCTCTGCGCCGATTTTGGACCAATGCCCGGCAATCGTCCAAACTGTTCGATAAGGGTGACGATCGGTTCGGGAAACCCATTCATCAAAAGAGACCCGGGATGTTAAATCCCTTCGCATATTTACCCATCTGCTCTTCGACGAGAACCTCCACCTTGTGCTCGGCGTCGCGCAGGGCGGTCAGAATCAGGTCTTCCAG
Source organism: Bacillota bacterium (assembly GCA_021793015.1). GTDB lineage: Bacteria > Bacillota > Bacilli > Alicyclobacillales > SLC66 > JAKADD01. Next base: position 11,482 of record JAJYTO010000014.1, read on the forward strand.
CATATCCACATCGTCCTTGTCAACCACCTCGGGCTTTATTTTTACGCTTTGTATCTTGCGGTGTCCACTGAGTTCAATCCGGACAACATCGCCGCTCGCCTGTCCGACCACCGTCATGTTGCCGAGGGCCTCCTGCGCCTGCGCCATATCCTCTTGCAGTTTCTTTGCCTGTTTCATCAACTGGTTCATGTTTTTCACCAGATAATCTCTCCTTTAACCATGCTGTCAATGCGGATGAATCCCGTGTTTCATCGTCTGCGGCGTTTGACTTGCCGAATGCCCCGTGCATGAGATCTATTCATCGACGATGGTCACTCGATCTTCACCGATCAATTCTATCACTTTTTTGACCCATGGTTCCTGCTGGGCGTCCGCTGTTAGCTCGCTCTGCCAGGGATCCGCAGATCTCTGGACAAGCTCCCATTGTTGCTCAAGCACGCTGACCAACGTCAGTGGACGTGAAGCGAACGCGGACAGAACAGTCTCAATCACCTCTTTGTGGGGACTGCGCATCACCGTCTCCGCATGGACCGCGGTCTTGAACGCCACCACGATCTGCTCCCCGTTAACGGCCACGGGACGCCCTGCGAATAACCACGCGCGCGATTGGACGCTGCGCTTTTTCACGTCTTCCAGTATGCTCTGCCACTGCGTCCGCAGTTGTTCCAGACTGGCCTGTTCAGCTTCCGACATCGTTCCGGACACCCCCGGAGGGGCTTTTGTCCGTGCTCCCCGCCGACGGTCCGCGCTGTCTGTGGGAACGGTCTCCAAGCCCGCCGCCTCCTCGCTGGCTGGCGGTCCCGACGGCCCCAGCGAAGGCGGAGACGCCGGCTCTTTGCCGGTTCCGTTTGCACCCGCACTCACGCGGTCCGGCCATGACGATCGCACAGAACGCGTCTCCGCACCTTCTGCGTCCGTCTCTTGGCCTGTCGTTCTGCTCGATGACGATCGCACAGAACGCGTCTCCACACCCTTGCCTGAGTCAGCCGCTACGGTGTTCCCCTGCCCGCGCGCCAACAGCCGTTCCAGTCCGCTCACCCTTTTTTGCAGGCGGTCCAGCGCGTCGCGCCACGCGCCGTCATTGGGGCGAGCTTCCGCAGCCTGTGGCTCCGGCGAGACGGACGCAGCGCTCATCAGTGACAACAGACCTATTTCAACAAAGAGACGAGCCTGCGTTTGAAATCGCAACTCCGACTGCACCATGGCAAGCCTTTCGACGACAGCCAGAAAAGAAGACACGGCAGGGCGCTGTATGGCAACTGGAAACGCGGGGTCGTAATGCGCGCGTTCATCGGCGTCCGAGCCTTTCGCTCCGCTCTTTAGCATAATAGCGTCGCGCCCATAGGACAGCATATCGTTCAGCAGTTGGGCTGCGTCGACACCTTTGCTCCACAGGTCAGACAACAGCCGCAACATGGTTCCCGGCTCGCCGCCAAGCAGACAGCCAAAAATCTCTCCGATGCGTTCGCTCGCCACCCCCCCCAGCACTTCCGCCACCTGTTCAACGCCGACTCGGGCGTCTGCGAACGAGAGCGCCTGATCAAGCAGGGACAGGGCGTCGCGCAGACCGCCTTCCGTCGCTCTGGCAATCTGCCATAAGGCGGCGTCTTCCACGTCCGCGTTGATCGCCCGGACAACCCTCTGCAGATGCCTGACGACCAGTTCACTCTTGACCCGTGAGAATTCGAACCGCTGACACCGCGACGCAATCGTCGCCGGCACCTTGTGAATCTCTGTGGTCGCCAGCACAAACAGGCAATATTCGGGCGGTTCCTCCAGCGTCTTTAGCAGTGCGTTAAACGCTTCCTGCGTGAGCATGTGAACTTCGTCAATGACGTACACTTTGCGACGGATTTCCGTCGGGGCGTATCTCACCTGTTCCAGCAAACTCCTGATTTCTTCAATGCCGCGGTTGGATGCCCCATCCATCTCCACAACGTCCATCACGCGCGCCAGGGAAATGCCCCGACACGCGGCGCACTCGTTGCAGGGCTCTACGCCGTCTGGATTTTCACAGTTCACCGCCTTGGCGAGAATCTTCGCGAGACTCGTTTTCCCCGTGCCGCGCGGACCGGAAAACAGATAGGCATGGGCCAGTTTATCAAGTCTGAGCGCGTTGGTCAGCGTCGTAACGACATGCTCCTGGCCCACCACGTCGGAGAATCGCTGCGGGCGCCATTCCCTGTACAGGGCGATATAGGACACGCGCCCTCACTCCTTTAGCGCTGGCAACAACACTGAGAATGTCGTTCCAAAGCCCTTCGAAAACACCCGTATTTCCCCTCCAAGATCCGCGACGATCCGTTGGCAAATAGCCAGGCCCAATCCGGTGCCGTGTTCCTTCATCGTGAAAAAGGCGTCGAAGATGCGATCGACCATATAGGCAGGTATGCCAGGACCCGTATCGGTCACATTGATTCGGACTGAACTCGCTACGTCGTCGTATTCTGCCGCCAGAGTCAAAACGCCGCCGCCCTCCATCGCGTCAAGGGCATTGCTGATGAGATTCAGGAGCACCTGGCGGAGCATGTTTCGGTCCGCCCGAATGGGCGGCGTCTCCTGCATCATGATTTGCACTGTGGTGTTGCGCAACAACGCTTCAGAGCGGACGATGGCGGCAACCTCTTCCAGGACCTGTCCGGACGCCAGCGTTTCAAGGACGATGCCGGCCGGTTTGGTCAACATCAGCATCTGGTTCACAAGTTGGTTCACACGATCGATTTCCGCGAGCATGAGCCCTATGTACACCTGGTGTCTAGCAGTATCGCTGTTCATCAGATCGGTTTCCAACAACTGCAGAAACCCCCTGATCGATGTGAGTGGATTCCGGATCTCATGCGCAATACCGGCGGCAATCTTGCCGGCGGTCGCCAATTTATCGTTGCGCACAATCTGCGACTCAATCGTCGGCAGGTTGTCAATCTCGCGACAAACAAACAGCCATCCTTCCGGTTTATCCCCGATCATCATGACTTTTGCGTCCACGAGCAGGTGGACCAACTGATAGGATCTTTCAAAATGCACGAGACGCGATCGATAGTCTTTCTGATCCGTCAGCGTTTTTTCAAACAGGGTGAGCATGGGAGGGAACCCGCCCAGCACGGTCTGCAGAGGCTGGCCGGAATGCGCGGGCGGAATGCCCATGATTTTTGCGAACGCCGGATTATACTGGATGACCAAACGGCTTTGTTCAATGTACACAAAGGCAACCGGTATAATGCCCATAATAAAACGGATTGCTCTCTCGGCTGCAATGGATTCTCCAGTATCGCTAACCGAATCCAACCCAAGAGCTTCCAGTAGCCGTGATGGGATCTCCGGCTGAGGCCCTGTCATGTCCAAAGCCCCCCTGAAGTGACGCAAGTTGGCAAAACTCTCAGCGCCACCTGGCCAGGCGGAACTGCGGCGCCCGTCCGGCATCCCTTAGTGCTGCTTCCGTCAGGACCTGACACAGTTCGGGAGCGAACGTCGCGCAGGACCCAACCAGATGTACGCTGAGACCATCGCCAAAATACACCGTCAAAAAGACAAAGTGGCGGAGAGAGTGGGATTCGAACCCACGAGCCCTGTAAAGGACTACTCGCTTTCGAGGCGAGCTCCTTCGACCACTCGGACATCTCTCCGCAAGTCATCGCGTCAACGGACTGCCAGTTTTATGCGCATTGTCATCGTTGTTCGCGAAAGAAATCCCTAAGCATCATACCACACTTCGCCGCCAATATGCCACCCATGACAACCGGATAGTGATTGAGACCCTTGATTCCATACATCTCGAAAAGGGACTCAATGGCTCCTCCTTTGGGATTTTGAGCGCCATACACCACCTGGGAGATGCGGCTCTGCGAAATGGCTCCCGCGCACATCAGGCACGGTTCCACAGTGACATAGAGCGCACAACCGCTGAGGCGCCAGTCACCCTTTGCCCGCCCGGCTTCCCGGATCGCCGCCATTTCAGCGTGGGCTGTCGCATCATCCGTTGTCTCGCGCCTGTTGTACCCTGATCCGATCACGCAGCCGTCCTCTGAGACGACGACAGCACCGATAGGAACTTCCCCCAATTCCCAGGCCAACAGCGCCTGTTGCAACGCAAGCTCCATGTAGTGCTCATGCGCCTCGTGTTGCCCATGCTCCTCAGCCAGCGAACTGATCCCCCTTCATCGCGCAACCCTCACGTCCACTGTACCAAAAACCGTCTCTTCATGCACATGCGCGCACCATGCAGCATAGGCTTTCATGCCTGAGTTTTGCGAAGCAAAATCTTACTGACGCTGCCCCAACAACCGGGTCGAAAATTCTCCTGCGGCGATTTTTCGGGATAGACCGGCTCATGCATGCCGCTGCAGCGAGTATTAGCGGCCGTTAGGCCGCGGCTGTCTGAGCGGCGGCGGCATGCATGAGCCTATGGGCACAGGCACTTGCCGAGGAGGAATTGGGATGTGCGGCATTACGGGATACATCGACTGGAACCGCGGCGCCTTTCATGCGCCTGATGTAATTGGCAAAATGACGGAGACGCTGGCATGCCGTGGACCTGACGCTGATGGAGTCTGGCGCAGCGGGCCGATTGCCCTGGGGCACAGGCGCCTCATCGTCATCGATCCTACTGGTGGAACGCAACCCATGACCAGACACTACGGCGAGCGACGATGGACGATCACGTACAACGGCGAACTCTATAACATGGAAGAGTTGCAGAGAGATCTTGCGGCGCACGGCCATACCTTTTTGACCCGTTCCGACACCGAACTTGTCCTGCTCTCCTATATTCAATGGGGTGCGGCGTGCGTCCTGCGATTGAACGGCATCTTTGCCTTTGCGATCTGGGACGAACGCGAAGAGACGCTGTTTCTGGCACGGGACAGACTAGGTGTGAAGCCACTGTTCTATACCCAAAGAAATGGTCTCTTTGCATTCGGATCAGAACTGAAATCAATCCTCGCCCACCCCGAAATCCCTGCAGAGGTGGATCGGGACGGATTGGCGGAACTATTGCTCATTGGACCGGCCCGCACGCCGGGGCAAGCCGTGTTTGCGGGGATTCAGGAACTTCGTCCAGGCTGCTCCATGCAGGTCTCGCGCGCGCATGTCGACGTATCGCAGTACTGGGCGCTCACCAGTCATCCCCATGAGGATTCGCTCGACGCCACGGCGGAAAAGGTCCGCTCTCTGCTGCAGGATGCAGTAACCAGGCAGTTGGTGTCCGATATGCCAGTTGTCGCCTTCCTGTCGGGCGGACTCGATTCGAGCGCCGTCAGCGCCTTTGCCGCCGCCGCTCTGCGGGAAGCGCGCATGGGTCCCCTGCACACGTATGCGATCGATTTCGCCCATATGGAACAGTATTTTGAAGCCAATGCGTTCCAGACAGGGCGTGACGCTCCTTGGGCCAAAAAAGTCTCCGACTATTTGGGTACCGTGCATCATGAAGTCGTTTTTGACACCCCCGAACTGCTCGTCAATCTGACGCGGCCGTTGATCGCGCGCGACCTTCCGGGAATGGCGGATATCGACGTTTCCCTGTACCTGTTTTGCAAAGAAGTCAAGAACCATGCGACGGTGGCCCTCTCCGGCGAGGCCGCGGACGAAGTGTTCGGAGGCTACCCGTGGTTTCATCGAGACGACGCTTTGAACGCGAACACCTTTCCCTGGTCTTTGCAGCTGCAGGAACGCGTGAAGCTGTTGTCGCGGGATTTTTTGAGCGTCGTGAATCCGGACCAATACGTGGCGGACCGCTATCACGAAGCCTTGGCGGAGGTGCCAAGGCTAGCCGGAGAAGACGCGCGCGAAGCCCGCATCCGCGAGATTTCTTACCTCAGTCTGACACGCTTTCTGCCCACCCTGCTGGAAAGAAAAGATCGCATGAGCATGGCCTCGGGATTGGAGGTGCGCGTTCCCTTTTGTGACCATCGCCTTGTCGAATACGTCTGGAATATCCCGTGGCGCATCAAGAGTTTTGACGGCTCCGCCAAGGCCATCCTACGCAAGGCCGTCGCGGGCGTTCTGGAGGACGATGTGGTCCACCGCCGCAAGAGTCCATATCCATCAACACCGAATCCCGCATATCTTCACGGCGTTCGGACGATGGTCGACGAGATCGCGAGCGACCGCGCTTCCCCGCTGCTCGCGCTCATTGACGAGCGGGCGCTGCGCGCACTGATCGCGCGCAGCCATACGAAGATGGAGCACCGGCCCTGGTTTGGCCAGATTATGGCGACCCCGCAAATGTTCGACTATCTGATCCAGATTGACTCGTGGCTGCGCAAGTACCGTGTGTCGGTCAAGATGTGACGACAAGGGGGGCCGTCCCGCTCCCCTTGTGATTTTCACGCCTGCACGCGCGCCTATCGCTTCAGTGTCACGCGGTTTCTCACCTGTTCGATGATCCGCTGCAACTCCCGCGCGCTTTGTTCCAGGTTGTCATTCACAAGCGTGAAGTCGTATCTATCCTTGTGGGCCATTTCCAACTCGACGCGCTCCAGGCGTTTTTCGATATTTCCAGGATCGGCGTCACGGTTATAGAGGCGGGTTGACAGCTCGTCCAATGACGGCGGAGTAATAAATATGGAGCAAATATGTTTGGGGAAAGCGGCCGTAGCGTCTGCGCACCCCAGGACATCCATATCCGTGATGATGTCATATCCGTGCCTGATCGCATATTTAATGGAAGGTAGATGCGTGCCATAATAGTCATTGGTGTGGATCCGTTTCCACTCCAGAAATTGACCCCGCTCGATCATGTCCTCAAACTCTTCGGTGGTTATAAACACATACGGATGCATCTGGCTTTCCCCAGGGCGCATGGCCCTTGTCGTCGCAGACGGCATATAGTAAACCCCTTGAAGACCACCGAGCACGATGCCAAGCAACGTGTTCTTTCCCACACCGGACGGGCCGGACAAGACAAAAAACAACCCTTCGCGGTCTCGCCTGTCTTCAGGCCGAAAGTTGATAAACACTTCGGGAACCATGCACATCCTCCTAAGGAACTGAAACCCGATCACACGTACGGTGTGCAAAATCGACAGTTTACAATATTATGAGTGGTACCTGCCAGACTGTCAATGAGTCGACGCCGGGTCACAGCGCCCTGAAGCCGTCAATACCAGGAGAACGGGACGGCCGCAAAGGCGACTTCACGGCGCCACACAGAGATTCCGGCGACGGCGTAATTCGCCGTATTGGGAGGATACCAAGCAATGCCTATGGTATGGGCTGTTCGTTTGAGCAAATGCACAGGCGCCGGCTTACCTCGTACAGTGATCACAGCTTGGTTGGGATCATGCACAACAAAGGTGACGCCATGCAGTTGATTCCAGTCGGGAACAAATGTTCCGTCCACGGGATCCGCCACATCTTCGATGTTGATGTAGGTAACTCCTCTCGCATATGAGGTTTTGTAACGCAAATACCTCTCCACAAGATTGTACAGCAGCAGGCGGCTGGTGCGCGCCACGAGAATAAGCCCGCGATCCTGCATATGGGCAAGCCGCACCAGCGACTCAACGGCGCTCGTCGGCAGCACAAAGCGATTCGGATTTCCCTCAAGGTGCTGGGCAACAATCGTGTACCCATGCGTGCGAATCAACTGCTGCAACAACCCCGGCGCGAGTTCCCGATATAGGTCATAGGGATTCCAAAAATCATGCCAATCGTAAACCCAGGGATGATCCGGCCGCTTGATCAGATTGAGCGTGCCCGTGAATCGCCAGAACCCCCAGATGGAATGGCCGTCGCGCAAGCGTATGGGATAGATCATGGAGGAATAGCTGTACTGATTGTTGTAGATGTCCGCCCAGACGAATCTGACGCCCTCCTTGCGCAGCAGATCCGTCACATAGTATGGTGAGTAGGGATTATCGCCCTGCTGATAATCAAAGAACGCATTGTCCTGATATCCGTAAGCGCCAAAATTCGCTGTGTTGGACTGATTGCCGTGATCCGTATACACGGTGAGATGAACCCCGTGCGCCGTCAGGTAGCGCATTGCGTACACGGCCTGCGCCCTGGCGAAGAGAGTTCCACGCGCGCCAACGCGGGAAAAATCGCCCATGGAGTGGATCGTGTCGATCCAGCCCGCCTTCATGTAGCGCAGCAGGATCGGTCCATCATACAGCCGGCGCGAAACGCCTTTGAAAAAGGTCATCTCCCTGGACAGCGGCGTATGGCTGATATCGATAGTATAGCGCATGTTGGATCCGTTATATAAGAAGAAGGAATCGCCAATGTCCAATCCCAAACCGCGGCCCATGGGCGTATCGATCGTCGTATTGAGAAACTCATGAATCAGGTTGAATTTTCTGAGCGTCACGTGGTCAGCATCGGATTCAATGGCGAGCATGGCCTGAAACGGGAAGGGAAACTTCCGAAGGCTGACGCTTTGACGGGGATATCCGGGATTTATACGCACATCTGCCTGCACACGCGGCGCGCTCTGCGCCGTTGACAAAGAGTCCGTCACTGCGAGCGTTGCGAGGGCTCCCACCACAACGGCCAGCACCAGAAATGTCTGCGCTGCGCGAACCAAGCGATCACCTCATCGTAAATCACAGCGCGAATGGTGAATTCTCAATGCCGCGATTCTTCGCTCCGATGCCGATCGATGTCCACATCGGCAAAGCCAATTATACACGGAGATCGCCGATTCTGTCCCAAAGAATTTGCCACATTTTCTATTGTTCTGGATATAGAGAACGATCGATGCAAACAATCGAAAGGGTGACATTTACGAACTGGAAAACAGTAACCGCTGTCGGCGTGACCCTGCTATTTTGGTCATCCGCGTTCGCGGGCATTCGCGCGGCGCTGCAGGGAGGATACACAGCAGGGCATGTCGTGCTGCTGCGGTTTCTCAGCGCATCGATTGTCTTCCTCATGTACGCTGCCGTGAAAGGAATCCGTTTGCCCGAGCGCCGGGACGCGGCAAAGATCGCGTTTCTGGGATTTATCGGCATCTCGGTATACCACACCGCCCTGACGTTTGGCGAGACCGCTGTACAGGCTGGAACAGCCAGTCTGATTATCGCCGTTGCTCCCGCCTTCACGGCTGTCGTTGCCGCGTTCGCCTTGGGGGAACGCCTCACTTACATCGGGTGGTCGGGAATCGTCGTCGGCTTCGTCGGCGCGGGTTTGATCACATTTGGCTCAGGAGAATCGCAGGGGTTTACGCATGGCGCTCTCCTGATTCTCATTTCCGCCGCCAGCGCGTCCGTATTTTTTGTGTATCAGAAGCCGCTCTATCAGAAGTATCAACCGCTGGAACTGACCGCCTATTTCACCTGGTTCGGCACGCTGCCCATGCTCTTGTTTGTTCCAGGGTTGTGGCAACAGATGCGGCAGGCGTCGCTGCCGGCGACCCTCTCAGCCGTGTATATCGGAATCTTCCCCGCAGCCATCGCGTATGTGGCCTGGGGCTACGCGCTCAGCAAAGCCAGGGCGAGCACCGTCACAAGCGCCCTCTATCTCAATCCCATTCTGGCAATCGTGATTGCCTGGATCTGGTTGGGCGAGTTCCCGAAGCCCATCGCGATTGTGGGCGGTCTTGCGGCGATCGCCGGCGTCGTCATCGTCAGTGTCTGGGGAAAGGCGAGGGCTCCCTCAGCCCCCGCCAGCGTTGAGAAACCGTCGACCCGTGAGCTCACGTAGCAAGCTCACGTAATCGGCGGTTGGAGCTCGGATTGCAATCAACTTGATTGGATTATGAATGAAATATGACGAACCATGCAACAATTAGACTCTTGTTCATGATTTTCTATGTCGCGAAGCCTGCCCGAGGCTTATACTGGTACAGGACGCCTGTCCGCCATGCCCATATCCCGGAGGTGTCGCCCTTTGTCGCCGGAGCGCAACGAAGTCGAACGGAGAAAGCCGTCGAAACCGCTTCTATGGCTCGGATGTATCGCTACATTTGGAATGTTTGTCGTCAACTTTATTGGCTTTTTGGATACCCAGACCAACTCTGCGGAGGGCTGCGGGCCTGATTGGCCGCTGTGCAATGGCCAAGTCCTTCCGACGTTCAACAACTCGCACGTCATCATCGAATTTCTCCATCGCTTCCTTGTGGGCTTTTTCGCGATTGTCGCCGTGGTGTTCGCAATCTGGGCGTGGCGCCGCTTTGGGCGTTGGCTGGAGGTGCGCATCTTCGTTTGGATCGCCATTGGCTTCATTGTCATCCAATCCATTCTGGGGGCTCTTGCGGTGGTTTTTGTAAACCCGCCAAGCGTTCTTGCGCTGCATTTGGGATTTGGTCTCCTCGGGCAGGTCGGCGTCGCGCTCCTCACCGTATTTCTGTTTCAGTACAGAGCGTACCAGAAGTCAGTCCCAAACGGCCTGACACTTAGAAATCAACAGCTCAGCAGCGGACTTCGCCAATTTATCAGATGGACGTGGGTCTATGTGTTTGCCGCCGTTTACGTTGGGTCGGACGTGGCATTTCACGGTGCGGCAGCAGCATGCAAGGGTTGGCCTTTGTGCAATGGCCTGTGGTTCCCCGGTTTTTCCGGCAATGTCGGGCTGGCGTTTTTTCATCGTCTGATAGCAATCGGCCTCGCTGTCATCGTAATCGTCCTTCTGGTGCAACTCCGGAAGACACGGCATTCTCGCCCCGATGTGTTTCGGGCGACCGTTTATTTGCTTGCACTCGTCATTTTGCAGATCGCCAGCGGCGCCTATGTCATTCTCAGCAACATCAGCCTGAACGCCGATCTGCTGCATGTCTCGCTGCTGATGGTGCTGTTTACGCTGCTCAGCTATCTCGTCCTGCAAAGTTTTCACTTTCGATCCGATCGGTAGCGACGACCACGGTCGAACCGCACGCAGGCGTATCCGCAGGCGCATCCGGTCCAGCGCGCAAGAATAGGAAATTCGCCGAGTTCGCCTCACTTCTTCTCCCATCAGATCCGCTTCAGAGAAAACAGGCAAACGGGTTCCCGAAAATTTGGGAACCCGCGCCACTACAGCTATTTTTGGTGCACCCGGAGGGACTCGAACCCCCGCAAGACGCGGTTTAGGAAACCACCGCTCTATCCACCTGAGCTACGGGTGCGTGTTGTGTGCAGCAATAATCGGTTGCAATTGCAATGATATCACCGTGGTGCGACATAATAAAGCCGACCCCGGTACCCTAAGTATACCACAATGCGACAGAGCACAAGACAGCCCGCTTGGCCCCCTTCTTGGCGCTTCAGGCCGTGGATCGATCATGTAGGTGAGGATTGACGCACTGGAGCCAACCCCGCAAGCTTGCTCCAGACTGCGAACACCCAAGTTGCAGGCGTCTCGGCGTTTGCCGCTGTCCGCAAGCGCTGATTCCGCATGTATTAGAACAGCAGCACGCTTCCTCAGTTGCGTTTTCCACCACTGCATGTTGGAAAGGAGGCTTTGTCGAATGCATCCATTATACCAGCGTGCACAGGGGTTGGTGGGACAGCCTGTACACGTGCATGCTTACGATCGCGTTCACCACGGTGTCCTGCACTCCCTGACAGCGGACGGCATCTACCTTCGTCCCATGAACGGGGCCGGTATGGCTTCCCATGACACCACCGGGATGTCCACGCCCGACCTCATACAGACACCGCTTAGCGGGCAGTCCGTCGATGCGGAGCAAGTATTCTGGCCACTCCTGTTTCTTCCGTTTCTTGCAATCTGGGCGCTTGGGCCCTGGTGGTGGTGGTAAAACACCAGGTGCGCGATCCGGACGCCTATGTTCCTCCCAAGAGAAACATAGGCGCCCGAGACCTGTGTTTTTGCTTTGTGTTCTATTGGACCGTCGCTGATTGTTGGACGGTGGCCGTTTGTTGGACCAACGACTTGGTCATCACCACGGTCTGCGGCTGAAATGACTGGATTTCCGTAAACCCCAGCGCCCTGGCAAACTTCTGGCTGCGCTTGTTGGCCGCCTGGATATAGACTTCCATTTCCACCATGCCGTACTCGACTGCCTCGCGCTCGATCTGCTTCATCACTCGCGTGCCGTAACCCCTGCCCTGATAACCGCTCCCCAGAACCAGCGACCCAATGTTCATCTTGCCGCCGTCGTCCGCCACAAGACTGATATAACCAGCCGCCTGCTCTTCAACCACAATCAAACGGGTTTGCGCTGATCGCACGTAGTTCATGACCGTTGCCATATCCAGATCATACCCATACGTCTCCTTGAACACAGGCATGATCTCGTCCTGAGTCATTTTTACAATGATCGGCTCGTCTTCAGGAGTAAATGGGCGCAGGTAAATTTTCGCCAATGGTGTCGCTGTCGCTCCCGCGCCTTCCGTTCCCTGCGGCGAAACCGCCGGATCAGCCGCCTTTGCAATGCGGGGCTCGCGCCTCTGTCTTTCACCAGCCCGTGGGCGACGCCGCTTCGCAGGCGCTTTGCGGCTCGGTGCGGCGCCAGCGGTCAACACTCCCTTCGGTTGATGGCCTTTGCCGCTTGTCGTGTGCAAAAGAGATGTCGGTCCAGTGGAAACCGCCGTCTGGGAAGTTCGATGTTTGACTGTCACAGATCATTCGCTCCTCAAAATAGGTCATATGGCCGTAGACAAAGCGCCTGCAGGAACACCCGCCCCGTTATGACACTATATGCGGAACCGCGCCTATCGGCGCCCATTGCGAGGAAAAAAACAATCTACACGCTGATGCGCGTCAGACCGCCCATATATGGCTGCAGGGCTGCCGGAATTCGAATGGACCCGTCAGCTTCCTGGCAGTTTTCCAGAATGGCGGCAAACGTGCGTCCCAGCGCCAGTCCGGAGCCGTTTAATGTATGCACATATTCTGGTTTTGATCTATCGGTGCGACGAAACCTGATGTTGCTGCGCCGTGCCTGAAAATCCTCAAAATTGGTGCAGGAGGAGATCTCCCGGTAGGCGGAAGAAGAAGGCAGCCAAACCTCCAGATCGTACTTTTTGCACTCCTTGAATCCAAGATCGCCCGAACAGATTTCAATGACCCGGTAGGGCAGCTCAAGCCGCCGCAGGATGGCCTCCGCATCAGCCATCACAGACTCCAGTGCATCGTAGGAGGATTCAGGCGGCACGAACTGCACGAGTTCCACCTTGTTGAATTGATGCAACCGGATCAATCCCCGCGTATCCTTTCCGGCGGCGCCCGCCTCTGACCGAAAACTGGCGCTGAACCCCGCATATTTGATCGGCAGTTGATCCATCGACAAAATCTCGTCACGATGCAGGTTGGTCACGGGAACTTCGGCCGTGGGAATCAGAAAATAGTCCTGTTCTTCAACTCTAAATACATCTTCCTCAAACTTCGGCAAATTGCCAGTGCCGATCATGCTTGTCCGATTGACCAGGTATGGCGGCCAGACCTCCGTGTAGCCGCGCTCGCGCGTCTGCACATCGATCATGAAATTCATGAGCGCACGTTCGAGTTGCGCACCCAGGCCCTTGTAAAAGACAAATCGCGAGCCTGTCACCTTGCTTGCGCGCTCAAAGTCGAAAAGCGCAAGATTCGCGCCCAGGTCCCAATGCGGTTTCGGTTCAAAGTCAAATATCGGCGCCCCGCCGTGGCGTCGCAGTTCAGGATTGTCATCTTCGGATTGACCATACGGAACACTGTCATGTGGAATATTTGGGAGACGCAATAAAATGTCATTCATTTCTTCACTCAATACCCGCAACCGCTCATCAGCAAGCTGAATCTGATCCCCCACGAGGCGCATCTCTTCGATCAACGCACCGGCATCCCGCCGATCGCGCTTGCGTATCGCCACTTCCTGGGACACACTGTTTCGTGTGGCCCGAAGCGCTTCTGTGCGCGTGGTCAAATCTCGCCATTCACCGTCCCGCCTGTAAAACCGTTCAAGCAAATCCCACGTTTCCGGCGGTTCATTGCGGCGTGTCAACGCGCCTTTGATCCGTTCCGGATCTTGGCGCAGGAGTCTTGCGTCCAGCATAGAGTCCACTCCTCATTGTGCATTACACCACAAGATACCATATCACCCATGCCGCAGCAATAAATTCATCCGGCGGATTTCGACCGAGCGCGCAGTCGGCGGAGGCAGAACCATCCCGGAGATGCGGACGCATGCAGGGAACGCCGGGGAGTTCTAACCCCTTTTTGAACAGGCTCTAAAACTGTCGTTCAATCGTAACTTCGCCAAAAAAAGCATAGCCCAACCCCCGAGACGAGACGATGAGTTGTGGCTTCCCAGGTACTTCCTCCAACTTGTCCCTCAGTCTCGAAATGTACACATACAGATCTTCCTTGTGTCCCGCAACACAATTCCCCCATGTTGCGGCTATCAACCGTTCAGTCGACAAATACCGCCCCTTTGATTCGATGAGCGCCTTTAGAAGGTTCGCTTCCGTACGCGTCAGGACCACTTTCTTGCCGCGGATTGTCACGACCGCCTCTCCATACGACCGGATTGCGATCTCGTGGTTATAGAACATCCGCCGTTCGCGGCGCACCGAGTCCAGGATCCGGCCAATATCATCACCGATCCTGGCGCTGCCAGTCTCCGAGATCACATCGTAGGCTCCCGTTCGCAGTGCGCGAGTCTTCAATGACGGCAGTGGGTCATGTGTGATAAGAACCAAGTCCATGGACTGGATTCTGGACATCTCGCGCCACTGCGCGAACTCAGCTCTGGTCGGATAAAGAACCTCCCGAAACAGGACATCCAACCCAAGCACGCGGCATTGTCCATACAACTTTTCCTGTTGATCGAGATCTGTAATTTGGTATCCCTTGGGTATGGAGGCATGAATTCGCGACTGAACGCGAGGACTCACGCATGAAATACCAACATGCAAAAGAACCGTCCTCCCAGTGACGCTCCATATATTCTAAATAATAGACGATGGCATTGGGCCCAACTGCTATACGCATTCAGCGGCGCAGTGCTGCTCAATCACAGCTTTGAAGTACTCGTGAAGACGCAGATCCGCAGTCAGCTCAGGGTGAAATGAGGCAGCCAGCAGGTTGCCCTGTCTTGCGGCTACGATTCGATCCCGGTACATGGCAAGCACTTGAACGTCTGAACCAGCCGTGACAATATGCGGCGCTCTTATGAATACACCTGGAAACGGAGCCCCGGATAATCCTGCAATCTCGATGTCAGCTTCAAAAGAATCCCTTTGGCGGCCAAAGCTGTTGCGATTGACCGTGATATCCATCAGATTCAAATGATGGTCGTCCTGTCCTTCTATCTTTCGGGCTAACAGGATCAGTCCGGCGCACGTTCCAAATATCGGCATTCCCCGCTGCGCCCGTTCACGTATGGGTTCATAAAGTCCGTACTTGCGGATCAGTGTTCCGAGCGTTGTGCTTTCTCCACCGGGCAAAACCAAACCCTGCACCTCTGCGAGCGACTCCGGGTGCTTGACCAGAACAGGCTGTGCGCCAATGTTGCGGATGCTTTTTGCATGTTCAGAGACAGCTCCCTGAACGTCCAATATGCCGATCTTCAAGACCATCCCTATCACCAGCCGCGTTCGGCCATACGTTCGTTAATGGAAAGCGTGGACATTTCAATGCCTTTCATCGGAGTCCCGATGCCTTGAGACAGTTTTGCCAACAGATCGTAATCCCTGAAGTTCATTGTCGCATCGACGATGGCCCTTCCAAATTTCTCCGGATTTTCGGATTTGAAGACGCCAGACCCCACAAACACGCCGTCTGATCCAAGTTCCATCATCAATGCCGCATCGGCCGGGGTGGCGACTCCTCCCGCTGCAAAATTGACAACAGGCAAACTCCCCGTCCGATGTGTTTCAAGGAGGAGTTCATAAGGCGCGCCGATTTCCTTCGCCTCCGCCACCAGTTCATCCTCGGACATGGCGACGACTCTGCGGATTTGCGCCTGCACCATGCGGATGTGTTTGACGGCCTCCACAATATTGCCCGTGCCGGGTTCCCCTTTCGTGCGAATCATGGCCGCGCCCTCTGCGACCCGGCGCAAGGCTTCGCCCAGATCCCTGGCGCCGCATACAAACGGCACCGTAAATTCCCGTTTGTTGACGTGGAACTTGTCATCCGCCGGCGTCAGCACTTCACTCTCATCAATATAATCGACGCCGAGCGCTTCCAGGATGCGCGCTTCCACGATATGCCCAATCCGGCATTTGGCCATGACCGGAATGGACACCGCCTTCATCACCTGTTCAACAATCGTTGGATCAGCCATGCGGGCGACACCGCCGGCCGCCCGAATATCCGAGGGAACCCGTTCCAGGGCCATGACGGCAACCGCTCCCGCCGCCTCCGCAATCTTCGCCTGTTCAGCAGTCACGACATCCATGATGACACCATTTTTCTGCATCTGAGCCATACCGCGTTTGACGCGTTCCGTCCCCACCACGGCCATGATATATTGCCCCCTTTGGCATTTCTCGAAGTTCATACAATTATACCACACGCGGCTTGCTGAAGGTTATCATCGGGACCTTGTTTGTCCGAGCGCTTCCTTCGCCATGCCCGGATGATTTGTGATCACGGCGTCCATGCCCCAGGCGTTGAATAACTGAATCTGACGCCTCTCATTCACCGTATACGGCCTGATCTTCACGTTCAGACGCAGGGCGTCCTGTTGCAGAGCGGAAGTGACGCTGCGACGGTTGGGGTGGATCGCGTCAGCCCCAAACTGTTTTGCGAAACCTGGCGCAACGGGGGAATAGTACGAGGACAGAAGGGCGATGGAAACAGTGGGATCGCAACTTTTGATTCGCTGCAGGCAATCGAAGTAAAAGGACGATATGACCGTCTTCTCGGTGAGACCGTACTGCCTGACGACGTCAACCACCTGCTGCTCAAGACCCGGTTGCGGAACCGGGGAAGCTTTGAGTTCAAGATTGATCCCCATGTCCGTGGATTTAACAAATGACAGCACTTCCTCCAGGCGCGGTATTCGTTCTCCGCGAAACTTATCGCCAAACTTGTACCCGGCGTCAAGTGTCTGAAGCCATGAAAAAGACGCGGCATGAACATATCCGCGTCCCTGGGTTGTCCTTGTCACCGTATCGTCGTGAATAACGACCAACACACCGTCCGATGATCGTTGCACGTCCATTTCAAGGGCATCGGCGCCCATCTCGCGGGCCTTTAAGAATGCTGCCATCGTATTCTCGGGGGCCACAGCGCTGGCTCCCCGATGCGCCCATATCTCCAAAGCTCATCCCTCATCACATCATACACTGTAGTTTGGCGCCTCTTTAGTAATATGCACGTCGTGTGGATGACTTTCCCGAAGTCCCGCGTTCGTAATGCGGATAAACTGCGCCCCATCCTGCAGATCGCGTATTGTGGGCGCCCCACAATACCCCATGCCAGCGCGCAACCCGCCGATCAACTGAAACACCGTCTCTGTGAGCGGTCCACGATGCGGCACGCGCCCCTCGATTCCTTCAGGAACCAGCTTCTTGTTTTGCTCCTGAAAATAACGGTCGGAACTTCCCGATTTCATCGCTCCAATGGAACCCATTCCCCGGTACACTTTGAAACTGCGGCCCTGGAAAATCTCAAGTTCCCCAGGGCTCTCTTCCGTGCCGGCAAACAGACTGCCCACCATGACCACACTTGCGCCCGCGGCGATCGCCTTTGTAATATCGCCGGAATACTTGACGCCGCCGTCAGCGATAATCGGTATTCCGTATTTCCTCGCCACAGAAGCGCACTCGTAGATGGCCGTAATCTGAGGCACGCCAATGCCGGCTACAATGCGGGTTGTGCAAATGGATCCCGGTCCAATGCCGACCTTGACCGCATCTGCGCCGGCCTCGATCAGATCCCTCGTACCGTCGCCGGTCGCCACGTTGCCCGCAATGATATTGAGGTCCGGATACAACTCGCGAAGACGCTTGACCGTGTTGATCACTCCTATTGAGTGGCCATGCGCGGTATCCACCACGACGACGTCGGCGCCCGCCTTCACAAGGGCGTCGGCGCGCTCGAAGGCGTCATGGCCCGTGGAAATGGCTGCGCCCACCAATAAGCGGCCATGTACATCTTTGGCCGCGTTTGGAAACTGCTTTGCTTTTTCGATGTCCTTGATAGTGATCAGCCCACGCAGGACACCCTCGTCATCCACGATGGGAAGTTTCTCAACTTTATGCCGTTGCAGAATGTCTTTGGCCTGTTCCAGATTTGTTCCGACAGGCGCCGTTACCAACCCCTCGCGTGTCATAACCTCGCCGATGGAGCGGCTGTAATTTTTCTCAAAGCGCAAGTCTCTGTTTGTGAGGATGCCCACCAGGTGTCTTCTGTCGTCGACGATCGGAACGCCGGAAATTCGATATTTAGCCATAATGGCCTCGGCGTCATAGATGGGATGATCCGCTGTCAGATAGACAGGATCGGTAATCACGCCGCTCTCCGAGCGCTTGACCTTGTCGACCTCTTCCGCCTGATCGCTGACCGACAGGTTTTTGTGAATAATCCCGATACCGCCTTCCCTGGCAATGGCGATCGCCAGTTTGGCCTCGGTCACGGTATCCATACTCGCGCTCATGAGCGGAATATTTAACCTCAGGCTTCGCGTTGCGTATGTCGTGATGTCCACGTCGCGCGGCAA
The DNA here is from genome assembly GCA_021793015.1 of Bacillota bacterium. Classification (GTDB taxonomy): domain Bacteria; phylum Bacillota; class Bacilli; order Alicyclobacillales; family SLC66; genus JAKADD01. The sequence continues at coordinate 30,005 of JAJYTO010000014.1, forward strand.
CACGTCGGAACGGGCTGGCCGCAGCAACACATCGTCGAAGGTCAATCCTTCTGTTTGAAACTTGCTTTCCCATGCGCTCACAAAATGACCCTCCTCTGCATAGATGCGGACAATGGATACGAAACGGATTGACCGTAGATATTATGAGTAAGTCTACAGACCTCATTTTCGCATGTCAACCCAATCTGCGGAGGCAGAAACTTGAACTTTGCCCACTCCCGTTCCGAATTATCGGCATTACACATATTGGAAAACCCTTTGCTCATCAAACATATTCTAAGCGCCATTCACGGCAACCGACGGTACGGTGAAGGTCTCTATGAATCGGCGTTCGCGGTCTGTTCCGCCTTTGCGCAAGGGAGAGCCTTTTTAGAGTCTGGAGAAACGGCGTCGCCGCGAACCCAACCCGTCCTGTTTTACTACGGACTGTTGAATTATGCGAAGGGCTGCATCGTACTCAGCGCTCTCAGCGGGCGAAAGCAACTGGCGACCTATAAACATGGAGTGTCAACGCCTCGGAAGAAAAACCGCTATAACTATTTCTCGGACGCTGTCCGAATCGAAAAGACCGGTGTCTTTCCGGACTGGTACGAGGCGGTGCAATTGCTTCGGCGAAAGGGGCGTCACGCCGGAGCGCCTGGTTTCCCCGACGCCGGTCCAGACAAGCATGGATTCGGAAAGAGTGGAGCGCTGAGTGGAGCAACGTTTCCAATCGATCAGTTGTGGGCGACCGTACCCGGTACATGGCCTATATTGGGGGAACTCGGCATAGCGCCCAGATACGAAAGACTTGCCGTCATATCCGCCAATCGTTCGCAGACGACATACAGTGTACAGCGCAGTTGGGCGGCAAGATGCGGGTTGCCGCTTGAGAAATGGATAGAGTTATTGCGCAGCCACGATTCGGGAACAAGCATCAGTTCCATTGAACTCCCATCTACGAACATGGAGGCGCAATGCATAGTCCTCGAAACCGATTCCTCCGGGAAGATCGCCTGTCATGACTGGTGGATTCCCGTGATTTCCGAAACACACGATCAGACCTTGGCAATCCCGCCGCTGCCCCAGCACCTCTTGGAAAGTGCGTCGCTCTCGGAACCTTTTATTCAATACCTGTTAGCCTTCCATCTCAGCATGCTCTCCCGCTACGAACCGGAGCATTGGGGAGACCTGATGAACGATGAGTCAAGCGTAGAGTTTCTGATGATGGCTATTTTGTCGAAACGCATCGCAACTACCACCTCAGCGTTTTACGGTCGCTTGTTGCTTCCCTTCCTGGATCACTGACTGCGCTTCACAACCTCATCACTGTCGTCTGCGCCGTGCAAGCGGTTTCTCAAGAACGTTCAATTCGTCTTCAGTGCGCTCCATTTGTTGTTCCGCAACTTTCCGCGCATCGGCGATGGCCTGATTGTACACATAGGGGCCGACGAGATTTGACACAAAATCGAAAATACCTTCCGCAGCAACATTGCCAATACTCTCGGACAATTGATCCAGCAAGTATTCCTGCAGATCCTCAATCAGCAGCATCTTGTCTTCCCGTCCGATCTTTATCGGAATCACGGTTCCTCATCTCCAGGTTTTATATCGCGGCGCCGAGCGCTTAACTTTGGAACATACTCATACTATGGACTATAGCAGGAATCCCGACGGTCCCAAGTCCTTGCCCAAGACCGAAAGAACGCCAGAAGGCACTCTCTTCGTCCTGCGTTACCCCATTCTGTGTCTGGTGGCAGAATTCTGCCTATGATGTCTGCATTCTGCCCTTGATAGCACAAAGACAGGATAAACGCCGTGCCGGAATCAGCCCGCTGCTCATCCTGTCTTTCTAAAGATCCAAAACCGCGATATGCGGCTTCATGCATTTTTGCCTGGCAACGTCCTTTTCTCCCAGGACCCTGCGGTCCAAGTACCATCGGCGCTGGAGGGCTTAACCAAGGGGGCCTGCGCTTGCGCGTCCGCCCCGTCGTGTTCGGGATGGGTACGGGTGTGTC
>JAJYTO010000217.1 GCA_021793015.1 Bacillota bacterium
GCGGGCAGACGGAGCATACATTTGCCGACGCCGAACTGCGTCCCATACGCCTGGCGCGCCGTGAGCCGGAGATACACCGTCTTCTGGAAGGCTAGCGCCGCCCTGCGGCAGAGACAAGCGGTCTTTCGGCATAGACCGCCATGGCGCCGCGCAGCATCGTCATCGGAGGATGAAAAAGGCGCCGCGGCGTTTTTCGCTGGTGCAAAGCCCGTTTGGGTCGGAGTCATATATTGTGCCCGTCGCGAGTTTGGCGCAGACATGTCTGAGCAGGGGCACAATATATGACTCCGACTGGCAGGGACGATCATTTTCCGGCAGGGACGGTCATATTTCCGGCATGGATGCGCAAGGGGAGGCTCACATGAGAGGCCATAACCGTCACTGGATCGCATACAGTGTCATGGGCGTAGGCGTTGTGGCGATATCGTTCGCCGCCATTTTCATCAAGATGACGACGGCGCCGGCATCCGTCACCGCGGCGTACCGCATGTGGATGACGATTGTCCTGCTCAGTCCATTTGCCCTTCGGGGTCTCATGCCCGCGTGGCGGGCGCTCTCCAGTCGGGACAAGATCATCCTGATCTTCAGTGGGGCGGCGCTGGCCGTCCATTTTATCTTCTGGATCAACTCGCTCTTTTACACATCCGTTGCCAGTTCGACTCTGCTGCTGGCTCTTGAACCGATCTTCGCGCTTCTGGGCGCTCACGTCCTGTTTCGGGAACGCGTCAGGTATTCCGTGTGGCTGTTTGCCATGGTGGCGGTCTTTGGAACAGCGCTGATCGGATGGCATGATATCCGCTTGGGAGGCACCGCCGCCTATGGGGATCTGCTCGCGGTCATTGGAACGGTTGCAGCCACTTCCTACATGTTGGCGGGCCAGCGCGTGCGGCAGGCGCTGTCAGCCATGCACTACAGTTTTCTTGTCTATGTGATCGCGGGTATCGTGTTGACACTGTACAGTATGGCGCGCGGGTATTCGCTCTATGGGTACCCGGCGGCTGACTGGCGCGCGTTTCTTCTGTTGACTCTCATCCCCACCGTGATGGGACATACGTTATTTAACACTCTGCTCAAGTATATCCCGGCATCCACCATTGCCATGAGCATTGTGGGGGAACCGATCGGCGCTACAGTGCTGGCCTACGTGATCTTTGGCGACGCGATTCCACGGGTATGGTATGTAGGGGCGGCTCTGGTTGTGGTCGGAATCGTCCTGTTTATGAGGACAGCCCACCGCTCGCATGCGGATCGCCAGGTGGAGACCATGGCCGCAGAGCAGGGAGTGCCCTGAAAGGGGTTCGGCGGGGCTGTAGGCTGGCGGACAGGGAGCGCCCGGAATGGAAGCTTCGACGGGGGGAGGGGGGCTGGGCCAAGGTCCGTCCGCGTGGTTCATTGTATGAAACATAGGTTCATAGCATGGGAAAAAACGTTGAATGAGGCGTTACGGGTATGGTATGATGAGTAATGGCTTTTTGCGGATATGCGAACAATCGCGAGGTACATACGAAAGGAGTTGCGATCATGTCATTGTTTGCAAAACTGGATACACCCAGTCGCGGCGACAGGATTGAGATGCGCGGCGATGGATTGCATGTGCCGGATCACCCAGTGATTCCTTTTATCGAGGGCGATGGAACGGGCCCGGACATTTGGCGGGCTTCGGTGCGCGTTTTGGATGCGGCCGTGGAGAAACTCTACGGGGGCAAGCGCAGGCTTGAGTGGTTCGAAGTGTATGCAGGTGAAAAGGCGTACAACAAATTTGGCGAATGGCTGCCCGATGACACCCTGACGGCGCTGCGCGAATATCTGGTCAGTATCAAGGGCCCTCTGACCACGCCGATTGGCGGGGGTTTCCGCAGTTTGAACGTGGCGTTGCGCCAGGAGCTTGATCTGTATGTGTGCCTGCGCCCTGTGCGGTATTTTGACGGCGTGCCTTCGCCGGTGAAGCGTCCGGAACTGGTGGACATGGTGATCTTCCGGGAAAACTCGGAAGACATCTATGCGGGCATCGAGTGGGCGCAGGGATCGGCCGAAGCGAAGAAGGTGATCGACTTCCTGCGCACGGAGATGGGCGTCAAGAAAATCCGCTTTCCCGAGACGTCGGGGATCGGCATCAAACCCGTATCGCAGGAGGGGACCGATCGTCTGGTGCGGGCGGCGATCGAGTACGCTCTCAAGCACAATCGCAAGAATGTGACGATCATACACAAGGGAAATATTATGAAATATACGGAAGGCGCCTTTAAAAATTGGGGATACGCGCTGGCGGAGCGCGAATTCCCCGAGCGCACGTTCACATGGGCCCAGTACGACAGGATCAAGGAGCAGTCGGGCGCAGCCGCCGCCGATCAGGCGCAACGGGACGCTGAAGCGCAGGGGAAACTCGTCATTAAGGATGCGATTGCCGATATCTTCCTGCAACAGGCGCTCACCCGCCCGGCCGAATTTGACGTTGTCGCAACCATGAATCTGAACGGCGACTACATGTCGGACGCGCTTGCAGCTCAAGTGGGAGGCATCGGCATCGCCCCCGGAGCCAATATCAACTATGTCACAGGTCACGCCGTGTTTGAGGCGACTCACGGCACCGCCCCCAAATATGCGAATCTCGACAAGGTTAATCCGGGGTCTGTCATTCTTTCGGGAGTCATGATGCTCGAACATCTCGGATGGCAGGAGGCGGCTGACGCGATTGTCGCATCGCTGCAAAAAACGATTCAGCAGAAGGTCGTCACGTATGACTTCGCCCGTCTCATGCAGGGGGCGCAGGAAGTCAAGACGTCAGAGTTTGCCGACGCTGTCATTCAAAACCTGTAGAGCGGCATACGCCTAGAGAACACCTGAGAATGGCGAAGGCTCAAGCGGAGGGCTGTGCGCGCTGCAGGACGCCGCACGGGCGCTGCGGAGGGCTGCAGCGCTGCGGAGGATCACGGGGAGTGCGGCGAGAAGAACGGGGAAGGGACTCCCGCTGGCGTCCGCTTCCCCTTTTTTCATGCGCGCCCGTGTTCCTCATTCACTCCCCGCGGCCTGCGATACCCCTGCGTGACGATGACCGTCATGAATTTGATCTAGACCCGTGGTTCTTTCCGCCGCAAACACACCGACAGGAGGATGTGGGCGCCTTGGAAACCTGACAGCGAACACTGCAGGTTCGCGCACGTGCGGACGACGTTTTCTGGGGGGACGAAGAGGCCGGTGGTTCCGGCGGCGCAGAGAAAACCTCCTCATCAAACAGCGCCTCGGCAATATACTGGACCTTCGCCGTCAATAATCTTCTTGGGACATACCGTTCCACAAGTGACAACACTTGTTCGGCGCTGCTTAAGCGCAAAAAACGAATCAGCGCCTTTAAATCTTTCACATCTTCAGCACGCCCAGCCAAAGTCTTCATAGCTACCATGTATTCCGGCGCTACAGAATAGACGCGCAGCCCCGGGAAATCGGCCAACGGAATTTGAGGAGGCACGCCATAAAAGAAACCCTTTACGCCATCATTCAGCCAATCCGATGGAAGCCCTTCTTGAACGGCGACACGCCGAGCTGCCTCTCGAACCAATTCCGGATCTCCGCCGAGATATGCGTCAATATCCTTCGTGATCTCTCGACTTTTGATCACCAGGAGCATGACCGCGCCGCCAGCCAGTACAATTTCAGCGCTGGTCCCCTGCTGCTGCAACTCTCTTCCAACCGACTCCAGGTAATTGAGAATGGAGGCCGCATCCAATCGTTTTCACACCCTCGAAAGCATGTCGTCGCCGCCAAAAATATTTCGGGACTTGAACGCAGGCGGAGTTGCAACCAATTGCCACGCGCGAAACCGCCAATTTTCATACAGAAAATACGGATCCGGCAAACGAAACGTTTCATCCTGCACCCACACCGGGCAAGGAAGTTTGTGGCACCACGCCAAGTGTTCGACCATCGCCGCAAAATACGCTGCATATCGTCTATTGTCGTCGGCAACGAGTGTCGTGTCGATCGGTTCGTCCAGCAGGCGTTTTTGTTCCTGGGGATCAGCGGAGTAAAAGTCGTCCAGAAAATTTCCTTTTCCCACAAAGAATGTTTGCGCGTCGAGAGCAATTTCCCGAAAATACCCGGCTGCCGTGCTCCGCGTATAGCACATTTTGACCCATCCTCCGGAATTGGTCTATCTTGAAAATGCGGGATCGCTTGGGTGTCGGCGTTCGCCTTTACGTTTACATCAGTATACCGCGCCATTTGGGGTCCGTCGAATTCTTCACAAGCGCGGTCTCCAGATATGCTTCGCGCCAAGATTGCGCAGAGGCTCCAGTCATTTCCGCCACAATCAACGCAACAACAGCACGTCGAATACGCCTGCCGACGCCATGTGCTTCCGGTCTCCAATCATGGGCCATCGCAGACCAGACCGCTCCCGCCGCTCTGATTATTGCCATTGTCGTGTTCATTCGCCGTCAATCAGAATATAATAGAAGCCAGGATAGGACAGACAGTCTCATCTCAATGCCGTGAAGGGAGCGTGTTCTTGTCGGCCCAGATTCTGTCGGCGGGGCGCATTTCTGTCGGCCAAACATTTTCTGGAAGGATGGTGAATGATCTTGTCAAAGAACATACTGCTCGTGACAGGCGACGCGGTGGAAGCTCTGGAAGTGATTTACCCGTACTACCGGTGTCTTGAAGAAGGCTTCACCTGCGTGATCGCCGCACCCAGAAAGAAACGTCTGCAGACGGTCGTCCACGATTTTGAAGCGCACATGGACACCTATACGGAGAAACCCGGTTACGGACTTGACGCTCACGCAGCGTTTGCGGATGTCAACCCGGCGGACTTCGATGCGCTGATCATTCCCGGCGGACGTGCTCCAGAATATATCCGTTTGGATCCACACCTGCCCGGACTTGTCGCCCACTTCTTTGAAACGGGCAAACCCGTGGCCTCCATCTGCCACGGATCACAAGTGCTGGCAACCGTGCGTGAACATCTGAAGAACCGCACACTGACTGCATACCCCGCATGTCGACCGGATGTCGAATCGTGCGGCGCCGCCTATGCGACCGATGCTCCGTATGTCGAAGACAATCTGGTGACCGCGCAGGCGTGGCCCGATTTGCCGGGGTTCATGCGCGAATTTTTGAAACTGCTGGCCAAGTGAGCGCTCCCGGACACGATCCGGGCGCGCCTCGGAGGACGCCTCTGGGCCACGCCTTCCGGCGCGCGGCGGCGTGGTTGGGGATTGGCGCAGGGGGCGGCGGCTTCGCGCAAACGGCAGACTGACCGGTTCACAGTTGCATGATGGCGCTCCTCATGTTGATCGAGTGGGCGCCGTTTCTATGTTACAATATCGGCAGTGGTTGCAACGTCGGCCACGAGGTTCGTCAGCCGTGTGTTCGATTGGAGAGGGTTGTGTTGGACAGCATTGGCAGCGAGGCGATGATGGGAAAAGAGAGCGGCGCACGCGGCAAATTGCTCCTGATCGATGGGAACAGCGTGCTTTATCGCGCCTTTTATGGCGTTCCTCTGTTGTCCACCGCCAGTGGGCTCTATACGAACGCGGTATACGGCTTTGCGATGATGTTGTTGAAGCTTCTGGCCGATGAACAGCCGACTCATGTGGCTGTGGCGTTCGATAAGGGCAAGGTGACA
>JAJYTO010000218.1 GCA_021793015.1 Bacillota bacterium
AGCTATCGAGTAGTCACCGAGTGTCTGCTCCATCTGTATGATGGTATTGTCTGTAACTCTCAGTACAATAGCACCATCACGTTCCACCATCGATGTATAAAACTCAGCTTCATCGTAATATGTCCATGTAGTCGCTTGTGATCGTATGACTTCCAATGCCTCATCCCACGAGCCGAAACGATATGTACTCATCGATTCAAGAATATCCTCTGTTTCGGACTCCACCGTCACACCCTTTTGTTTCATCGTTAAATATCCACCTTCTATTAAAATCAATCCTACTATTCGATCCGCTAGTGAACCACCACACATGGCTGCTGAATACGCCCCGTAAGAATATCCTCCAATATACGCTCGACTGACTTTGAGGTGCTCCAGCACAGATTCCCAGACAACTTGCTGACTTTTTGGAGAGTAATCCGCACGCAGTTCATCAGACAATCCATGACCAGGTGGATCGAACACCACAATATTGATTTGCTGATTCACGGATATTTCAAACAACATAAGCAAAGACTCTGCAGCATCACCCTGACCTGGACTTAAAACGAGCCAAGGATAGGCCGGAGACACGCGACGAACTAATATCCGTATATCCCCTTCACTTGTGCTAACAAATTCGGTTGCGATTCCAAACGGAAAGTTTGGTGACATACTCAGTGAGTCCCCTTTTAGTCTCGACTATTCTATAGTTCTGCCCATTAACTGAAGTGTTTCTGCTACTGAGGAAGCAAACTCGCCATCCATATGGTGTCACCGTATACTCCTGTGGCTCGATAGTCAACGAAAACAGAATTTCCAGATCATTAGCCCCATCCCAAGACACCCCACCGAAATATAAGCTCTTGCTTCATTCTTTTTATTTCTATTATTACTATTTTTTCGTATTCTCACACCGCGTCAACTTGCTTCCAACTGAAGAGTCCAAACTCTGCCGGCGTGAGAACTTTAACAGGTGCTTTATCCCCTTGATAAGCTAATCTCCCCGATAGCGACGCTAAACCTTTCGTTCGACATCGCTTGTGTCATTTATGCACCCTTATGCGCAAGAAGCAGCCACGCTTCGCCTATCACTTTAGCCTACTAACTAAAGAGACAGTGATATCCACTCGTTTACACTCCATTTCTCTATACCTTATTTTTCTCGTAAATACTTATATGTCTCGAGCTTTTCGCAGAAAAAGGTTCATCGTTCCATCCTCCAAAACGGTCACGAAGGCGAAGACCTGCGATACGCGCCATCAAGTCAAATTCTGATGGGTATCTCAAACGCACACTTATTGGATCGAAAATCATACCTTCGGTTCCAGTTTTAACGTGATTTTCATCGAGAATTTGTGTTACTGGATCGTACCTACACACATCCAATTTGACATAGTTCGTCCATTCTTCGATAATTATACGCCATCGTTGCGGATTCAAGGAACACCAAGATCCTTAAAGCATCACGAATCGTTTGTTGTCCGTTGTGTTATAATTGTTGTAACGCAATGCCAAGGAGGATACAAAGCCATGGAAGTACGAAAGGTGTTCAGAGCTGGAAACAGTTTCGCTGTATCGATTCCAGCCGATTGGGTACGCGAAATGCATCTGGAGGATCAACCCGTTCAAGTCACGCGTAATGAACAAGGGGAAATCGTGGTTCGTCCGATGCCCTCATCAGGTTCTGACATCACCCCAGAGTTTTACGAGGCAGTCGACCGTTTTGTAGCCGAATATGGAGACGTTCTCAAAGGACTGGCGGATCGATGAGGTTCCTGACCGTTGAAGAAGTTCTTTACATTCATTTTCAGGTGATTGATCGCTTCGGTGGCCTGCACGGCGTGCGCGATATTGGTGGGCTCGAATCGGCTGTTGCACGCCCTCGAACAACCGTGTTCGGAAACGATGCATACCCAACATTGATTGAGAAAGCATCTGCCATGCTTCACTCATTGATACTCAATCATCCGTTCTTTGACGGGAACAAACGAACCGCATTTGCATCTGTAGGTCTATTTCTTCACTTAAATGGTATCTCCATTACCGGTGCACATCAAGAGATTGGGGATTTTGTCGTTCGTGCTGCGGATAGACATTTATCAGTGGAGACGATTGCAGATTGGTTTTCGAATCATACCAAAAACCGGTATCCCAACGAATAGAGCCAACTGCTACCCACAGCGAGTTCATATGTTGCGTAAAAATCTCTTCATGGTCGCCACTTTCAGCAATTCCACAACAAGGTTCCGATTTGGGCATATCCAAACATCAGAACTGCCCCGAAAGCTGCGGCTGCAAGGATCCCTCTCCACCCTTGATATGCATGTGCTACACCGAAAACCATGGACGTCACGACGACGATTCCAGCCGTGTTGATGCCGGAGATTTGATTGTGCAGCAAATACATGGGCATGCCCCGAAAAATGGTTTCCTCGCAAATCCCCGCCGTTATGCAAACAAAAGTCTTTCCCGCCTTGACTGAGGCAATAATGCGGCAAATCCGTCCAACTGCGGCCGCATCCATCGCCCATAAATAAAGCTCTGCCGTTGGCGACGAGACTGGATGGCGAATCCGATTCCACCCGCCAAACTGCCAACCACGATGCCTGCAAGCCAGTCTTCAGCCATCCCGTGGGAACTGCCCATCCCAATCGGGGACGTGTAAAGGAGCTTCAGTGGTATGCCGCCGCCGCAAATGCGATGCACACGATCGCCGCCAAGCACCATTCCATGAGTACAATTTTGCGATAGAAGCTCATGCGAGTCATTCGGCCTGACATTAACCGGCGATACATTCGAACCCCCAGGAAAGGTTCGCCGACAGCGCAATAGACAACAATGAGCCAAAGCACAACCATTGAGAATGACATCCACCTGCCTCCTTCAGCGTGATCGATCCTACATCCTGCGCAGCTCGAGAGTCACATTCACCCATCCGTATGCCAGCAAGAGATCCACCAGAATGAGGATGCCAAGGATCGGCCACCACGGGATGCCGCCCGGAGAATAACGAAAAAGAACGGTCTCGCTCAACAGAATCACAATCTCGGCCGCGAGAACGATTCCAAGGGACAAACGGATACGTCGATAGAGTTGCCTGAGTGAAGCTCTGTCGGTATAAAGGTCCATCGTTCCGTTCTCGGTCCACGGGCGGCGGAAGTAGTACCACTTCGCTTCGCCGCTCACATACTCCCATCCCGCATCCTGACAGATCCCCAAGTACTCCTCACGCTGAGCGGACCGCCACTTCAAGTCCGGTCTGTAGTCCAGCCGGTATACGAATCTGCCTGATGGATTGTGATGGAACTTTGCGAAAAACGGCCGCGTGTGGACGAGATGGAATCCCTGTTCCGACAATTCGGCAAGGCGGCGCTCGTGCTTTTCATGGTTCCACATCCACCACCCATTCCACCGCCAACTGGTTTTATTGTTAGTTGCATCCTTCCATTCATTCTTCGATCCGCTCATTCATCCATCCCCTCCATTCGACTGACAATCTTGCGGCCATTTAGGACCATTGCTTCCAACCGTTCGATTTCCTCGCGCAGGACCTCGCGCCCCGTCTTTGTGATGGCGTACACCTTGCGTCTTGAATCTCCCTCTGAGGGCGACTTGGAGGGCATGATAAGACCCTTTTTTAGCAACGTATTCAACGCTGTGTACAGGGTTCCCGCTCCCAGCACGACCCTGTCGGCGCTCATCTGTTCCGTCTGCTGCATGATGGCGTAGCCATGCGCAGGCGCTGCGTACAAAGACAGGAGGATATAGTAGAAGGCCTCTGTCAACGGCAACCAATCGTTCGCCTTGTTCACGCGCTTCCCGCCTCCCAAACACTGATCATCATTTGCATCTACATACAATATAACGATATGCGATATATTGTATGTAGATATAATACTAAATGTTATATCGACTGTCAATATAATCGGGCGCAAACATCGGCGCACCGTGGCCATGGTCGAACAAATTCTGATGGCCGTCATGTCAAACATTTAGCGAATCGTTCCGATATCTGGATTCCCACGGGCCAATCCGAGTTCTCATCTTCCACGCGCCAACACGCTTCGAGCACACCGCGCGCTACCCCCCACATCGCGATTCGACGCGGGTCCAGACTGAGATATTCAGAGATCATCGTCATCCGTCTGTGTAACACGGAGAGAGGGTCGCCGCCGCGTTCCTCGTAATTGAGCAGGTATTGAATCGTATCGAAATGCCGATCACCGATCATTCCCTTGGGATCTATGACAACCCAATCCCCTTCCCCATGGCTCAGGATGTTGTCGTGGTGCAGATCCCCATGAAGCAGCACACTCTCGTTGGTGGATGAGATCAAATCGTTCAGGTATTCTTCCGCACGCTCCACCCAATGCTCAGGCAACGGCCCCCCGCTCTTGCCAAATCGGCGGCGGTATCGTTCGAGTCCCGCAAAATGCGCTTTCATAGATGGATATGCGTCCGTTGAGGAGGGACAATGAAGGCGCCTGAATACACGGGAGAAAATTTCTGTCGCAAGCTGATCGTCCTCGATTGAGGACAACGGCGCTCCCGGCTCGACATGTTCTAACAGCAGGGCGCCTAACTCATCGTCTCCATCAATGACGCGTACGGCTCCGCGTCCGGCGTAGGCACGCAACGCGTGAAGTTCCTGATCCAGCTCGGCTTTTAAGAATCCGAGTTTGAGCACAACAGCCGCGCCACCATGCTGTCTCGCCTTCAGAATCAGGTTCCATGACAAATTTGAAAAGGGGGTTTCAAAGCGTATACCAAAACGGCTTGCGCATCTCCCTAACAGTTCGGGCAAATCTTGCGCCCATTTTTCTCCTTCGCGCCCATGCAATTGGCGCATCCTGCCCACGAATTTCTCAGGAATGAGGGTCATCCGAGCATCAGCCTCCTATCCGAATATCCCAAGCACCACAACGCCCATGGCGACCAACCCTGCGGCCACAATCCGCCGCGCACCTTGCGCTTCTTTGAGCACGACAATACCCATGATCGCGCCGAATACGATGCCCACGGTAAGGCGGCTCCTCAGTACTCTCGCAAATACAACACAATCGTTTGACCACATCGAACACGCGTACTCTTTTCGCAGATGCTTCCGTCCAGAAACACCCTTTTACTGCCGATCCATTGCGCGACCTGGCTCCGGCTTACGCCCTGCAGTCTGGCGGTCAGAAATTGATCCATTCGCATCGAACCAGAACCGCCGACCAAAGTGATCGTCACTGTTTCTATCCCCTCAGAACGACAATCGGCTACATCAATAACCCCCGCGTCGCTGGGTTCCCGGAACGCGAGAGCAGGTGCCTTCGCTTCGGTCTGACGATCGGTCGACAGCGTCCCGGACACCGCGTAGATGCCCATCGGTTTGTTCCAAGTGTGGTCCCTGGGACATTTAAAAATCGCAAACTCGTAGATGCGATGTCCGTTTCCGTTTCTCCTTTTCCTGCCCGAGTTCCGAAAGGATGTCATTTTTCCACATCGTCTGCAATAACGCTCTTCCGTCACGGCATCGCCGACAGGATCGAGACGCCAGGTTACCTGCAACTGTTTGATCTCCTTCACCCCTGGGGCAAAGGAACGCCTCTATAACGCCTCGGTTCGCACTCCCAAAATGTCAAAAAAGCAGAGAA
>JAJYTO010000219.1 GCA_021793015.1 Bacillota bacterium
CATCCGCCGCGCCACCTTCACACCCCGCCGCCGCACAGCACTCGCACCGCAGCCGTCGCGCAGTTTCTGCGCAGCCTCCGCGGCACAGTCGTCACGCGGCTTCCACACGTCGTTGCACAGACGATTTCTGCCCGATTTTCGTGAAGACCACATAGAGCAAGGCCGCCACCACGAAGCTGACGTAGTATGAGATATCGCCAATTTGCGGATACTTCGCTGCGATTGGACCTACGTACAGAGACTGGTTGAAAAACAGGCTGGAGGCCGCCAAGCCCAGGATGAACGCCCAGAGACCCGCTCTCACATGGCCGCTCTCTTCGTAAAACTGATCGATGCGCAAACTGGAGCGGCGATACAGCGCATAATCCGTCAACACCACGGCAAGCCACGGGCTGACCCAATACCCGAGCAACAAGAGAAAATTATCATAATTTCCATAGTAACCCTTCGCGCCGGCGAGGTAGGACAGCACACCGCCCAGAACACCGAGCAGCAGCGCGGCGACCCACCGTTTTGGAACCATGGCGCGAATCCACTTGACATCAATGGCCAAGAGCGACAACGAACCTGAGTAGATGTTCAGCACATTGGCCGTCACCGTGCCCAGAATGATGGCAAGCATGGCAAATACAACAAGAGTGTGCGGCATCAGCCCGGAGACGAGGTCTGTCGGAGTGGTGATATTTTTGATGGTTGCCAGACCGGCGCCAAGCAATTCAAGCCACACGGCCGGGATCACATTGCCCCAGAACGCCGCGCCAAACGCCTTGCCAAAGCGTGTGGTTTGAGGGAGATACCGACTGTAATCGGAGCTGTATGTGAGCCAGCCCATCATGTATGACAATGAAGCGCCGACAGACAGGATGAAGGATCCGAAGGGGCCGCTGTACAAAGGCGCCTTTACATTGACCGGAACGCCAAAATGGATATGCCCGACCGCGTACGCTGTTACGATAACAAAGATGATTCCCAAAACCAGCGCCGAAACGCGTTCCACCCAGTGAATCAGATTATGGCCGTAAATGCTGACGACCGCCTGCAAAACGATCATAATGATCAGCGAGCCCAAGAAACCGATCGGGAGCAGCCATTGCAAAGCGTAGACGCCGAGCACCGTATTGACGGCGTACCAACCAATGCCTGCGATAAAGTTGAAGCCAGCGGGAAGAAAATTGCCAAAGAATCCGAAGGAGCTCCTCGACTGGATCAACTGGGGAATCCCCCACTTGTAGCCGAACGTCGTGAGAATTCCGATGCACAGCGCTCCCATGACCGTTCCCGCAATAATAGAGATCGCGGCCTGCGCCATGCTGAGACCAAACAGTCCAACCGACAGCACGCCGAGAGTCAGGGTGGCAAATTCCAGATTTGCGCTGAACCACAGCGTAAATAAACTGCCTGGCTTGCCGTGGCGCTCCTGACTGGATATCGGATCAATCCCGTGAGGCTCGACGTGAAGGACTTCTTCTCCATAAAAATCACTGGCGACGGGCTCCATAAAAACCTCCTCGGAACAGTTATATCACTGCGTCTTCTATTATTAATAATACTGATAATTTCATTCCCGTCAAGAGAAAATACGAACATAATTTAATTTGCGCGTTTTAATGTTCGTTATTTGACCATCCCCATTTGACCATCCCCTTTACTCCAGTTTGGAACAATCGCCAGATTGCCATCCGCGACGGGCGACGAGCAATGAACAATGTCGCGTGCACTCTGATTGCGAGCATCGAATTGGGGGCCTTCTTCCGGACCCGGGTCCGACAATTTCGGGCATCACCGCATACTCCACCGACGCAGCGCAGACTCAGCCGTATCGGCATGTCCGAGAATCTCAGACATCACCGCATACTTCATGGTCCACGCCTCACATGGTCAACGACACGTATACTCACCATGCAGGAATGGTGTACACTGATAGGGAACTTCGCCATGACACATCATGCGCCACAGCAACCAGATGATGCGGGAGGACTTATTTCGTATGCTTGGATCATTCCTGATCTTCTTTCGTGAATCCCTGGAGGCGTCCATGATTGTTTCAATCATGCTGGCCTACCTGAAACAGGTCGGGCGCAGGGATCGGTTCAGGGATGTCTGGATCGGTGTCTGGAGCGCCCTGGGTATCGCGGCGATTGGCGGTTACATCATATTTGCGACCATACGCCAGTACGATGGAACCAACCTGCAGACTGAAATCGAAAGCATCACCTACTTCGTGGCCGCCGGAATCCTCACCTATATGACCTTCTGGATGAACCGTCAGAGCCGCCAGTTGAAGAGCGATTTGCATGCGAGGCTGGCCACCGCGGTCCAGCGTGAGACTGTGTGGACGATCGCATTGGTCGCGTTTGTCACCGTGGGCCGCGAGGGCCTTGAAACTGTCGTTTTCATGATTGCCATCGCCTTTAAATCCAGCCCGCTGTTCTTGACGGTCGGCGCCCTGATCGGCGCCTGCGCCGGACTCTTTCTCAGCTATCTGATCTATGCGATGGGCAAACGAATCAATCTGGGCGCTTTCTTCAACACCATGGGCACCCTGTTGATGCTCTTTGCAGCCGGTCTGCTTGCCGACGGCGTTCAGGATTGGCAACAACTCGGCTGGATCCGCTTTGGCGCGCGCCCGCTTTGGAATACGAGCGGGCTGCTCAATGAAAACACCACGCTGGGCGACATTCTGCATTCGTTTTTCGGTTACGCCGACAACCCCACAGCGCTGCAGCTTGGCAGCTATGTGGTGTATCTGACTCTGATGCTGTGGCTGTTCTGGCGGGGCAACCGGCGCCCGTCGGCGGAACGCCGCGCCTGACGCGGGCGTGCACCCGCCGCTGCGACGGAGGCGGCCCATGCGATCGCAACCCATCCCGGCGACGCGCGCGTGCACCCATGGGAGAATGAAGTGACCGATATTGTTACAGTTTAAAGCGACAGCCCTTCGGGTTCAGTCCGTTCGATGGATGACTCTGTCGCTCCATGAAAGTGCGCGAAAGTCTCGATCGCACGCTGGAGGTTCCTGCGCAGTTGCGCGGACCAGCGGACACCTGCTTCGAGCTGGAGCAACCGAATGACGAGCCGCCCATGTTCCCGGTCAAGCCTGGGATCAATGCGCCCGATAAGCGAGTTCCCGGCAAGGATCGGAAGCGCATAGTAACCGTACCGACGTCTCACCGCCGGCAGATATACCTCCCAGGTATAGGAAAAATGGAACAGGTCCTCAATGCGCTCCCGCCGCCAGAGCAGATTGTCCAGCGGCGGCAAGAAGCGCACCGGACCCGACAGCGCCAAACCTTCTTGCCGAGCTGCGTCCATGTGTCTTTGCAAGCTGTCAACGTCCTGCGCCACACCGTCTCCGCGCATGTCGTCCTCGTATCTTTGCAAGCTGTCAACGTCCTCAGCCAGCATGTAGTAGGATCTCCGCACACCCTTGATCGCAAGCGGCGTCACCGTTCCCTGTCGCACATGTCGATCCAGAACCTCCCGACGCTGTTTAAGCGCCATCGGATGCCATCCCAGCCTGGCGTCTCCCGGATCAAACACCCGATAGGCGCGCATATATTTCTCAAGCAACGCCCTTTGCGCCTCTTCGTTGCCGATGTCCCGCGCCTGACTGAGCAAATGCTTCGGTATCACTTTCTCGCGAATGTCGAAAAACCGGGTTACCCCTTCGCGACGGACCACCTCAATGCAGCCCATATCATACAGGAGATTCAGGGCATGCGACGTGGCTTTGGTTCTTGGACTGGCATTGTCCCAATAACCGCGGACGCGCTCTGCGGTCGCAAACGCCTTGGCCGGCAGTGGACCATCGGCTTCCAAACGTTCAAGCACAAGACGAACGACTGGCCCCAAATCATCAAGCTCCGGTTGAAGCCGCTCCCGCATGCGCCGTCGGGTGACTTCGAACATGGCATAATCCTCCATTGGAATGACGCAGGCCGCATTGGCCCAATACTCAAACACCATGCCATTCTGAAGCAATTTTTCGAGTTCGGACGGTCTATAAGTGGGCATACGCGCAAACAGGGCCAGGTGCTGGTTGCGTTCCACCGCCGCCACTGGATCGATTTGCACACATTCAAGATTTCGAATCTGCGAAAGGATATCGCGGTCCCCCGATTTCGTTGCGGTTGCGGTCGCGCTCCCGTTCGTGCTCCCGTTCGCGTCAGGTCGCAATCCCTGCTTCTCCAGTAAATACCGCCGCACCGCATGCGGAGTGATTTCTAAACTGGCGCCCATGGCATCACCTCTTTCCAGTCCGTTTCAGGATAACACATGGGGTCTGCCTTGCACTCTACCATTCCCATGATATCAGCTGCTCAAGTTGCCGTATTCGATAAACCGATTTGAGCCACTTGAGGAGTATGTGAGCGGGTCAAAAGCGGGCCGCCTATGCTTGACAAAACAGTTGCCGCCGCGCCGATTTACATTTTTTCTTGCCCAACTTTTGCAGAGCAAATCAGGCAGATATGCCCTGATGAAATTGGGCAAACCGTCGTTCCATCGCTGGAGTTGACTGCGAATCCATTGTGACATCAGCTTGTTTGTCTTTCTCGAAATATATTTCGTCAGTTCCCCAGGTTGACTCAGCGCCACCGCCCAGTCTGGCTGCTCACTTCATCGCACAAGACCAGAAACAGACTCCCCAAGGTACGGTCATCGATGCTTTGCCGATGCTGCCAAGCAGATAGGATATACTGTAAAAACGATATCGCCGTATGCCGTAGATCCGGACGATTTCCCCTTCCGTCAGGGAAGCGTCCGTGCACAGAAGCGCCAACCACTCCTTCTTGTTGGCATGGCACGATGAGAATCAAACGTGAAGACCTATCCCGCCGTCGCCGAGACGCCGAGGCGCTGATGCTTCAATGGTGCCGTAGTGTTGCCTGCGGATCAAACTTCCTCCTACTGGTTCGTAGCCTGCCTTTGAGGGATTGCTTCAATGGAGCCGCAGAGCTGCCTGCGGATCAACCCGCTACGTCTCGCGCCGCATTACTATGCGCGTCGTCGCTTCAACGGTGCCGCAGAATTACCTGCGGATCAAACAACCCCATTCACCCACGAAATGGACCGCGTGATATAGGCCCTTCAATGGTGCCGCAGGATTACCTGCGGATCAAACTTCCTTTAATGCCGGAATGTGCAACTTGCGTTCTGTCCTTCAATGGTGCCGCAGGATTACCTGCGGATCAAACGGGATTGCCACTCTGGAATACGGGCTCGCATTTGCCCTTCAATGGTGCCGCAGGATTACCTGCGGATCAAACGGATGGCGTTGGTCATGTGAGTGAGGGTCTGGATACCTTCAATGGTGCCGCAGGATTACCTGCGGATCAAACTTCGTTTGGCTCCCAGTGGGCATTCGGGACCGCAGCCCTTCAATGGTGCCGCAGGATTACCTGCGGATCAAACTCACGAAAAACACGAAACACAACACCACGACCATCCCTTCAATGGTGCCGCAGGATTACCTGCGGATCAAACCGACTGTAAGCTGACGTATGACGCTTGACCAGATACCTTCAATGGTGCCGCAGGATTACCTGCGGATCAAACGGCACTTATCATGCTC
>JAJYTO010000220.1 GCA_021793015.1 Bacillota bacterium
AAGACGCACAAAAGTGACGCAGGTCGGCATACTTTTGTGCTTCAGTACAAGCGAACCAAGAATATCCGGGTTCGTCAAGATGACGTATTCGATATCTACGAGTAACAAAGACCGACCGAGTTTCAGTCGGAAGCGTTAGATGGCTTCAGCCATCGGACTTTGAGCAGGCTTTAGCCTGAAACGTCGGCTTTCAGCCGAGTGATAGAACCGACCGGATTTAGCCGGTAGTCGTTCAGTTTGCAAGAAGGAGGGTGACCTTTGTGAGTCAGTTTGCCGTTACACTCGTGCGTTACAGTGACCCCGACCGCCGCTCACTCGCACACGCAGCAGCAGTCTACCTGGGGA
Organism: Bacillota bacterium; assembly: GCA_021793015.1. Classification (GTDB taxonomy): domain Bacteria; phylum Bacillota; class Bacilli; order Alicyclobacillales; family SLC66; genus JAKADD01. The sequence goes on from JAJYTO010000220.1 coordinate 346, forward strand.
AATCCGATACAGACAATGTAAAGCGCCCGCTGGGAATCATCAAAAAGGGAGATACGCTCGCCATTTTCCGGGGAGAATCCGTGCGCTTCGAATTTTTCACTTCCAAGGTTGTCTATGACCATCTTGTCACCTACACCACGATGAACATGCGAGCGTGTGGAGGACTACGCGCCAATGAGGCGACCGTGTTCATCCCGCCTGGCGAGGATAACGACCCGGTGTACGGAGAAATCGGGGAGAAACACTTGCAGGCGTATCGCAACCTGGTCCATGGCATAAATCCGCAGACAGAGGACCCTGTCGCAAAAAAACGCTTGCAGGCTGCGCGTTATGTCGCACCCGTTTCGGTGCAACTGCATTATTTATTAGATATAAACTTTGCGACGCTCATTGAGGCGATTTTTCCCCAGCGCATCTGGAGTCCGGGAGCGCAATATGACACTCGCCAAGTGGTGGAGCAGATGTTTCGCCTTGTGCGGGAGCAGGACCAAGAACTGTGGGATCTGGTGCAAGAGTATTATGGTCCGGAAGCCTATGCGTGGAAACGCATGCGCGTCAAATTGAAACGGGAGCGCCCCGACCTTTACGAGGAACTTCTCAAGGAATTTGGAGCCGTTCAGTCGATGTGGGATTGATTGTATGCCGCGAGCCGTCGTCAGAGGGCGCCATGGCTGAAGGGGCCCGGAGTGATTGGCATCGTTTGGAGCATTGGTGATTTTGACGCCGGATTGGCAGTTGCAAATCGCTGTTTGTGGTCTTATACTAACACTCGTACTCTTGCATTGAACCTCTTGCATCAGATGATTCTGTACCTATAGGAACCAGCATTCACTTAAAGGGTTAGGACCTCACAGGACTAACTTTCCCCCGTGGTGGATGGCGCAGGTCCCGCCATGCTTGGGAGGGCATGGGATTTTGATTGAAAAGGGGGAAGTTTTGTTATGGATACAGCAGGGCGTCATGTGATTGCAGAATTATGGGGTTGCAAAGCCGATATGTTAAATGATCTCCATGGCATCGAGCGGATTATGGTCAGCGCAGCGCTGGAATCCGGAGCCGAAGTCAGGGAGGTCGCATTTCATAAGTTTGCTCCGCAGGGAGTCAGCGGAGTTGTGATCATCTCAGAATCCCACCTGACCATTCACAGTTTTCCGGAGCATGGCTATGCAAGCATTGATGTCTATACATGCGGCGATCGCATCGATCCGAACGTCGCTTGCGATTACATCACCAGGGCGCTGGGCGCGCTCAAGCGGGAGACGGTGGAACTGCCTCGCGGAGTGGGCCCGATACTGGTTGGACAGCAAAAGGTTGAAGTGATGAGTTAGTGATGGAGCGATAGAGCAACGAGTCGGCAATAGGCGAATCAAACGAGGTGCGACAACACATTCGCGACAACAAATTGGGCATGCTGGATTTCCGGCTTGCCCAATTTGTTGTCGAGAACTCAACAGGGTCCGTTCAAAAAGGGGTCAGGTAAGCCCCGCGCACAACCTCTACCACATGTCTCGACGCAGGACATGCCGATGCAGCATCATCTCTCGCGTGGCGAGAGTTGTGCCATTGCCAGCGTCGATGATGGCGAGATAACGCATATCTCCCTTTTCGAGCACTGCCAGATATACGAGGTTCTGTCTCAGCGAATGGAGGCTGACGTTCTTGCACTGAGCGCCGGGAAAACGGGCGAGCGCCGCTTTTTCCGCTGCGGCCGACGTGATCTTCGCATAGGGGGCCAGTATGTTAGCGTATGCGTCGCGCCCCGCCTGGGTTGCTTTGGCGACCGTATCCTGGGTGAGTTGGACACTGCTCACGATACGCAGGGGCTCAACCCTCGCGCCGGCAAGGCCGCTGACATGCTCATGGGCCAGAGTCATCGGGGCTGGCCATGCCAGGAATCCGAGCGACACGACAATAATCCCGAGTTTGACCGTGCGGGGGATGCGGTGCAGAGAATTGCTTCGAAACAATAGTTACACCTCCAGACTATGCGACCGTCATGACGGTCCATCGGCTTAGGATAACCAAATCCCGCCATGGGTATGTAACTTGGCCTGGACAACACGGCGGATATGTGATCTGGGCCACGGTCGGCATCTGGCTGCAAAAGACCATCGAAGTCTTGACAACGAATGACGACTGATCTAATATAACGATATGGTTATAACCATATCGTTATATATACTCGCCGCAATGTCCCAGAGAGAGGGTTTGTCACGATGAATGAGACCGCTTCGCTTGCATCCATACTGGCCGACGCGGTCATGACCATCAATAGACGGATGCACCGTGTGGTTCATGACGAGTTGATTAGGCATTCGCACCATCCAGACCTGCGCGTTTTCGACTTTATCGTCTTGCGCACCATCGCCCATCACTCGGGTATCACGATCAGGAAACTAAGTGAACGTTTGGGGATGGCGCACAGCACTGTGTCCAGCATGTTGCAGCGGTATGAACGGCTCGGGTTGGTGGAGAAAAATCCTAATGACCAAGACAAACGCGCCGTTTCACTGTCAGTCACCGCTGCCTGGCAGACCGTGCGAGCCACCTCAGTGCCGTCTCTTGAGGCCGCTTACGCAGAACTGATCGGACGGTTGACACCATCTGAACAGAATGTTCTGAGCGAAGGTCTCACCGCGTTGGTGCGCGTGCTGCAGGAAGATTCGGCGAGCATGGCATTGCAGGCGGACGCTATTGACAAGAAGAAAGCGGGTGAATCTCAGTGACGAATCGAGTCATGATTGAGGCGCGCGGGTTGGTGAAACGATACGGCGACTTCACTGCAGTCAAAGGCATCGAACTGGAAGTTCAGGAGGGGGAAATCTTCGGTTTCCTGGGCCCTAACGGCGCCGGCAAGTCCACCACAATCAAGATGCTGACCACCATCTCGCGCCTGACAGACGGTCTGGCCCGAGTTGCGGGCCATGATGTCACACGCGAGACAGACGAGGTGCGTTCATCGCTGGGTATTGTGTTTCAGGATCCCACACTCGACATCGGACTCACTGCGTGGGAGAATCTCTATCTCCACGGTTTGTTGTACGGTCTGGCAAGCACAGAGATCCGCGAGCGCGCTGACGCTGTGCTTGCCATGATGGAATTGCAGGAGCGGCGCAAAGATCTCGTAAAGACGTTCTCCGGCGGTATGAAACGGCGTCTTGAGATTGCACGGGGACTGATGCATCGGCCCAAGGTCCTGTTTCTGGATGAACCCACGGTCGGTCTGGACCCGCAAACGCGCGCGCGAATCTGGGATTACGTCAAGACCCTGCGCGACGAAAACGGCCTGACGATCTTCATGACCACTCACTACATGGACGAAGCGGAGCACTGTGACCGCATCGCCATCATGGATCAGGGGGAGATCATCGCGCTCGACACGCCTGACAATCTGAAGAGATCTGTCGGCAATGACGTCATCACATTGCAAACGGCGAATGATGCGCAGGCGATTGCAGCGCTCGCCGCCAACTTTTCAATCACGGCGCGCTCCGTGCAGGGTGGGGTGCAGTTTGACGCAGAAGATGGGGAGACGTTCCTGCCCCAGTTGCTCGCCCGCAATCTGTTTCACGTAACGTCGCTTAATCTGCGCAAACCGACACTCGATGATGTGTTCATGCTGCTCACGGGACGAACGATTCGCGAGGAAGATCTGGGCGCGCGCGATCAGATGAGAGAAGCGTTTCGCCAAAGGGGGAATAGGCGATGAGTCTGCGCGCCGTGTACGTCGTCTGGTTGCGGGAACTGATCAAGTTTTGGCGAGAAAAGGCACGCATCGTCACTTCGCTCGTTCAGCCCGCTGTGTGGTTGTTTGTGATGGGCAAGGGTCTCTCTGGATTCGTGCACCTGCACGGTCCTTTCAGCGGCTCCTACACGGCCTTCATGCTGCCTGGCGTGATGGGTATGACCGTACTCTTCGCGTCGATTTTCTCCTCCGTGTCTATCATCTGGGACCGCGACTTTGGATTTCTCAAGGAGATGTTGGTGGCGCCGGTGCCCCGGTCGGCGCTCGTGTTTGGCAAGATATTGAGCGGAGCAACCGTGGCGATGATCCAGGGCACACTTGTGCTTATATTTTCGCCTTTTGTGGGCGTCCAGCTTTCCTTCACCGGTGTTCTGGAAGCCATGGGCACCATGTTCCTGTTGTCGTTGTCGCTGTCAGGGCTTGGGATTGCCGTCGCCACGCGCATGACGTCCATGCAGGGGTTTCAGTTGGTCATGAACTTTTTGCTGATGCCCATGTATTTCCTCAGCGGTGCGATCTACCCCCTACAGGGCTTGCCGACGTGGATGAGCGCAATCGCCCGTATCGATCCACTTGCGTATGGAGTCGACGCCCTGAAGTGGGCGCTGATCCGCTTCCATCAATTTTCACTCAGTGTGGACTATGCTGTGCTTGTCGGGCTCGCCGTGGTCTTCACATTGATTGCGACCAGTCTCTTCAAGATGGAGGGCTGAACCGTTCATGTCCGGTGTACGCTCTGCAAACCACAAGGAGTCGTTTTGATGCGTTTCATACATTTTGATGAGTCCTGGAGGACATGTGATAAAGTCCGCGCAGCAGGCGCCATGATCCCGCATATAATGTTTGAGGTTTTAATCAAACACTGTATGTACTGCAGTGCGCCTGCCGGAATTAGGTTTATCACATGTCCCCTGGACTATCTGTTTCACCATATCTCCACGACATCGTCGCCTTGGTATGGACGGGCGTCGCCTCCGGTTCCGGGTGTTCTCAAACATATTTCCCGCAGGGTTGTGTTTGATGCTGGAACGTAGTATACTGCTCGTTGTCTGAAATGCATTTCGGGACCGTAGCTCAATGGGAGAGCACTGCGCTGGCAGCGCAGGGGTTGTGGGTTCGAGTCCCATCGGTTCCACCAGTAGCTATGGAGCTGTGGTGTAGTGGCCTAACATGCCTGCCTGTCACGCAGGAGATCGCGGGTTCGAATCCCGTCAGCTCCGCCATATGGTTTTCGATTCACGGTCACGCCGCCAGACGAATAACCGAAGTGGGGGAGCTCAGGAACCGCTGGGCCTTTTTTGTGTCACGCAACAGATAAGGGGCTGGGCACTGTGATTCGGTACAAGTTTATCGGACACTCGACTGTGCTGGTCGAGTGGGAAGGCAAGCGTTTCATCACGGATCCGATTGTATCCAATAGAGCGCTCGTCGTAAGGCGCAAACGTCCGGCAGGCTATGAACAGGACGATCTGACAGGC
>JAJYTO010000221.1 GCA_021793015.1 Bacillota bacterium
TGGCGGGTACGGAGGGCGGGTCGCGCGGCGCGAGGCAGCATGCTTCGTCGGCTGAGGCTGCCGGGTCCGTGTGCTGAGGCTGCAGGGCTTCCGCGCCAGGGTTGAAGAACTGGCATGCCGGGGCAGCAGGGCTCACGGGACCGGGGAGGGCGCGCCCTGCGCCGGGCCTGCGCGCAGGGGCCGCAGAGCCCGCTCATGCCCACCACAACCGCTTGGGAGGTTTGACGACTTGAATCTGTTGGCGAAGATCTATGTGACATTAAAGGGAAGTGTGCTCGATCCCCAGGGAACGGCCGTCACCCATGCACTGCACGCCCTGTCTTATGAAGCGGTGAAGGATGTGCGGGTGGGAAAATATATGGAAGTGACGCTGTCCGCCGCCGACGTGACGGAGGCGCATGAGGTTGTGCGCGGCATGTGCGACCGCCTGCTCACCAACCCGGTCATCGAGACCTACACGTACGAACTCTTGGAGGCGGCAGAATGAAATGCGCCGTCGTGCAGTTCCCAGGCAGCAACTGCGACATGGACGCCGTCAAGGCGATCAAACTGGCTGTCGGCGAATCGGCCGACATCGTGTGGCATACGGCCGCGTCACTTGAAGCGTACGATCTGATCGTTCTCCCCGGCGGGTTTTCTTACGGCGATTATCTGCGCGCCGGCGCGATCGCGCGCTTCTCCGCCGTCATGGAGGCGGTGGCGCGGGAGGCGGAGCGGGGCAAATGGGTGCTGGGCATCTGCAATGGCTTTCAGGTGCTGACGGAAGGCGGTCTGCTGCCGGGAGCGCTGAGGCGCAACGAGTCGCTGCAGTTTCGATCCGAGATCGCCGCGCTGGAAGTGGTGAACACAGACAGTGCGTTCACCCGCCACTATCGGACCGGAGAAACGGTTCGCATTCCAATCGCGCACGGAGAGGGCAATTATTATGCGGACGAGCGGACGCTTTCGCGCATGCGCGAGCGCGGACAGATCATTTTCCGCTATGCCGGGGAGCACAATCCCAACGGATCTGTGGACGATATCGCGGGCGTGATCAACGAGCGCGGCAATGTGCTGGGGATGATGCCGCACCCGGAACGCGCGGTCCATGAGCGGCTCGGCAGCGCCGACGGATCGCGCCTGTTCACTTCGATCCTTGCGAGTTGGAGGGAAGCGCATGCGGCGCGGTGAAGCGAAGGACAGGAAGAGCGGGAAGAACGGAGCGGTTGAATTAGAGGCGTCGTCAGGGGATCGGAGACCGCTGCGCCATGATGAAGCGCGCGCCGGGAACGGCGCGCCGAGCGTGCGGGAGACGGACCCGACAGAAACCATAGAAACGACAGAAACGGCAATGGGCGAGCCATCCGCAGCTCAGGTGAAAGAACGCGGCGTGTACCGGTCTTTTGGCCTGACCGACGATGAGTATGAGCGGATTGTCAGCCTGCTGGGCCGCCAGCCGGGATACGTGGAGACCGGAATCTTCAGCGTCATGTGGTCCGAGCATTGCAGTTACAAGAGTTCGCGCAAGGTCTTGCGCCGCTTTCCGACCGCCGGACCGCAGGTCCTGCAGGGACCGGGTGAAAACGCCGGCGTCGTCGACATCGGCGACGGACAGGCTGTCGCCTTCAAGATTGAGAGTCACAACCATCCGACCGCGATTGAGCCGTATCAGGGCGCGGCCACTGGCGTCGGAGGGATTATCCGCGATGTGTTCACGATGGGAGCGCGGCCGGTGGCGCTGCTCAACAGCCTGCGTTTTGGCACACTCGACCAGGCGCGCAATCGCTACCTGTTTGCGCAGTCAGTCGCCGGCATCGGGGGATACGGGAACTGCATCGGGATTCCCACGGTTGGCGGCGAAGTCGTATTTGATGGACGCTACGACCATAACCCGCTCGTCAACGCCATGTGTGTGGGACTGATGGAACACGGCCAGATCGCGACCGGTACAGCGAGCGGCGTGGGCAACCCGGTGCTGGTGGTCGGCGCCAGAACGGGCCGCGACGGCATTCACGGCGCGACGTTCGCATCCGCGGAAGATCCGCACGCCAAAGAGCGGTCGGCCGTTCAGGTGGGCGATCCATTTATGGAGAAACTGCTGTTGGAAGCGTGCCTCGAACTGATTGCCACGGGCAAAGTGGTGGGCATACAGGATATGGGCGCCGCAGGACTGACATCTTCGTCTGCGGAAATGGCGAGTCGCGCCGGCAGCGGTTTGACGCTTGACGTTTCGCGGGTACCCTGCCGCGAAGAGGGCATGACGCCTTACGAAATCATGTTGTCGGAGTCTCAGGAGCGCATGCTCGTGGTGATGGCCAAGGGCGAAGAGCATGTGGCGCAAGAGGTTTTTCAGAAATGGGGCCTGGAAGCTTCCGTGATCGGGACGGTGACGGATGACGGTCTGCTGCGCATCCGCGAGGGCGATCGCGTGGCGGCTGAGATTCCGGTCACGGCGCTTGTCGACGAGGCGCCCGTGCTTGATCGCCCGGCCATGCGGCCGCGGTATCTGGATGAGTTGCTTGCGGAACCTGAACTGGCGGAACCGGAAGACTACGGGCGGGACTTGTTGCGTTTGCTGGCGCGTCCGACGATTGCCAGCAAGGAATGGGTGTATCGGCAGTACGATTCGATGGTGCGCACCGAGACGTTTGTCAGACCTGGTTCCGACGCGGCTGTGATCGGGGTGCCGGAAACGGGCAAAGCGCTGGCGCTCACGACAGACGGAAACGGACGTCACGTGTATCTCGATCCTTACGCCGGTGGAGCGCGGGCGGTCGCGGAAGCGGCGCGCAACCTCGTGTGCAGCGGGGCGCGCCCGCTGGCTGTCACGGATTGCCTGAACTACGGGAACCCGGAGAAACCGGAGGTGTTCTATCAGTTGGAGCAGTCTGCCGCCGGGATGAGCGCCGCCTGTGAGACGCTCCGGACGCCTGTGATCAGCGGCAACGTGTCCCTGTACAATGAATCGCACGGCGTCGACATCTACCCCACGCCGGTGGTCGGGATGGTGGGACTGATCGAGGATCTGGCCCTGATCACGACGAGCGAGTGGAAGGGGGTCGGGCATGATGTCTATGTGCTCGGCGCTTTCTCCGACGCGCGGGGCAGTCGGTGCGGGCTTGGCGGGTCCGAATATCTCGCGCTGCGCGATCCTGCAAACGCGCTGCGCTACGCGCCGCCGCGGTTTGATCTTGACGCGGAGGCGGCGCTGCAGAGCCTGTGCATGGAGGCGATCCGGCAGCGTCTGATCCTGTCGGCCCATGACGTCTCGGACGGCGGCTTGCTGACAGCGTTCGCAGAATGCGCCGTGACAGGGGATATGGGCGCCGATCTGCACCTGGCGGGCGGCGGCGCGCTGATGGAGTTATGCTTTGGCGAGGGAGCATCCCAAATCGTGGTGGAAGTGGAACCGTCTTTCGCGCCCGCGTTGGAAAGTCTGGCCGCCAAGCGGAACGTTCCTGCCACGCGTTGCGGCGTGACGACCGGAGACGGCGCGCTGCGGGTGTCGGTCGCCGGTCGCGAACTTGTGGACGTCGGTGTGGCGGAGTTGCGAGAGTCATGGCGGGGAGCGATCGCCTCATGGATGCAGTGATGGACAATGTCGATACAGATGATGTGTGGGACAAGATGCACGAAGAATGCGGCGTATTTGGCATCTGGGGCCATCCGGAGGCGGCTCAACTCACCTACTACGGCCTGTATGCGCTGCAGCACCGCGGCCAGGAGAGCGCGGGCATCGCTTCCGTGGATGAACTGACGATGCATGGCCATCGCGGCATGGGGCTTGTGGCGGATGTGTTCGCCGGCGATCGGCTCCAGAGTTTGCGGGGGCACGCGGCCGTCGGTCATGTTCGCTACTCCACGACCGGAGGCAGTACGCTGCGAAACGCGCAGCCGCTTGTCTTTGACTTCAAGCAGGGCAATATCGCGCTCGCGCACAACGGCAACATTATCAATGCGCGGCAGATTCACGATATTCTGGAACAGCAGGGCAGCATCTTTCAGTCGACGAGCGATACGGAAGTCGTGGCGCATCTGATTGCGCGCGGCATTTATCAGACGATCGCGGAAAATGTGCGCGAGAGCATGTCGATGCTGAAAGGCGGCTACGCGTTCGTCATTTTGACCGACAATCATCTGATCGCCATGCGCGACCCGCACGGATTGCGGCCCATGGCGCTCGGCAAACTGGCAGGCGCGTATGTCGTCGCCTCCGAGACGTGCGCGTTTGACACGATTGGCGCGGAGTTTATTCGAGACGTGGAACCGGGCGAGATGCTGATCATCGACAATGAGGGGCTTCGCGAAGAGCGGTTTGCCGCCGCCTCCCGCAGAGCGCTGTGCACGTTTGAGTATATTTATTTCGCCCGTCCCGACAGCGACATCGATGGATATAACGTGCACATGGTGCGCAAACAGTTGGGCCGGCTGCTTGCGCGGGAGACGCCGGTTGCAGCCGATGTGGTGATCGGCGTTCCGGATTCGAGCATCTCCGCCGCGATCGGCTACGCGGAAGAGGCGGGGCTCCCCTATGAGATCGGTCTGATCAAAAATAAGTACAGCGGGCGGACGTTCATCCAGCCGTCGCAGGAACTGCGCAGTCTTGGCGTCAGACTCAAATTGAACGCCGTGCGCAAGATCGTGGCGGGCAAACGGGTGGTCATGGTCGACGACTCGCTGGTGCGCGGCACGACGAGCGCGCGGCTGGTCGGCTTGCTCCGCGACGCCGGGGCGACGGAAGTGCATGTGCGGATCTCGTCGCCGCCGGTGACGCATTCGTGTTTTTACGGCATCGACACATCGGCGCGTGAGGAACTGATCGCGGCGCACAAGTCCGTCGAGGAGATTCGCGAATACATCGGCGCCGACAGTCTCGCCTTTCTGAACGAAACGGTCATGTTGTCCGCGTTTGAAGAGAGCCGGGGCGAATCGTCATTCTGCAACGCCTGTTTCACGGGCCGTTATCCCACGGAAATCTATACGAACCACAAACATTCGCTGGAGAACCGCAAACACGGCGTTGGAAAGGTAGGAATTTCATGACGGAGACGCGGGATTTGTACCGGGCGGCCGGCGTGAATATCGCCGCCGGCGAGGAGACGGTGGACAGGATCAAACCGCATGCGGCGCGCACCTGGCGCAAAGAGGTGTTGGGCGGCATCGGCGGTTTTGGCGGGGGCTTTGCGCTTGATGTGAGTCGTTACCGGGAACCGGTTCTGGTTTCCGGCACGGACGGAGTCGGCACGAAGCTGAAAGTGGCGTTCGCGCTCGGAAAACACGACACGGTGGGCGTTGACGCGGTCGCGATGTGCGTCAACGACATCCTGGCGATGGGCGCTGAGCCGTTGTATTTTCTCGATTATTTTGCGACGGGGAAGCTCGTGCCCGCTGTGGCGGAACAGGTGGTCAAGGGGATCGCGGACGGCTGTGAACAGGCGGGCGCGGCGCTGATCGGCGGCGAGACCGCAGAGATGCCGTCGATGTACGCCGATGGGGAGTACGATATCGCCGGCTTTGCGGTGGGCGTGGTGGAACGCAGTCGGATGATCGACGGAACGCGGGTGCGGGCTGGCGA
>JAJYTO010000222.1 GCA_021793015.1 Bacillota bacterium
GGGAGCGCGCGGCCGGATGGCTGGCCCTCGCGCCGCTTGTGGTATGCGCGGGTTTGTATCCGTTCAGCGGGTGGGCCTGCGTCTATCCACTTGTTCTGGGCGGCGTTGGATGGCTGTTTTCACGCAGAAAAACCGCCAAACCGACTCCTGTGGCCAAGAGTGTCTAGAGCCAGGGTGTTGCGGCGTCTACAACTCAAATCACACCCTTTGGATGCGTATCCGAAAAGGGTCGGGGCAAGATGCTTGCGGGGGATTGTTGAGCCTGGACAGGCGCGCGGAGTGGACGCGTACCGTCCACGCGCACACACCCGCCCGGCGCGAACCGGATCCCCGCAGCGCGGAGTCCTCGATCCTTTTCGGACCGCCTCTTTAGGGAACATGTGATAAACCAAATCTCGGCAGGCGCGGTCACTGCTCCCTTAGGTGAGCGTGAAGACAGTGGACAACAAGCGCCGGAGGGCGACGCCGAACCAAGCCCCGGCGGTGCCAAACAGGAAGGCGAGGATCAGCGTCAGCGCGATCACGACGCCGCCCTGGCTCACAGGGAGGCCCATCATGCCCGCCACTGCAGAGGCGGCGCGGCCGATCGGTTCGTAAAGGGACTGCCACAGCAGTTCGAATCCCCACCCCCCGAGCGAGATGAGCCACGCGAGCACGAAAGCGCGCCACGCCCCCTGAACAAACAGGCCCATCAGCATTCCGGCAATCAGGGCAACGTACCACAGTCCGTATTGATTGCCGAACCAAACGGCCGCGACACCGACAACCCAGATCAGCAATCCGTAGCTCCAACCCGCTTTTTTCATCACTGACCCACTCCTTTTGCTGGGTCGTCGCCGGAGGACCGGCGACGATTCTCCTTTGTCTGTTTGCCCCGCTTTGTTCGGGCGGATCTCCGCGTCACGGCTTCAGCGTCCACGTCGGGTGGTATGGCGACTGGCGGACCTGGGCTGAGGTTAGCAGAGGATAGTACCTGCCATTCCACCAGGCCGGGATTTGGTTTTTATACCACGGCGACAGGGGATTCTCGCTCTGCCCGCCGGGATAGACGCCTTCTGCGCCCGTTCCCCAGGCGACGATCATGCGCCAACTCGGCCCCGCGGTCGACACCATTCCGCCGTCGGCCGCGTCCACGGTCCACTGGTCGCCGCCCGCTCCATGTTTGGGATAGCCGAGCGAAGAAATCTGCGCGAGCGAGGGGAATGCGCGAAAATGGACGCGCTCCCACAGCCACTTGTTCGGAACGGCGCCAAGTTTCGCTGACAGCGAACGAACCGTCTGCGCAAACGCTCCGCGCATGACTTCGGCGGCCGTTCTCTTCGCTCCGCCAGGCAGATTGAACGCCGGATTGGTCGGGTCATGAAGGGTCCACGCTTCCAGATCTTCATCAAACGGCGCTTGTCCGGGGCCGATCACCAGGTCGCTGTCGAGCGCCGTCGGCACGTGATAGGCGTGCCACCACGGTCCGAAGGTGTCGTGCAGGTAAGTGGTCCAGAAGGTCCACCAAATCGACGCGGCGGCGGAATTCGCGTTCATGTCGCCGTTCCAATGGGCCAGCAGCGTTTGTGCCTGACGCTGCCGGGTCGTGAGCGGCTGATTTCGCAACGCGGCCAAAAGTTTGGGCACGATGAGGCTGGCCAGGTAATCGTGGGTGCTGTTTTGCAGCGCCGCAAAATTGTTCATCGTCATGTGGTTGTGCGTCGAAAGGTACTGATAGATCTCGTCCGCCCGATACCCGTTGGTGAAAAAGTTCCATGTTGTGCCGATGTAGTAGGGATACTGATTTCCGACTTCGCGTTGATTGGCGGAAAAGACCATGTGGCTCGGCGGATTGTAGACTTGCGGAACGTTCCGATAGGGGATGGTGCCGATCACATCGTCTCTGCCTGTTCCGGACAGCGGCAGCCAGGGATCGCCGTGCTTGACGAGGGGATAATAGCCGGCGGAAATGAGTCCGATGTTGCCCCGGTTGTCCGCGTATACGAAATTCTGCGAGGGCGCGTGCCAGTTGCGGAGCGCATTGCGGAATTGCGTAAAGTTATGCGACTTGACGATGCCGAGCAGGCTGGCCAGGTCCGGCGACGGCAGCGCTCCCATCCAATCCACCGCGAGGGTTTGGCCGTTCTGGGTCATGATGGGACCTTGAACGGTCAGATCGACGTTGAGGTGTACGGACGGGGCATTTTTGACCGGAATTACGTCGTGGATGACCTTCATCGGACGCCACGCCCCGTTCCAGAAGTAGGCGTCCGGATGTTTGGGACTTGTTTTTTCGGCGTAGAAGAGCGTCGCCTGGTTTTGTACATTTGTCAGCGACCACGCGATATGACGGTTGTGCCCAATCAAAATCATCGGCAGTCCGGGAATGCTGACGCCGCTGAAATGATAGCCGGGGGCGCTTCCGGAGATCTGATACCAAATGGACGGCAGCGTCTGATTGAGGTGTGGATCGCCGGCCAACATCGCCTGACCTGTGGCGGATTTGGGGCCGTTGACCGCCCAGTTGTTGCTGTTCGATCCGTGGTGAAGCGCGGTCTTCGGGAGAGATTTGAAGCGCTTGATGACCGTCGCAACCGCTTTCGCCTCGCCCGCGCTCACGCCCACCGGCGCTTCAATGGGGGCGATGCCGCCGTATGTGTACGGTCCTGGATCGTATGGGTGCTGCCGATCGGGGGGAAGGATCGGAAACCAGGACATGGTGCGCCTGTAACCGAGCGATTTGACCATGAGCGCGTAGTCGAGGGGCCCCGTGCTAAAGTCGAGAGTCTGTGTCATGATGCCCTGAACCACGAGACTGTCGACTGGGGTCCAGAGCTTTGGCTGATAGCCGAGCAGCTTGAACAGCACAGGAAGGCGTCCCGTTGCCGTATCCTTTGCGATGACGTCATTCACGCCCTGACTGTAGGCGAGGAGCGCCTGTCGCGCGGGACTGTTTGCGGACATTTGCCGCCATTCCAGTTGCGCCGTGCGCAGGATTCCCAATTGGTCTTCGAACTTGTCGGACGAGAGCGCCGCGGGACCGACCACTTGCGAGAGCAGTCCCTCGCCCTGACGGCGCATCAAGTCCATTTGAAACAGGCGGAATTTGGCGTGAAGGTATCCGATTGCAAAAAACAGATCGTGGTTTGTCTTTGCGTGGATGTAGGCCGTTCCATTCTTGTCAAACGTAATCTGTACCGGGTCGTTCAGGCCAGGGGTCCGAAGGGTCTCGGAGGTCGGCAAGCGCGCGCCGGACGCGACTGTCCAGACGCCCGTGCCGGGATTGAAAGTGGGGCCAAGCGCGGGGAGCGGGCCTACGCCATTCGCGGCCAGGTATGTAAGTCCGGTTACCGCAAGGAGCGCGGCCGCGGCGTTCGCCCACCTCAGCCAGATCCGTGTTTTCATGTGGATTCACGACCCTCGTATGCTATCCTTTTTTAAACAATCCCAGTATACAGCATTTCTTGGGGGTGTGAGTAGAATCTGATGGTGGTCTGGTAAAATTATAGTCATTCGCGTCCGAAAAGGGTCGAGGTAAGACGCTTGCAGGGGATTGGTGAAGCCCGGGCAGGCGCGCGCCGTGTACATGTGCGGTCCATGAGCACGCCTGTCCTACGCAAGCCAAGCCCCTGCAGCGCGGAGTTCTCGACCCTTTTCGGACAACCTCTCTTAAGCAATGCTTGACCGTGACGGAAACGGTGGTCCATCCTAATGGTAGAACATCGGACGGCTGGGGAGGAAGGTGCAAGTTGGCGATCGGAAACAGAATCGCAGTCATTGGATCCGGCGGGGCGGGGAAGTCGACATTTTCCCGGCGATTAGGGGAAATTTCCGGGCTTCGGTTATTCATTTGGATCGACTCTATTGGAGCCTGTTCAACAACGGGCCGGTAAGACCCGCGCAGTGCAAGGAAGCGAGCCAAGAATGCGGACCGAGCGTACGTTTCTGGTACGGGAGGGAGCATTCTTGGCGCTGACTCAGCAATGCGCTGGGGAGTTCTGACCCCTTGTTGAACAACCTCTATTGGCGTTCTGGATGGGTTCAGACGCCCAGAGAACAGTGGGTGGCGATGCAACGGGAGATGATAGAACATGATAAGTGGATCGAGGAAGGCGGTGGATCGCATGCGGATTGTTTGCTTCGGAGACAGTGTCACGCGAGGAATCACGCGTGTCAAAGGGCGCTTGCGCATCATCAAGGATAATTATCCAGACCTCCTTAGAGAGAGGCTGGCCCCTCGGGAAGTGGAGGTCGTGAACCAGGGCGTTTTCAACGACGATTCGGAACAGCTCAAGCGCAGACTTGCCGCCGACGTTCTGTCCTTAAATCCCGACTATGTCATCATCCAGATCGGAGGGAATGACTGCAATTTTCACTGGCAGGAGATTGCCGACCGTCCCAATCAGGTACACGCCCCGATTGTGCCTCTCGGCGACTACGCAGACAATGTTCGCAAGATCGTGGTGGATATTGCAACTGCGGGGTCCACGCCTATCCTGAGTACGTTGCTGCCGCTTGATCCGGCGCGTTATTATCAATTTTTGACAACGATATATGGGACGGCGATCTCTCATTGGATTGCCGTCTGTGGTGGAATTGAACACTGGCACGGCATGTACAACCGCATCCTGAAGCAGTTGGCTGACAGCTTGCACTGTGCGCTGATCGACGTTCGCCGCGCCTTCAAGCAGGCTGGGGAGTTATCGGCGCTGCTGAGCGATGACGGAATCCATCCCACGGCAGAGGGGTATCGTGTTTTCAGCGATGCTGTCCACGAGGGGCTGCTCGTCTTTGTCAACTCTTATAATGCGAGACCTCTGGGAAGGAACAACGAGATGACGAACGCCCCGAGTGTTGACGACAACCGGTTACTGCGTTAGACTTACAGGTATAGAGCGCGGTGTCAAGCAGCGACGCCGGCTGAGCAGAGTCCGATTGAGTTGAGGCGAGTTGAGCATAGTCACACAGGAGCCTGTCATTGGCGCGTACTCGGCGCATGGACTTAGGCACACTCGACCACGACGGCATCGGCGGTGGTTTTTTTGTTTCCATTTTAGCAGCAAGGGTGGGGTGCCGGGATGATTGTCGTGATCGACAACTATGATTCCTTTACATTCAATTTGGTTCAGTACATGCTCATGGCAGGCGCTGATGTCAGGGTGTACCGCAATGATGAAACGACGGTGGCCGAGATTGCCGCCATGAAACCGCGAGGCGTTGTCATCTCGCCGGGGCCCTGCACGCCGGATGAAGCGGGAATTTCGGTGGCAACGGTGAGTGCACTGCACACCACAGTTCCCATTTTCGGGGTGTGTCTGGGTCACCAGGCCATCGGGCAGGCGTTTGGAGCGACCATCGCAAGGGCGAACGAGATCATGCACGGCAAGGTTTCGCAGATTCGCCAGGATGGCGCTTCTCCACTCTTTCGGGGGATATCGTCCACATTTTACGCCACGCGGTATCATTCCCTGGTCATCTCTCCGGACCGCATGCCAGACTGTCTGCGG
>JAJYTO010000015.1 GCA_021793015.1 Bacillota bacterium
AATATTTCGATTGGATTTGTATTCCATGGCATCAGTATACTACTATAATCTATCTATTTCCAGAACGAAGATCAAAAGATACGCCTTATATCCCCAGCGCTGAAACGCGGGGCTTTACGGCGCTTTCAGGTAAATATCAAGACTGCCCCATCTAAGTCAAAAATACGATAGCCCCTGTTGGCGGCGCGCAAGTGAGATTTTGCTTCGCAAACTCAGGCATGACACTCTATCCCGGAAATAATGATGGTCCCTGCCGGTCGGAGTCATATATTGCGCCCCTGCTCAAACAGCGCTGTCGCTGAACTCGCCACGGGCGTAATATATGACTCCTCCCTGAGCAGGCCTGGCGTCCGCGAAAAACTTCGCATCACCATTTTCATCCTTCTGACGGTGCTGCGCAAGTGAGATTTTGCTTCGCAAAACTCAGGCATGGAAGTCTATCCGGATTAGACTGTGCCGGCGCACAATCGACGCCTCGATCAAACCGAATACTCCTGGTTCGCCTGTCCCAACTGAGGCGGCTCCTTCACCGCCGGGCGCTTTTCCTCTCCCGGCTCCCCCGCGTAATGGGTGATCACCTGCCGCACTCTCCCCCACAGCGCCGTATCCAAATCAAACGCGACGCCCCTGGCCCGCGCATACTCGCTGCGCATCGCTTCCGACACTCGAAACACCGGTTGCAAACAGCAATCCACACGCTCACCGAGTTGGATCCAAAACGACAAATCACGCGCCTGAAACAGTGCCTTCACTTCTTTGAAGACAGGATTGCCGTCCGCTGTCCGCGTGAACTGATGCGAAATCCACTCCGGCTTTGCGACCGACTCGCAGAAATTCCTCCAGAATTTTGCTTCCAGGGCCGCCAGGGAAACCGTCCGACCGTCCCGCGTTTCATAGAGGTTATAGCAGACCATGTTGCCGCTCAGTTCTTCCACACCGATTTCCACACCAAATTCGTCAGCCGCGAGCGCATGCATGTGCAACATGCCAAGCAGCGCATCCGTCATGGCGACATCCAGGTACGCTCCTTCCCCGGTCCGCTGGCGCCTCGCCAACGCGGCGAGGATCTCTTCGGCGGCGACGAGTCCGCCGAGCAAGTCGGCCCATTGAACGGTGGGGACGATGGGGCGGCCAGTCGAATCGCACAGCTGCGAGAGCATACCGCTGCGCGCCATATAATTCAGATCGTGGCCGCCGAACTCAGCCAGGGGGTCTGACTGTCCGTAGCCGGTCAGGGAACAGTACACCACGCCCGGATTCAGTTTTTTGACCGCTTCATAGCCGATGCCGAGACGACCCGCCACTCTGGGACGAAACCCCTCCACGACCACATCGGCGGTCCGCAGCAACTCCTGGACCTGGCGCTGGCCTGATGCGGACTTCAAATCGAGACAAACGCTCTGCTTGTTTCGATTGTTGGCCAAAAACACCAGTCCGCTCCCCCGGACAGCACGACTCCTGCTGCGGGCCGGATCGCCCGCCGGCGGCTCCACCTTGATGACCTCCGCCCCCAGATCGGCGAGTCGCAGAGTGCAGTACGGTCCGGGCAGCAAAGTGCTGAAATCGATGACTCGAATGCCCTCAAGGAACACGGTCGATCCCCTCTTTCTTGCGCAACAACGGCTCCGCCTTTGCAGGCGTCCGATCGTTTGCCCTCAGACTTGCGCCGATTCTCGTTCCACGGCGATGTCCTCACCATCGACAGCGAAGGCTTCGTCAGATTGGTGGACCACGCCAAAGACTTGGTCAAAAGCGGGGTCGAGTGGATCCATGCCTACCCCTCAAGTTCACGAAGTTCGCGGCGCCGCGTTCAAGGCGGTCTCTTCAACACGGGGCGCCGCGAAATGCGCGTATAAAAAACATGCTGTTCCTGCGATGAAAAAGATCAGTGGTACGGCTAGCGGCGAAGGCGGAAACATGAGTGATACGCCGAGAACCAGAAAGACCACAAAACTGCCGAGCGCCAAAACACTGCCGCGCACGCGGACAGGACGATCAGCCGCTGGTTCCCGCCGTCGCAAAATGAAGACAGTGAGACCAATCAGCGCATACACAAAGCTTTCAATCAACGCAGCGAGCAGAATGGGCACCACATAAGCGCCCGTCAGAGTGACAACCGTCGAAAGCACGAACTGAACGGCAAACATGACACTGAGTGCAACCCAGGGCGTAAAAAAGCGCAGATGCACGCGCGACAATGCCTTGGGCAATATACCTTCACGCGCCATCGCGTAGAGCAGTCGCGAATTCCCCATCATGCCGCCGTTAAAAAACGTAAACGTCGCCAGGATGCTGATCGTGCCGACGATCAGCACAAGTGGAACTCCGCCAAATGCATGCGCAAAAACCATGTGCGGCACGGGAGAAGCAGCCAGGTCAGGAAGCGGCACCGTGAGAACCATGGCGCCCGTAAAGAGTGCGTAGCATACGGCGAGAATCAACACCGTGATCGGCAGGGCGCGCGGCACCACTCGCTTGTCACGGGCGTCTTCCGACAAGGGCGTGATCCATTCGAAACCCACGTACATGTAAACGGTATAGGCGATTCCCATGAGAAAACCCCAGTGTGGAAACGATGTGGTCAGTACACCATGCCAGTCAGAAGCGCTGGCATTTGTCCACGCGAAGATGGACACCGCGATCAGTAGCCCAATCATCGAGAACGTCATCACCGTCTGCGCCATGCCAGCGAGTTCCACGCCAAATAGATTGACAACGTAAAACCCCGCAAGCGTCAGCGCCACCCACGCCAGCGGAGGTACTTGCGAGAGAACCGGCACGTGCCCGGCGCGCGCGAGATACGTCAACGCCTGCGCAAAGATATACGATTCCGCAGAACCGCCCGCCCATCCCAACACCACATATAAAAGTGTAACTGTAACCGACATGGCGCGGCCAAATGCGTGGCGCACATACACCTGCACGCCTCCCGCGTTCGGATACATCGCCGCCAACTCTGAAAAGTTGAGCGCGGTTGCCATCGTGACGACGCCGCCCACGAGGATTGCGAGCACCACCCAAAGCCCCGAGGCGACGCCTGCCGCCTGGATTCCGGCCGCATAGGAACTGGAGGCAAGCGCCAGACCTGCGCTTGTGGCGACCATGGTCGCCAGTCCCATACCGCGCTTGCGCATTTTTTCTTACCCCCAGATCAGTTGTACGATCGCATCAAGCTTCATCTCATCCTTGTTTGATCCCACAAATTTGAGTCGGCCCGCCGCAAACTCGCGCGCCGGATTCAAGGCCCCTGTAAAGACGCCCGTAAGCGTAGCCGACGGCGCCACAAGAGCAATGTCCCGCTCCGCATGCAGTCCTTCGAGCACCGTTACCCGCCTGTCCGCGACAGAGAGCGTATAACTGTCACCGTCTGTCGCCTCAATGTGGATCATGCGATCCCAATCTCTCAGCATCTTGACAACCGTTTTGTCCGCTTGCGCCTTGACCGTAAACTCCTGCAATGCCAGATACAGAGGACTCTCCATCAATCTGAACCTCCTGCCCAACTCTCTGATAGACTTTCATGGCTGAGTTTTGCGAAGCAAAATCTCACTGCTTCGCAATGCCAGCAAGCTACGCCAGTTGTTCGATCTCGACTTCGCGCCGCGCCAATTCTGCCAGCACCGCCTCCTGATCCAAACATCCCTCAGGTGGAAATACGCCCGACTCACGGATTTGCCCACGGGCCAACATCAGCGCGACGATGGCGGGAGGAATGCCCGTCAGGCGCTCCATGCTGTCTACCGCGGCATAGCTGACGGTTCGCGACACGCCGTCGCGCAACCCCGTCACATCAACACGTATGGCCGATAACGGCAGCGTGGGTTCATCCCCCAGACTTGCGAGCAGCGGCAGTAAAGGTTGGATCAATTTTGCCAGCGCCGCTACCTTGCGCTCCTCATCCGCAAGTCCCAAATCCAGCAACCCGGAAGTGACATTTTGCATGTCGTGGGGAAGCAGGTACCCACGCGACACCACGTTTTGCACATCCGGAAAAAAACGCGGCAAGGTCACCGCCTCCGGATGGCCCGCAACATACGCTGAAACGCTTCCAATCGGAGCCGGAAACTCGATGCGCTTCGCATGACTGAGCGCAGGCACCTTTTTCCATTCTCCCTGCAGGTAAACGGGGCAGGAGCGATTGACTGCATGAATGACGTGCGCGATGACCGCGATCCCTTCGCTGTCAGCCGTACTGCCGACCCACGTCAGGTCGATGTCTGTGACTCGATCAAATTGCGCGGCTCCCCGCATCGCCAGCAGATTGCTGATGCCTGGCGTCCAACCCATGCCAATCACCGCGGTCACTCCGGCGCGCATCGCGGTGCGATCGAGCGTGAGCAGTTCCATCGTAGCATCGTCGTCATCGCAGATATCAACATAATTGACACCTTCTGCAATGGCAGCGCTTGCAACAGGGAACGCAAATTTATAGAATGGTCCGATACAATTGACGACGACATCGGCGTTTTGAAGCACCGCACGCAGCGATTCGCGACTGTACGCGTCGACGAATTCGGCGTGTATCGACGAACCCAGTTTACTCGCTAAAGCCTGGGCGCGCTCCAATCGGAAATCAGCGACAGTAATGTCTACGTCTGATTCGATGCTGAGTTCATTGACGACCCTCGACCCCATGTCGCCTGCTCCTCCGAGGACCACGATCCGATGCCTCTCCATTTGACTGTCCCTCTTCCTGTCCCGGAAAATCACCGCGGGCGTATTTTCTTCCCGGTTGTTAGTGCCGCGAAGCGGCATGAGTGTCTTCACACAGACAAATCGGCCCGGCCGTGTTCTGCCAAAAATTCCGCATACCGACTGTACGCCGGTTTGATGGCGGGCAGCAGTTTCAACGCTTTCGGGATGGGTCCCTTTGCCACAATCTGACGTCGCGAGAGTGCTGCCAGCAAGTTCACTTTACCCAACCAAAATTCATGCGCCACGTCCGCCTTCATCTTCATGTGGATCTCCGGCCTGACATCCGTCGGGCCTAGAATCACCCGATAGAATCCGCCGTCCGGATCATCTTGCGTGGCGTCGATGGTGACGACGCCGGGTGGATCCGAGTATTCCCACTGTACGATGATCTTCGAGTTCCTGATCTGCTTGCCCATCTCTTCATCGAATTTCAGTTGGTTGAAGAATGTGCCCAAAATGCCGTACAACTCGTCAGAATTCCTGAATATCACGATGTCAGCATCTCCCTATTTCGTATCAAAATATGGTGGACCCTGCCTGTCAGGACGATGAGATTTTGCTTCGCAATACTCAGGCATGGGAGACCGCTACTCGTATAAATACAAGATTTCGTCTTCCAGTTCGACGTACACGTTTTTCACCTGGGTATAATCAAGCAGAGCCTCGACGCCGAGTTCGCGGCCCATTCCCGACTGCCTGTACCCGCCAAAGGGGGCCTCCACACGCAACAAGTTATAATTGTTCACCCACACGGTTCCCAATTTCAGACGCCGGGCCGTCCGCAGCCCCTTCTTGATGTCTGTTGTCCAGACCCCGCCCGCCAACCCATACCGCGACCGATTGGCCAGCGCCACGGCTTCTTCTTCGCCCTCAAACGGCAGCATGACAACAACCGGGCCAAATATCTCCTCCTGACAGACATCGGCGTCGGGGGAAACGTCCACAAATACGGTCGGTTCATAGAAGAACCCGCCAGCGGCCTCCGGTGAGTCAGGGCGCTTGCCCCCGCACAATACCCGTCCGCCCTGTTCGATTCCCTGCTTCACAAAGTATTCTACCTTTTCCAACTGCTTCCCAGAAATGAGCGCTCCCACATTGGTATCCCATGATAAGGGGTGGCCAATCTTCAGTTTTGCGGTGCGTTCCAGAAACGCCGTCATAAAATCATCCCAGATCGCCCGTTCAACCAGTATGCGCGTGCCAGCAATGCAGACTTCTCCCTGGTTCATGAATGCGCCTGTAAGCGCTCCGCTCACCGCCTGCGCCAGATCGCAGTCCGCAAACACGATGTTCGGCCCTTTGCCGCCCAATTCCAGTGTGATTTTCTTGAGCGTCCCGGCTCCGAGTTCCATGATGCGGCGACCAGTCTCCGCACTGCCCGTAAAGGAAATCTTGTCCACCGCGTCGTGCGTAACCAATGCTTCGCCTACGCTCCTGCCGTAGCCTGTCACGACATTGAAAACCCCCGCCGACATGCCCAAGCGTTCACAGACTTTAGCCAACTCCAAAGCCGTGATCGGCGTGTATTCTGATGGCTTCAACACGACCGTGTTCCCTGCCGCCAACGCAGGAGCAACTTTGAACGCCGCCAGCAGCAGGGGGAAGTTAAAGGGCACGATCATCCCGATGACGCCGATCGGTTCGCGCAACGTGAAATCAAGCGCCTGTTGGGCCAACGGAACTTGCCTGCCGCCAATGTGCGCAGCGAGATCCGCATAGTATTCGAAACAGTCAGCAGCAAGATGAATGTCAATCACGCTTGTCTCCATGATCGGCTTGCCGGACGACAGCGACTCCAGTTCGGCCAGGCGGTCAACATCTTCCCGAAGAGCGCCAGCCACCTGGCGAAGCAATTTGGCCCTGAAAGGCGCCTGCAGATGGCTCGACCAATCGTCAGCGTCAAAAGCCGCTCGCGCCGCCGCAACGGCGAGCTGGACGTCTTCACGGTCCGCCTCGGGAACGACCGCAACCACCGCGCCGTCCGCCGGGCAGATGATCTCCATGCGCCGCGCGCTTGCAGACGGCGTCCACTCTCCCCCTATGTACATCCCGTAGTCCAAAGAATGATCGCCTCCAGGCAGACTGCTCCGGCTCAATCCATAACACCCTCGAACATCTGCAGTATGTCTTCTTCCATCGCCTGTCTCGGATTGTATAGCAAACTCCCGTCCTCACAGGCCCGTTCCACCAGGAACGGCAGTTGTTCCCTGCGGACGCCCGCCTGTATCAGAGTTTCCGCCATGCCCGTCATGCGGCACGCCGTCGCACGCAGCGCCGCCACCGCTTCGATCGTGGCCACAGCCGTGGCCTTTGTGTCAGGCGTTGCTTGCACAAACCCCGCTCGCACTCCAATGTCCGCAATCCGATCGGGGACCTCCTCCAGATTGAACCGAAGTCCCTGTGTCAGCATGAGACTGTTCGCCACCCCGTGCGGCACCTTCGCAACCCCGCCGAGCGCATGCGCCATGGCGTGCACGATACCGACCATGCTGTGATTGAATGCGACGCCTGCCATGGTGCTGGCCCATTGCAGACGCGTTCGCGCCGCCGCAAAACCTTCCGGTTGCAAGGCGCCGACAAGATTGGCGCGAATCATGTCCGCCGCAGCAACGGCCCACATGTCGCTAAAGGGCGAATGCTCCAGATCGACAAATGCTTCGAACGCGTGCGTCAGGGCGTCCATCGCCGTTGCTGCGGTCAGTTGCGGCGGCAGACTGAACGTGACCTGGGGATCGAGCACCGCCAGCGCAGGCGACAGCCGATGATCCAACAGGGTCAGTTTCCGTTTGTCCTGCGGATCTGCGATCACCGCCGCCATGGTGACTTCCGAGCCTGTGCCCACTGTGGTCGGAACGGCGACCAACGGCAGAAGCGTTTCTGTCAGAATGTGCGCCCCCTGATAGTCTCGCAACTCGCCGCCATGCGTCATCACGATATTTGCAGCCTTCGCCGTATCGATGACACTGCCGCCTCCCACAGCAATGATCATGCCGCAATGGTTAGCCGCAAACAGATCCCGGACCGCATGCACCACATCCACGTCACTGTCCTGCGGCACATCCCTGTACACTGCGGCAACCTCTATGCCGGCCGCCGCAAGGCTGGTCTCCAGAGCGTGAAAATAGGCCATGGCCCCGAGTACCCGATCCGTTACGATGCCCGCCCGCAACCCTTCGAAGGGAGCGAGTTCCGGCGCCAACTGCCCGAGCAGCCCCGGCTCTCCGGCCACGATGCGAGTCGGCGAATGAAACTGAAAAAAATCGATCATGCGTGTCTCTCCTCAACCACGAATGAATGTTTCCGATCAAACGGTCGGAAGTCCCGAACAACAAGAGACCAAGAACGACAAGTTGACTTCCTCCCCGCGTGAACGCGGAAGATTCCTTCCTGCCATCAGGAGTCTTGGTGCACCCCTTGGATCGATTCCTCTTTCGCCTCATGGCGACGAAACCAGCCCGGTGCGTCGACGAAGCTTCCGTCGGATAATGCCAGAAGGTGCACTACGCCGCGGTCAATGCCAACTTCTGATGGACATGGGTGAACGACCGGATCGGGAACCTCGATTTCCGTCTGAAATGAGATGGACCAGTGACCCGCACGCCAGGTCACCGTCGCGTTCTTGATGGTTCCGTCAACGTCTCGCGACTGGCGAAACTTGACCCAGCCAACCTTGGGCACAAACACCTTCGGGAAGACGTTTCGACCGTCTTGGTCTCTTGTCGTCAGATCGAGTTTGATCTGCTTGGCGTCCGGGTAACGAAAGCCAGCCTCGTCCCGATTCTTTTTCTTGAAGGGCTTTGTTCCACACAAAGCGCATGCACCCTAGGGGACATGTGATAAACCCAATTTTGGCAGGCGCACTGCGGTACATATAGTGTTTGATTAAAGCCTCAAACACTATATGCGGGATCATAGCGCCTGCTGTGCGGACTTTATCACATGTCCTCTAGATATCGCGAGAACTTGCGAGTCTGCTCATCGGTAGGCTCCAAGCGAAAACGGAACGCCTTGAGGATCTTCATGGGTTTATGATACTCGTGGTCTATGAAACTGTCAAATGATATCCGAACCGGAAGACACTGTGTGTTTAATTTGCACGTTCACTTGGTCTTTGTCACCAAGTACCGTCGCGGTGTGTTTACCAAAGCCATTCTGGAGGACATGCGCCCGGTCATGGCTTCCGTCTGCCGCGACTTTGAAGCTGAACTGGTGGAGTTCGACGGAGAAGATAACCATGTGCATCTGCTGGTCAATGATCCGCCCAAGGTGGCGATTTCCACTTTGGTCAACAGTCTGAAAGGCGTCTCCAGCTGCCTCATTTGGCAAAAGAACTATCCGGAGATCCGTCAGAAACTATGGGGCGGACATCTTTGGTCCCCCAGTTACTTTGCTGGTAGTTGCGGCGGTGCGCCACTGTCGATGATTCGGCAGTATATTGAAAGCCAGAGGATATAGGTCTGCCCCGCAAACAGCAACAAAAAGCTTCTATTTCTCCATAGCCCACGTTCCACACTCTGCAATCCCGTCTCAGTCTCCGCTTATTTCCAATCTCGTCTGAACGTCAGCTTCAGGTCAGCCTCCGCCAGCATTGCACTTCCCGCCACACCATGTCAATCGCGATCGCGTCGTCGACATAGCCAATCGGAAACGAATAGTCCGGAATGATGTCAGTAGCCAGAATAAAATATAGAAGAGCGCTGCCGAGCACGGACCGCTGTTCGCGATCTCTTGTCTTATCCATATAGAAATCGAACATCGCCTTCAATTCGTCAATAAAGGGTCCGATGCCCTGCACCTGATCGATCTTGTGTTGAAAATCCCGTACGATGATCTCCTGTCCCTCAGGTGTACCCGCATAGTCCCTGCACTTTTGCAACTCCGCCCTGATGCGGGAGACATCCAGTCCCGTGATCACCGGGAGGGCAAACGGATCGTCCGCGCCGTATTGCGCCGTTTCATCCGGAACTCTCTCTGCGATCGAAAAGCCTGCAGCCTGCCACAATTCGATTGCGGGAACATCCAGTGATTTCGCCAGCATCGCAACGTGCTCCGGGCGGATCCGCTGTTTTCCGCTGGCAAGACGGGACACCGTGGCTGGATCCACTCCGCACAGTTCCGCAAGCCTTCTCATGGACAACCCTTTTTTCGTCAACTGGGAGCGCAGATAATCGCCGAATCCATTCGCTGCTTCAGCCACATCGCATCCCCCCCTTTTATGCGCGTCCGACACGAGAACTGGGTTGATGCAAGTTGAGCCCGCGCAGCATGCGTTTTTCTGCCATCCTGTTTGCGATGTGCGCCTGCCTGCCTGGTTGATGCAAGTTGAGCCCCGCAGCGTGCGCTTTTCTACCCGTTTCGGGCAACCTCCCGTTGCAGTTTTTGCAACGGTGATCCCTGGACCATGCACTTCCCGCAACGCGGAGTCATACGGTGATACAGACACGTCAGGGGGGAAGCGCATGATAGATCAAGAATCGACCACACTCGCCCCAATCACCCCTTCGCAGCCTGAGGAGCGCCCGCCAACCGCCGCCGTGGCCAGCAACGGTTGGCGCAGGTATACATGGCTGTTTTGGGTCCTCATGGGCCCTGGCCTCCTTGCCATGATCGGAGACAACGACGCCGGAGGAGTCATCGAGTATGCAGTCACAGGCATGCAATTCGGAATCGGATTCTTCATTCCCTTCGTGTTGTGCCTGGCTCCTCTCACCTATACGATTCAGGAAATGACCATGCGCCTTGGCGCGGTGACTCAGACAGGGTATCCGAGACTGATTTTTCGTCACTTTGGTCGCGGCTGGGGTTACTACAGCATCGGTACTCTGGTGATAGAAAATCTGCTGACGCTGATGACCGAGTTTATCGGCATGACCGCCGGACTTGTGATGCTGGGCGTCCCCCTCTGGATCGCGGACGCCGGTTGTTTGTCTCTGGTCGTCTCGCTCGCGCTGTTCACAGGATATTGGACCAAAGAACGGCTCGCCCTGTTCGTGGGCGCGCTCAATGCCGTCTTTCTGCTGATTGCGCTCCTGACTCATCCAAGCTTTTCCGCCGTAGGCCGCGCCTTCGCCTCTTGGTCGATCCCGGTCGGCATGCACAGCCACATCGTCTGGTTTGTCATTGCCACAGTCGGCAACGCCATCGCCCCCTGGATGATCTTCTTTCAGGGCAGCGCGGTCATCGACAAAGGAATCACCGCGAAGCAGCTGAGAATGGGACGCATCGACACACTGCTGGGCAGCGCTGTCCAAGTCATCATCGCGACAGCGATTATTTTGTGCGGGGCCGCACTGTATGGGCGCATGACCCCTGCGAACGCGCCCGATCCCGCGACGATCATCTCCGCGCTCTCCGGCGCTTCAGGCCATGTCGCGGCCGTGCTGTTCGCGTTTGGGCTGTTTAATGCGGGATTTCTCGCCGCCATCACGATCTCCCTGTCGTCATCATGGACGATCGCCGACGCCTTTGGATGGTCGCGCAGCCTCAATGACAAGATATCGGGGGCGCCCAAATTTTATGCCTTCTACGTGGGAAGTCTTGTCGTAGCAGCCGCCGCAATCCTGCTTCCCCATCTGCCGCTCAACTTTATCGCCGTATTGTCGCAGGCTGTGGGCGCCATGGTGATGATTCCGATCCTTCTGTTTCTGGTGCTGCTGACCAGCAGAAAAAGCATCATGGGTTCTTACGCCAATACGTTCCTGACGCGCATTTGGGGCGGCGCCATCGTGGCTCTGCTGATGGGTTTGACTGTGCTCCTGATGGCCCAGGCGCTGTAGCGCAGCGCCATTCCTGCAACCCGCA
Organism: Bacillota bacterium; assembly: GCA_021793015.1. Lineage (GTDB taxonomy): Bacteria > Bacillota > Bacilli > Alicyclobacillales > SLC66 > JAKADD01. The sequence continues at coordinate 11,497 of JAJYTO010000015.1, forward strand.
GTCCTGCCGCCCTGACGCACAGTGCCCGCGTCTGACTGTCGTGTGAGCAGGAGGTCATGGCAACATGCCGTGGGTACGGTCGCATGTGCCGCAGTCGTCACCTCCCGCCTTCGCGCCGCCCTCGCGCCCCTGCGACCGCGGGCTGCAGGCCGCCTCAGACTGCGCTGGCGCCGCCGTCGACGAGCAGCACCTGCCCCGTCATATAGGCCGAAGCGTCCGACGCCAGGTAGACGGCGAGACCTTTCAGATCGTGCTCTCCGCCAAATCGGCGCATCGGAGTTCCCGCCAGGATCTTCTCTCCCCCATGGGCGAGCACACCCTGGCTCATCCGAGAAGGAAAAAATCCTGGAGCGATCGCATTGACCGTCACCCCGTACGGCGCCCATTTCACGGCCAAATCGCGGGTCAGTGCGATGACGGCGCCTTTGCTGGCATGATAACCCACCGCATTCATGATGTCGGGATCGATCCCAAACAGTCCCGCGACCGACGCCACATTGATCACGCGGCCCCAGCCGCGATCCACCATGCCTTTGCCGAGTGCCTGGGCCATCAGGAACGAGCCTGTGGCATTCACCGCCATCACCTGGTTCCACTTCTCCAGCGGCATAGAAAACACATCTGCTCCCCAGGAGAGGCCCGCATTATTGATCAAAATGTCAATCTGGCCAACCAGAGACAGCGCTTGACCGACCGCTTGAGCGACGCTGTCCGGATCGGCGACGTCAAGCCTTAGCGCGTGCGCCGTCCGCCCCGTCGCAGACGCGATCTCCTGCGCCACGGCAGAGCAGGCCTCCAAACGTCGGGAACAGACGATCACATCGGCGCCCGCCTCCGCAAGCCCCAGGGCCATCTGTTTGCCAAGACCCCGTCCTCCGCCAGTAACGAGCGCTTTCTTGCCGGTCAGGTCCAGCAGTTCCTGCACACGCATGCGCGCCACCCCCTTATCGGTCTTCCGCAGCGTCCGCATGGCTCTCTTCCGTCAATCCTGGCACGGGAAACCGCTCCCCGTTAAGGATGAGAACCGCATGCAGATCGGCTGACAGCGAGTGTGACGCCGAACAATACTTGTCCTGCGACAGCGTGACCGCCCGCATGACTCGTTCCAGCGGAGCTCCCGGCGCATCGACTTCGTACGTGAGGGTGATCGCGGTGAACTTCTGGGGAAGATCGGCGGCCCGTTCGGCATCCAGGTGTATGTCGACCCGCTGATAGTCAATCCGCATTCTTTCAAGAATCATCGTCACATCGATGCCTGTGCAGCCGCCGAGTCCCAACAGGAGCAATTCCATCGGCCGCGCTCCACCGTTCTCGCCGCCCGCTTCCTGTTTGGCGTCCATGACCACGGCGTGACCAGAGTCTCCCGTGCCCACGAAGCGGCGCTTGCCTTGCCAACTCACTGTTCCATGCATATGCGCGCATCCCTCTCCAAAAGGCTTTGTTTAAAATAGATCCATGCTCAAATAACGTTCCCCCGTATCCGGACAGAGCGCCACAATGCGCGCGCCTGCTCCGGTCTCCCGCGCCGCCTGCAGCGCCGCCCACACCACCGCGCCTCCGGAAACGCCCGTCAATACCCCCTCTTCCCGCGCCAGTCGCTTCGTCATGTCGATGGCCTCCTCATCCGACGCCTGAAAGATGCGATCATAGACGCCCGTGTTGAGAATCGCCGGAATAAATCCCGGACTCGTTCCCACCATCTTGTGCGGTCCCGGCTGGCCGCCTGACAGCACCGGCGAACCCTTGGGCTCCACCACGTAAACTTGCACGGACGGCAATGCGCGTTTGAGCGCCTCGCCGCATCCTGTCACCGTGCCGCCCGTACCTGCGGATGACACGAACACATCAAGCCGCCCCCCGGTCTGCTCCAGAATCTCAAGCGCCGTGCCCTTGCGGTGCGCGTCCGGATTGTCCGGGTTGTCAAACTGGCCCACGATCATCGCGTCAGCGCCCATTTCGCGCTGCAGTTCTTCCGCCTTTTGCACGGCGCCGGCCATGCGCAGGGCGCCGGGAGTGAGCACCACCTGCGCCCCGTAGGCACGCAGGATGGCGATGCGTTCCCAAGTCATCGTATCAGGCATGACAAGGATCGCCCGATACCCTTTTGCCGCCGCGACCATCGCAATGCCGATGCCCGTGTTGCCGCTTGTCGGCTCGATCAGCGTCATGCCCTTGCGCAAGCGCCCTGAGCGTTCTGCGGCCGCAATCATGTTGGCGGCCGGCCTGTCCTTCACGCTGCCGCCCGGATTGAATCGTTCGAGTTTGACGAACACTTCCGCCGCACCCTTGGGCGCCACCCGCCGAAGTTTTAGCAAAGGCGTCCTGCCAATGAGCTTTGTGACATCGTCCACGACTGTCATTTGATCATCAGCGTCCCTTCGCGAGCACACTGCGCAAGTCCTCATAGCCAGGTTTCCCAAGAAGCGCAAACATATTGGTCTTGTACGCCTCGACACCCGGTTGGTCAAAAGGATTGACTCCCTGCAAGTAGGCGCTGACAGCACAGGCCTTTTCAAAAAAGTAGAATAGATAACCCAATGTCTCCGGCCCCATATCCGCCAGTTCGAGACCGATGTTGGGCACACCGCCCTGCATGTGCGCCAGCATCGTCGCCTGCAGCGCTGTGTCATTCACATCCTGCATCGTTTTCCCCGCCAGATAGTTCAAACCGTCCGCGTCACCGGGCAGTGCTTCAATGACCAGCGAGCGACGCGGGGTGCGCACCCGCAGCGCCGTCTCAAATAAAAATCGGCGGCCTTGTTGAATGTATTGCCCCAGCGAATGAAGATCGGTCGAAAAATCGGCGCTGGCTGGCCATATCCCCTTATGGTCTTTCCCTTCACTCTCGCCAAACAGTTGCTTCCACCACTCCCCGACGTAATGCAGTCCCGGTTCATAGCTGACCAGCAACTCCACGAGTTTTCCCTTTTGCCGCAGCGCGTGTCGCAAAGCAGCATAGGCGTAGGCGTGATTCGTGTTCAGGTCCACGCGGGCCGTATCGTCTTGTGCGACCTGCGCGCCGGAAAGCATGGCCTCCACATCGATTCCCGCCGCAGCGAGGGGGAACAGCCCAACAGGCGTCAGCACGGAGAATCGCCCACCGACATCGTCAGGAACCACGAATGTCTCATACCCGACCGCGTTCGCAAGCTCTCGCAACGCGCCGCGCGAGCGATCCGTCGTCACCACGATGCGCTTGGCCGCCTCCGCTCTGCCATACCGCTTTTGCATGTAGGCTTCCAACACCCGAAACGCGAGCGCCGGTTCCGTGGTCGTGCCTGATTTGGAGATGACATTCACCGCTGCCTCCCGACCATCGAGCAGTTCAAGCAGGTCAGTCAGGTACGTGCCGCTCATCTGATGGCCGGCAAACACCACCTGCAGCGGCGACCGATCGCGCGGCAACAGTTCCGCAAATGAGTGACGCAGCATGGACAGCGCTGCGCGCGCGCCCAAATAAGATCCGCCGATGCCAACGACCACGAGAATCTCCGCGGTTTCGCCGATCCGCTTTCCGGTGTCAAGGATCCGGCGCAATTCAGCGCGATCATACTCCTGCGGCAGGCGCAGCCAGCCAAGAAAATCGGACCCCGCGCCGCGGCCGCTGTGTATCAGTTCGTGCGCCGCCCGCACGAAGGGCAACTGTAATTCTAGCTCTTCGGCGCTTACGAACGATTCTGCCCGCTCAAACATATGGATCATGGTTCCGCTCACTCCCTGTCTCCCGAAGTCGATCTGTGTGTCCCGAAAAATCAATTGTCCGTGCCGGCCGGAGTCATATATTGCGCCCCTGCTCAAACAGCGCTTCGCACAACTCGCGACGGGCGCAATATATGACTCCTCCCCGAGCAGACCTTGCGTCCGTGAAAAACCTTGCGGCCAGCGTCTTTTTCATTCCCTGATGATGGCGCGCAAGCGTCATGGATGTCTGTCCCGAGAATACGGTGGTCCCTGCCTGCCAGGACGATGAGATTTTGCTTCGCAAAACTCAGACATGCCGCTGCCGTTCAGACAGCCGCGGCCCAAGGGCCGCTAATACTCGCCGCAGCGGCACGCATGATCCGTCCTGGCAGAAGACATGGACTGCGCCGCGGAGCGTCATGCATGCCTGTTGATCATCCCGGCCTTCAGTACGTTCTGCATGTGATTCACAGCAAAGTCGTGCGCGTCTGTGGTAAGATCCGCCATGGCCGTGGGATCCGAAGTGACCGAGATGCCCCGGCAGTACGCTCCAAGGGCTGTCGCATAGCAACAGATGGAGGTGCAGACACCGACGACAGTGACTTCAGTCACTTGATCGGCGGTCAGCCAATCGGCCAGCGGAGTGTCAAAAAAGGCGTCGTACTTCGTCTTTGGCAGATAGCGTACGCGATCGCTCTGATGGCGATCGTAAAAGTCAGCCAGTTGTCCGTACAGCGCGGCCCCTTTTGTGCCAATCACGCAATGAGGAGGCCATAAGGCGAATTCCGGATCGTCGACCGTATGCGCATCGCAGGCAAAGACGATCAGTTCTCCGGTTTGGGCAAACTCACGAAGCAGATCGAGCACGGGCTGAACCGCCTGTTGGCCAGGCAGTCCACAGGTGAGCGCTCCGTCATCCGCAAGAAAATCATAGGTCATATCCACGACAATCAAAGCACGCGCCATAACGCGATCACCCCATTCTACACTCGTTTGGCGCCATGGAAGTCTATCCCGAAACCAACATGGCCTGAAGGTCACCGCCATGCATGGCAACTTATTCAGAAGCGGCAGGCAAGTTGCCGTATAAAATACTGATGGTCCGTGCCGGTCGGAGTCATATATTGCGCCCCTGCTCAGACACCGCTGTCGCTAAACTCGCGACGGGCGCAATATATGACTCCTCCTCGAGCAAGCCATGCATTCGCGAACAATACCGACGGAGCCTTTTTCGGTTGTTGATGGCGCGCAAGTGAGATTTTGCTTCGCAAAACTCAGGCATGGAAGTCTACCCTGGAAAATCGATTGTCTCTGCCCGCCGGGATCGTATACTGTGCCGCTGTTCAAACACGGCTGCGCCGAACTCGCCTCGGCACAGTATACGATCCCGGTCAAGCGGGTTTTTCCTTCCACTGATGGCGGCGCGTGCGATTGAGTGGCGCCGGGCGCCGCATCCGGGTCTGCCGACGTTCAGACGCCTCCGCGCACGTACAGGACCTGTCCAGTGATAAACGAAGATTCGTCGGCCGCAAAAAACAGGACCGCATGAGCGACATCTGCAGGAACCCCCACGCGCTGCACAGCGGTCTCCTTCGCAGAATACTCCTTTAACTGTTCGAAATCGACGCCCATGCGCGCTGCGGTGGCCCGCGTCATATCACTCTCGATAAACCCCGGCGCGATAGCGTTACAGGTGATGCCAAACCGCCCAAGCTCGATGGCGAGCGTTTTTGTCATGCCCTGAATTCCCGCCTTTGCCGCGGCGTAATTGACCTGGCCGCGGTTGCCCAGCGCGGAAGTCGAAGAAAAGTTCACGATGCGCCCGAACTTTTGCGGCACCATGTATTTTTGCGCAGCCTGTGAACAGAGAAACGTTCCCTTCAGGTGGACTGCGACGACCGCATCAAAATCATCGTCTGTCATCTTGTGCACCAGATTATCGCGAATGATGCCCGCATTGTTGACGAGAATGTCCACACGACCAAAGTGGTTGACGCAACCCTCAAACAACGCTTCGACCTGATCCCTCCTTGAGACGTCCGCAGTCCTTGCGATCGCTTCGCCCCCAGCCCGTACGATCTCCTGCGCCACGCCGTTCGCGTGTTCTTCGCTGATGTCCGTCACAACGACTTTAGCTCCGTGACGAGCAAGTTGACGCGCCGTTTCAGCGCCGATGCCTCGTCCGGAACCCGTTACTATGGCCACGCGCTTGGTCACAGTCATGAATCATCTCTCCTTAAACGGTCAGTTTGCGGATCATCCCAACAAACGCCCATGCCTCTGCGAGGCACAGGATGAGTATGAACATGCGTCGATCAGCTTAAGTCACATCCAAATAACGGCGTCCTTTCTGAACATTATACCTCAATCACGATGATCAGGAATCTGGCTATGTACGAAGGAGCAAGGAATCCCTACGCAAGTTGGGATTCCTTGCCCCTTTGCTCCGTCAGGATTCGTTCCTTCCTAACCGAGCGGGTGTTTCCCTTGCAACGGTGACATCGCCTCATATTCAACCCCTACGCGAAGTACCGTTTCCTCGCCAAAGGGCTTGCCGATAATCTGCATACCCGTAGGAAGCCCTTCCGCCGAAAGTCCGGTAGGCAGGAGATAAGGCCGGAAGCCCCGCCAGGTTTGCCGGCGCCGCAAATTGGACAAAGGCCATTGTTACGTCAATGGGCATTCCGTTTGTCTGCAACTGGCGCACTCCTATCGGGGTGGCTGTGAGAGGTACGGATGGGGCCAGCAGGACGTCGAATTGATTAAAGACACGGCGAAAGCCTTCTTGGATTAAGCGCCTTGCCTGCTGAGCCTTAATATACTGAACTGCCGAAATCAGCTCGCCAGCCTCCAAGAGAGGCTATGCTAAGGCCCGCCGCCACCGCCGCTGCGCTCCCGCCGCTTGAACCGCCCGTGATTCGGTTTGTATCCCAAGGATTGTGGGCATCGCCAAAATGGGGATTTTCATTGGTTACGCCAAAGGCGAATTCGTGCATAAGGAAGACGCGGAGTTTAAGAAGACGAGAATATCGTATTGACATCCACCGTGACACCCTCCACCGAAGTTGCCGTCACGACGTCGCCCTCCCCGTGAGACTTCGGTCGGCCGTATGCCGCTCCATCGAGTAAAAACACGTCGATCACGCGGTTTGCCCCGTCCACAATCCAATACTCCGGCACGCCCACGCGCTCGTACAACGCAAGTTTTGCAATCTTGTCCCGCCGCGCCGTCGAGGGAGACAGGATCTCGATGACCAGAGCGGGTACGCCCGTGATTCGTTTTTCCCGGTCGTATGTCCCACACATCACAAATAGATCCGGTTGAACCACCGTTGGCGTCTCCTCTGCCGCGTCAAACGTCAGATCCGTGGGCGCCACATAGACGTGGCAACTCCTTCCGCGCAATTGTGCGTACCATTCACCACTCAGTCGCACCACAATTTCTTGATGCTCCGGACTCGGTGCCGGTGTCATCATAACCGCCTCGCCGTCGATCAGCTCCCAGCGTTCATCGTCGTCCCACGTCACGTAATCCGCATACGTGAATCGGCCGTTTCTTTGCACCATCGACATGCATGCCACCCCTTGGAACTGATTCGCTATTCCCATTATAGACCGATCCAGAGCGTTGTCACGAACGTTCCGCACTGTCGGTTGGATAGCCTCACACTAACGATAGCGCAACGTTGCCGTTCCCTTGACCACGGTCTCCTGGCGCTGCGTCTCGGCATCCACCTGCAAAGTCACCAGAGAACCGGAATCGTCTTCCTTGATTCCGGAGACCACGCCCCGGCAAACGACCGTGTCGCCCGGTCGCACCATGGCCCGAAAGCGCACGCGAAAATCCACGAGGTCCGCATCCACGCCCGCAAAATCAGTGAGCATCTGGCCGACGTACGCCATCGTGAGCATACCGTGTGCAATCACGCCGCCCAGCCCCGCTTCGATCGCAAACGACTCCACAGTGTGAATCGGATTGAAGTCTCCGGAGGCTCCGGAGTATTTGACCAAGTCGGTGTGTGTGACAGGCCCCTTGTGCAACGGAGGAACTTCCATGCCGACAGACAATGAATGATTCACGCGTCCGGACCCTCCTTTCGAATCACATTCGCGCGGGAGGTGAAGACCAGCTCGCCATCCTTTGTCTCGCCTTTTTGCTCAAGGATCAGAAACGTCATTTTGCCGCTTCCGCCAGAGCGGGTATATGTATCAGTCAGACATTCACTGCACCACAGTTCTTCCCCGACGTAAATGGGGCGTTCAAAGTGAAACGACTGCTCGCCGTGAATCAGGCCTTCTTGCGCAATATCAAGACCTTCGATGATTCCGAAGTCAAACGTTCTGCAAAATGTCGGCGGCGCAATCAGTCTTCCAAAGCGTGTGCCGCGCGCATACTCTTCGTCGCGATACAAGGGATTGGGATCGCCGATCGCGTCCGCAAACTTCCGTACTGCGCCGCGTTCCACGACGTTTGCGACCGGTTGGGACCAGACGCCCACGATGCTGTTATCCATTGCCGTGCCTCCTGTTCCTCATTCTCTGTTATCATAGCACAACTGGGGGCGGTGTCTGGAGTATGGTACAATTTGTGACGATCAGGAAAGAGGATGTGAACGAATGCCATACACACTGATGGCCACAGCGCCGCTGGGCCTTGAAGCGGTGGTGACGCGCGAACTGGAGAGTCTCGGTTTTGGCGGATTGACTGTGGAAAATGGGCGCGTACTGTATCAGACAGACGCAGCCGGGATCTGCAGAAGCAACCTGTGGCTGCGGACCGCAGATCGCGTCATGCTGGTGGTTGGACAGTTTACGGCCACAACGTTTGATGAATTGTTTGAGGGAACAAAAGCGTTGCCATGGGCGGAACTGCTGCCAAGAGACGCACGCTTTCCCATCGAAGGGCGCTCCGTCAAGTCACAGCTCAGCAGTGTGCCCGCCTGCCAGTCCATCGTCAAACGGGCCATCGTCGCAAGCCTTGAGGAGAGCTATGGACAGCGGTGGTTCGAGGAATCTGGCGATTCCTACGCGATCGAAGTGTCTCTTCAAAAGGATGCGGTGACGATCGCGCTCGACACGAGCGGCCAGGGCCTGCACAAACGGGGGTACCGCACACTGACAGGCCCCGCGCCGCTCAAGGAGACGCTCGCCGCCGCGCTCATTTTGCTAAGCAGATGGGCCCCGCACCGACCATTTGCCGATCCGCTGTGCGGAACGGGAACCATTGCCGTCGAGGCGGCGCTGATCGGCGCCAATATCGCTCCGGGTCATGCGCGAACATTCGCCTGCGAATCATTTGCCTGGATGCCCGCTAACGCCATGGAGACCGCGAAACGGGAAGCTTTCGAACTGCGGCGTCCGCTCGCCGACATTCACATCCACGCGTCCGACATAGACACCGAGGCCGCGCGCCTGACCGCAAGACACGCTGAACTCGCCGGCGTGAGCGACGCCATCCGTGTCACCAGAGCGTCGCTCGCACAGTTTTCGGCGCAGGGAGAGTACGGTTGCATCGTCACGAACCCGCCTTACGGAGAACGCATGGGCAGTGAAAAAGAAGTGCGCACCCTGTACAAAGACCTCGGCCGAGTGGCAGAGCAGAACCCGACCTGGTCAGTCTTCACCATCACCTCACACCCTGCGTTCGAGCGTCTGTTCGGCAGACGCGCGGACAAGAATCGCAAGCTGTACAACGGGCGAATCGAGTGTCACTTCTATCAGTATCTGGGGCCTCTGCCGCCGCGCAAAAAGGCCGAGGCGCGACCGGAACGCATCACGGGTGAACTAGAGGACATGTGATAAAGTCCGCGCAGCAGGCGTTATGATCCCACATATAGTGTTTGAGGCTTTAATCAAACACTATATGTACCGCACCGCACCGCGCCTGCCAAATTTCGGTTTGTCACATGTCCCCTAGGGGACATGAACTAAACAGCATCACTCCACCGCAGATGCCTCTGCAATGGTGCGTGCCATCGCGCAAACGTTTTCATGAATAGTGCAAAAAATGCATTGGAAAATCATATCGCTGCCGGGTATATTTCCCTAAGTTATCCATGGCGCGAAAGGCTCCGACGGAGTTACGGAAAGTCACAGGATCGACGACGGTGTCCGGTGGACATTCAACCTTCGACGCGCCATAATTCTAGCAACACGACGTAGTATGGTGTAATTATAGTTTTGACGACTGCCTTTGAGGAGAGGAAAACATGCAGTTCATTCGTTCCCTGTGGAGCAGCCTATTGGGTGCGTGGATTCACATAGGCATGGGGATCTTGCCGCGGACCATCCATCCGATGGTCGTCCATTTTCCAATCGCGCTGCTGTACCTGGCGGTGTTTATCCAGTTGATCGGCTATGTTTTTGGAACCATCCAGAGGCCGTTCATTCAGCGCGCCGGATTCTGGGTGCTGACTTTGTCGCTGTTCGCTCTCGTGGGCGCCGCTGCGGCCGGAGTGATTTCAGAGCAATATGTCCGGTGGAATTCTCATACCGTAGCAATGCTGTCGGCGCATCAACGCGACGCCGTCTTGACGATGGGATTTGCCTTTGCCGCATGGTTTGTCCGCATGTTCACCAAATATCCATCATTTTGGAGCGGATATCGACCCCAATCTTCTATTCCCTTCGCCGACCGCGGAAGATCAACCGTTTGGTCGGACCTGCTGCTTGTCGGAGCCGTCATCTTCGTATCTGTCACAGGGTCTCTCGGGGGATCCATGGTCTATCGGTATGGCGTGGGCACGCCGCCCACACTGGTTGCCGCCGCGCATTCGCATAGCGCTGCGCCAGCGAAATTCAACCCGCGCGGCGCTGTGGTGATCGACCGCTGGCTGTCCTATTCACCCACCGTCAAAGTCGTCGACTTGCTGCTGCACGCCGGCGTGAACGACAATTATGACTTCAACGGCTACTCGAATGGGGTGATGACTGTCACAGTGCCGCTGGGGTGGAAGATCGACGTCTCCTTTTCTAACGCCTCCTCAATCATGGCCCATAGCGCAATGATCGTTCCCGTGACCGCCATCCAGTCTCCCACGACGTTCACGCCGGCGTTTCCCGGCGCGTCCACGCCGCACCCCACTCAGGGGATTAACCCCGGGGGATCGGCCCAATTTTCGTTTACGGCTGGACAGGCAGGCTACTACGCCATCGTATGTGGCGTGCCCGGCCACGCTGCGCTGGGGATGTGGGATCACTTCAACGTTTCGGCGTCGGCGGCCAAACCGGGAATTTCGCTATAACCGATGAAGCATCGAGTCGCTGCAACTGCAGCGGCAACCGCCACAGCCACGGCGCAAAGGCCACAGCCGCGCCGACGATTCGAAATAGGCTCGTCGGCTGTGCGAGTGTCCATGACGGGTTAACAGCCCGCTGCATCTACTGGACTGTAGCCGCAAATGGCGGCTCCCATACCGTCTTGCAGGAGGTTGTCGCGATGCACGTGTTTGGACACTACACGCAGTGGGCCGTTGTGTTTCTCATCATCTTCGTTTTGTTCTTCCTGTTCGTTCCTGACCGCGCCTAGCACCAGGCGACAAACAAGCCTGAGATCAGGCAGGGCCAGACAGGGGCCAGACAGGCCAAACTCAGACCATGCCGGCCTGCGACCGCGGGACCGACATGGTCTACCTCCAGTCAGCGGCGGCCATGGCGATGGGGCGCCAGCACAGCGTAAACAGTTCTGTGGACAGGCGCCTCAATGCCGCACTCCTCCGCCATGGCGATCAGATCGCCCTGCAGACTGTCGAGTTCAAGCGGCCGGCCTTTCTCAAGATCGCGGTGCATGGACGACGTCATGAGAGGATTCAGTCCAGCCACCCGCTCCATCATCGCTGTATGGAACGTCTCCTGAAGATCGATCCCCTTCGCCCGCGCCACGGCGATCAACTCGCCGAACATTTGCGCGAGCGCCACACGTGCGCTGTGTTCGCGCCAGACAACGCCAATCGTTGATCTCGTTGCCGCCGTCATGCCGCTAAAGGCGCACAGGAACACGTATTTCTTCCACAATTCGCGCATGATGCGCACGCGCCTGACAGCTGGAATGCGCGCCCGCAAAAAGGCTTCCTGAAGACGGTCCAAAACGCCCCCGAGCTGCGGATCCACAGAATCTTCGTCTCCCAAAACCCCGTAAACGATATCCCTGATATCGCTCGTTTGCACGACCGCCCCTGTCTCATCGAGCGTCGTCTCGATATGGCAGGAACCCCCCAATACGCGGGTCGTTCCGAAATCGCGTTCCAGACGCTCCATATGCCGCACGCCATTCAACAGCGGCAACAGCACAGCGCCTCCCTCCGCAAGCATCCCGAGATCATTCCAGACACCCTCCAGATGATACTGCTTGACCGCAAGCAGTATGACCTCGCAGCCGCTGAGTTCCTCGCCGCTTTGCGCCAGCTTCGGTTCCGCCAGAAACAGGTCGCCATGCACGCTTTTCACGGTCAGTCCATGCTGAAGCGCCCGATACCTGTCTTCGCGCACCAGAAATGTGACGTCCTCTCCAGCTTGCGCCAGTAACGCACCAAAATAACCGCCGACCGCCCCTGCGCCAATCACTCCGATTTTCATGCTTGTCGCCCCCTTGTCATTCCACGCTAAAGTAGCGCCCTTCCGGATGGGAAAAGACCATGGCCGAAACGGACGCCTCCGGGTCCATCATGAACCCGTCCGTCAGTTCCACACCGATGTCCTGCGGCGCAAGGAGCCGAAACAGCCGTTCCTGATCCTCAAGCGACGGACACGCAGGATAGCCAAACGATACGCGAATTCCCTGGTATCTTGCGATGAACCGTTCCCGCATCGTTATGTCGGGCGGGTCCGGAAAGCCCCAACTGTCACGCAAAATGTGGTGAAGGCGCTCGGCGAACGATTCCGCGAGTTCCAGCGCCAGGGCCTGCAGAGCATGCGAACGCAGATAGTCCCCCCGCATTTTCAAGCGCTCCGCCTGCTCTCTAACGCCCGCGCCCGTCGTCACTACAAAAAACGCAACATAATCCGTCACGCCGCTCTCGACCGGACGCAAGAAATCCGCAAGACACAGGTGAGGATCTTTCTCCTGGCGAGGAAAGTCAAACGTTTCGCGAACCTTGTCACGGTTCTCAGGGTCGTACACAAGCACGCGATTGCCGTCGCTGTTCGCCGGAAAAAAACGATATACGGCATGGGCGATGATGCGGTCGCAGAGCCGTGCGTCGCGCAGGAGATCGTCCACAAGGGCTTTTAGCTCGAGCGCCTTGCCGTCGTTCGCCGCAAGGAGTTTCTCCACATTGCCGCGCAGCCCGAGATGTTTGCCTAGCAGCATCTGCCAGTTGATATACGGTTCCAGAAACGTCAGCGGATACCGTCTCAGCACATGCCGGTCCAGATCGGGCGGGGCAAAGACCGGCGCGTCCCTGGCGATGCTTGATTTCAGGAGCGGCGCCGGGTCGGGCTTTGGCTCGGATCTGGCCGCCGAGGGCATGACATCCGATTGCAGGTGCGAGCGCAACTGTTCAATCAGAGCGGCGCGTTCCTCCGGATTGGCAAGCTGATTTGCCAGATCCAGACCTTCCATTGCATCTTTCGCGTACAGAACCATGCCGCCATACTCCGGAGCGATGCGCGTGTCGGTAAATTTCTTGGTGAGCGCTGCGCCGCCCACCATCAGAGGCACCTCGACGCCGGCGTTTTTCAGATCCTGGGCCGTGATCACCATCTGTTGCGCCGACTTGACCAACAGGCCGGACAGACCGATCGCATCGGGCAGTTCCCGGAAATACGCCTCAATCAGTTGCTCAGGCGGCACCTTGATGCCCAGGTTGATGATGCGATACCCATTGTTGGCCAGGATGATCTCCACAAGGTTCTTGCCGATGTCGTGGACATCGCCCTTGACGGTGGCCAGAATGATCTTGCCTTTGACAGCATTCTCCTTGCGCTCCATGAATGGTTCGAGGAAAGCCACGGCCGCCTTCATCACCTCGGCGCTCTGCAGCACTTCCGCGACGATAAGTTCATTGGCGTTAAAGAGGCGCCCCACCTGCTCCATCCCTGCCATCAGGGGTCCGTTGATGACGTCAAGGGGCGCGTATGTCTGCAAGGCCGTCTGCAGATCGGAAGCCAGCCCGTCCTTTGACCCTTCAACAACGTAGCGGGACAACCTATCCTCCAAAGAGAGCGATTCCATGACAACTCTGGTTTCAGTTTTTTTCTCCCGATAAAACGCCGTAAATTCGGCCACCGTCTGATCGCTGGTCGAAAACAGCAGATCTTCCGCCAGTTTGCGCTCCTCTTCCGAAAGCGACGCGTACCGCTCCAGTTTCTCGGTGTTGACGATCGCGTAATCAAGTCCGGCGCGCGTGCAATGATAGAGGAAGACCGCGTTCAGCGCCTCTCTGCCCGCCGCGGGCAGCCCAAACGAAACGTTGCTGACGCCAAGAATCGTATGACATTCGGGCAGCGCATCCTTGATCAGCCGAATCCCTTCGATGGTTTCGGCGGCGGCGCCCACATAATTCGCATCGCCCGTTCCGACCGGAAACACCAAAGCATCGAAGATCAGATCCTCCGGCGACAATCCATACCGATTCACCAGAAGATCGTAGCTGCGCTTGGCGATCGCCAGTTTGCGGTCGCGCGTCACCGCCATCCCGTCTTCGTCGATCGTGCCGACCACCAGCGCCGCGCCGTACTTGTGCACAAGAGGAGCCACTTCACGGATGCGTTTCTCTCCGTCCTCCAGATTGACGGAGTTGATGATCGCTTTCCCCTGGCTGTATCGCAGACCGGCCTCCAAAACAGCGGCATCGGTCGAGTCGATCATCCAGGGCGCCTTCACCATCTTGCCCGCCTTCGCCAGAAAACCCTCCATGTCGGCCATTTCGTCGCGATCGGGGTCAGCGACGCAGACATCGATGACCTGCGCACCGCCTTTGACTTGCTGACGGGCGACCTCAGCCGCTTCTTCGAACCGACCGTTTTCAATCAGCCTCTTGAACTTGCGAGACCCAATGACATTGGTGCGCTCGCCGACGAGGAGCGGCCTATTGTCCGATTCGATATAGACGGGTTCAATCCCGGATACGGCCCGCAGGGGTGTCCGCGAGGCCGTTCTCGGCTGATGCGGACGCAGCGCATCGGCCAATGCCCGAATATGCGCCGGCGTAGTTCCGCAGCATCCGCCCGCGATGTTGATCCAGCCCTGCTCGGCAAACGCCGCCATCTTCGCGGCGAGACTGGCCGGCGATTCGTGGTAGTGGCCGTCTTCATCGGGAAGGCCCGCATTCGGATAACAACTGACCGCGGTATGCGACAAGCCTGCCAATGTCCGCACATGGTCGCGCATGAACTCCGGCCCCGTAGCGCAGTTCAGACCGACGGACAACGGCTTGAGATGGGCGACCGAGATATAGAACGCCTCAATGTTTTGCCCGGCGAGCGTTGTTCCCATCGGTTCGATCGTGCCTGAGATCATGATCGGCACTCTTCGGCCCACTGCTGCAAAGGCGCGTTCGATACCGATTCCCCCAGCCTTGACATTCAGCGTATCCTGCGCGGTTTCCAGCAGAAGCGCGTCGACGCCGCCTTGCAGCAGTCCGCGCGCCTGCACGTAGTATGATTCGACCATTTCGTCAAATGTGACACCGCCCGTCACAGACAGCGTCTTGGTCGTCGGACCCATAGAACCAGCGACGTAACGCGGAAAGTCCGGCGTCGAAAACCTGTGGGCCGCCTCCTTGGCAAGCCGGGCCGCCGCCACATTGATATCCTCTGCGAGATGGGCCAGTCCATATTCCGCCAGCACGATGCTCGCAGCCCCAAACGTGTTGGTTTCGATGATGTCGGATCCCGCCTCCAGGTAGGCGGCGTGGATGTCAGCGATCGCATCGGGCCTGGTCAGGGTCAGATACTCGTTGCACCCTTCGTACGCCTCCCCGCCAAAATCCTGCGCGGTCAGATCCAGGCGCTGAATCATCGTCCCCATCGCGCCGTCGAGAATCAGGATTTTTTCCTGCAATCGCTCTGCAAGCCCGGGCCGTTCCGCGACCGGCGCGGCCGCTCCCTGGTCGGCTGAAATCATGTGCATCGTCTCCCTATCCCGAAAAATCGCCGCAGGCGTATTTTCTTCCCGGTTGTTGGTGGCGCGCCAGTGAGATTTTGCTTCGCAAAACTCAGGCATGACAGTCTATCCTGAAAATACGGTGGCCCGTGCCTGCCAGGACGGATCATGCATGCCGCTGCCGCTCAGACAGCCGCGGCCCAAAGGCCGCTAATACTCGCCGCAGCGGCATGCATGATCCGTCCTGGCGGGAGTCCACCGCTGTCGCCAAACTCGCAACGGGCACAATACAGGACTCCCCCCGGGCGGGCAGTGCGTCCGCGAAAGATTTCTCGGCGCCTTTTTCATTCACTGACGGCGGCGCGCAAGTGAGATTTTGCTTCGCAAAACTCAGGCATGGATGTCTCCGCGCGCGTTCCGAACCTGCACTGTCTGGCGAACGCTCGAAAAATAGAGGTACACGGCTTGCACTGGTCTGCCATACGCGCGCTCAATCGCTTCTCGGTAGAGTTCAACCTGCAGTTCGTATCGCTTCGCGGCCTCCATGCTATCACCATACACGTGATCCGTTTTATAGTCGAGAAGTATGACGCCGTCTTCGTTGATGATCAAACAGTCCACAGTGCCCTGAACGAGTACGCGCTCATACTCGACGCCGTCAAGACAGTCGGACCGACCGCCCTTTCCGGATTCAGTGGATTCCAGGGATTCGAAGGGTTCTCCAGCTTCGCCGACTTCTCGGCACTCTTCGAAGTGGCCGGATTCGGCGGCTTCGTCAGCTCCGCCGAATTGACCGGAGCGGTCCGATCGCAGCGCCGCCAGCCGGGACACCGGCGCCGCCATCGTAAAGGATACCTCCCTGCGCACCCGTTCCGGGGCTTGAAGCATGAGTTGTCCTAACGGCGACTGAAAGAATGCGGCGATTTCCAGAGGACTGACAGCGCCGACATGTTGCTTTGGCAAGTAACCGCGCTCCGCCACGACGGACAGTTCCTGGGCCGCCACCGCTTCGTCCGCCAGGTTCTGCGCAAGGGACACGCGCTGCATGGCGACATGAAACAGCGTGCCGCGTTCCGCGCCCGTCAGCGCGCGCTCGCGCTGGATAAACTGCGGCCGTTCCAGACTCGCGCGCGAAGCCGTCAGTAGGGAAGCGCCCCCGTCCTGACGGCCCTCCTCCAGATCCGCGTCCTGCCAATTGTTTTTCCACTCCGTGACGCTCATCTTTGCAGGCGCGTCCACTTTTGCTCCTTCATCCAGCCAGATGTGTTCCGCCACCGCGTCCGCGAGGACCTGACGCGCGGTCTGATCAACCGTATACAGACTGTCAATGGCTCCTGCGCGCAACTCGGAGACCGCCCGCCAGTCAACGGTGTCCGCATCCATGTCTGCAGTCGCCGATTGGGGCGTCGGCCTGTCAAACGCATCGCCCCACAAGGATACGGCGAAGAGCGGTGAACCCTCTGCGGCAAATCGATAGACCGCGGGCCCGATCCAGTCCAGACAGCGTTTGGCGCGCAGGAGGAGGGACGCCTGCAGGGGGCGGTGTTCCGCCTGCGCCTCTGTGCGCGTTCCTGCCGGCGCCGTCACCTGCGGCCCCGCGTCCGTCCCCGTCTGCGCCCCCGCTCGATCGACCCATCCTGACCACGTCGCCTGCAAGTTGCGCATGCTGCCCACGAGAATCAGTCTTTCTCTCGCCCGCGTCAGCGCCACATAGAGAATTCGCGCCTCCTCCGCGAGCCGCTCCCGCTGTTCGGCCGCATCGATCGCCATGGCGGCCGCAGTAGTCCAGCGCTCTTTGCGTTGGAGATCGACCCTGTCCGCGCAGAGTCCCAACGTGCGGTGAAAACGGATCGCCCGATCCCCGTCGCGCAACCGGAATCGCTTGCCGAGATCGGCCACGCATACCACAGGGAACTCCAATCCCTTGCTCTTATGAATCGTCATCACCCGCACGACGTCCTCATTTTCCCCCAGAGTCCGCGCAGAACCAGCGTCGCCCTCGCGCATCTGATGATCCCTCAGGAAGGCGACAAAGCCGCTGAAGCCGCCCTCGTACAATTCATCATACGCCGCCGCCTGGCGCTGCAGCGCGCGCAGGTTGGCCAGGCGGACGGCGCCGCCGGACAGCGCCGTGACAAAATCCACCAATCCGCTGTCCGTAAGCAGATGCGTCACGCTGTCCTTCACAGAATGCGAGCGCACAAACGTCCGCCAGCGCTGCAGGCGGTCGCAAAAAACGCTCGCCCGATCCGCCAGCGCAGCCGCGGCGGCGCTCAACGTCCCACGGTCCGCGGACGCGCAGCGCCTGACCGCCTGATACATGCCCGCTTTCGAATACGGTCTCAGCGCAGCCAGATCACTCGTGCGAAAACCGCACATCGGCGAACGCAGGACACTTGCCAAAGCGATATCCTGGAGCGGATTGTCCACGGCGTCCAGCAGGGCCAGAGCCAACCGCATCTCCAAGCCCGTATAGTAGCCGCTGTCCGACTCGCCGTGAACCGGAATACCCAATTGTCTGAACACCCGCAGCATAGGTTCTGCGCGTCCGGCTCTTGACCGCAACAGGACAACCATATCCCGCCAACGAACCGGTTGGTAGACGCCAGCCTCCGGCCGCCAAACCAGGACCTGGCGCCTGTGCAATTCCAGCAGTCGTTGACCGATCACCTGCGCCTCCATCTCGATGGCAGAAAGGCTCCCCACAGCGTCATCGCCCGCAAGAGGCGCCTCCTCATCCGCGCCTCGGGTCTCCTCCAGCGCGCCTCCGGCAGACCACGGTGTCTCCACGCCCGATTCTCGCATCCCTCCGGCAGACTCTCGCATCCCTCCGGCAGACTCTCGCATCCCTCCGGCAGACCACGGCGTCTCCCTGCCGGCATCACTCCCCCCGCCGGCAGCATCGCTCATCTCCCCTGCAGAGTCCTGCGCGTCCTCGACAGCCCTGTCGATCAGATGCAGTTCCACTGCGCCTGCCAGCGACAATCCTCTGTCCACCGGCGGATAGGATGCCTGCGCGCGCATGCGGGCGCGGGCGTCGTAGACGATCCCCCCCAACACCGGGGCGAATAACTGGCCAAACAGAAAGTTCACCGCGTCTACGACGCCCTCCCGGCTGCGATAATTGTCCTGAAGGTCAATGCGTCTGCCTCCCTGCCCCCGCGCATAGAGGTCGTATTTGCGCAAGAAGAGGTTTGGTTCCGCCATCCGAAAGCGGTAGATGCTTTGCTTGACATCCCCGACCTGAAACTCGTTGGAAGGGTCGGCGCGCGCAACGAGACTCAAAATGGCGTCCTGAATGGGACTCGTGTCCTGATACTCATCCACCAGTATGGCCTCAAAACGCTGGGCGAATTGCCGCGCCAAACTGCTTTGACCGCTTTCACCCTCCCGCCCCCCGTCCAAGACATGATACGCCATGTGTTCCAGGTCGGCGAAATCCACACAGCCGCGCCGCCTCTTCGCCTCCTGGTAGGCTGACGCGAATCCCGACGCCAGTTGCGCCAGAACCCGCAAATGAGCCGCCGTCTCCGCCAGATCCGCCAGCAGATCCGTTTCGCTCCTTGCCGCCAACCGTTCGGCCATGTCGACGACGGCCTGTTTGGCTTGCCCGCGCAGTTGTTTGACTCTCTCCTTGGCCCAGTCGTCGGCGTCCGGCGCCTGTGCGAGACGGGAGAAAGGTTTCGCGACGGCCGTACGCAATCCCTCATAATCGCGCCGCAACACACATTGCAACGCGGCTGCGACCAAATCTGCGTCGCTTTGAAGGGTCCTTGCATACGATGCCAACGCTTCTTCCCGCGCGCAGATGTTCATGGCTTCCCCGGTCAGTTCCATTGCGAAGCGCAGCGCGTGCTCGAAGGACGCGAACAGTTCCGCCGCGAAACTGACGGTGGAAAGCGTCAGCGTTGCATCCTGTTCTGAGCGCGCAACAGCGGTGTCCAGCCAGTCCCCGGGGTGCGGCTGACTGCGCGTAAAGTCGTACAGTTCCAAAATCAGCGGCCCCAGCCGCGCATCGCGATGGGAGCCGCCGTAGCGGTCCGCGAACGCCAGAAACGATTCGCTTCCCGACCGCATCCTGTCGTCAAGCAGCCGTTCCAACACGCCAAAACGCAACATTCCCAGATCGGA